>NZ_JBFALK010000006.1:0-19502 GCF_040656155.1 Microtetraspora glauca
TGATCGTTTGAGGAGGCTTGTCGAGTTTAGCCCACGCCGTCCCATGCCTGAACCGCCAAGCGGAAGGGGAGGGAAGGCGCCGGGCTGCGCCGACTGGACAAGATTAACAGCTCGCTCAGAGTGATCGAGCCGCGAAACGCCGGGGCAGGTCGTGCGACAGCCGTACCTGCCGGGAGGAACCTGCGGACAGGGGCACTGATCGATCTTTCCTTGTGGATCAGGTAGAAACAGGTGGTGGCTGAACAGCGGTTACCTCGTGCCCTGATCGTTCTGGTCTGCACGGCTGCCGCCGTCATCGTTCTGGCCGGCATTCAGGCAGTCCAGTCGATCGTCGGGCCGGTGGTCCTCGCGCTGACCCTCGTGATCGCCGTCTCTCCGCTCCGCGACTGGCTCTACCGCCGCAATGCCCCCGTGTGGGTGCTCGTCGCAGCCCCGTTGCTGGTCCTGCTGGTGGTCCTCCTCGGCATGGTCGCCGTTCTCAGCTTCGCGGCGGCCCAGTTGGCCATCCTCACGCCGACGTACGCCAACCAGTTCAACGAGCTCATCGCCAATCTCCAGAAGTGGGCCGCGTCGCTCGGCTACGGCAGCGAACAGATCAACAAGGCCCTGGCCTCCTTCGATCCCGGCAAGCTGATCGAGCTGGCCCAGAGCGTGCTCTCGGGCCTGCTCGGCGTGTTCTCGCTCCTCTTCCTCATCGTGGTCATGCTCCTCGCCATGAGCCTGGACGCTCCGATCTACTCGCGGATCCTGACGGCCGCCCGTGCGGAGCGCCCCGCCCTGGTGAACGCGTTCACCACGTTCACGCACAAGACACGGCGTTACCTCATCGTCTCGACGATCTTCGGGGCTATCTGCTCGGCCTTGGACATCGTGGCGCTGTACGCCTTGAGCGTGCCGCTTCCCCTGCTCTGGGGAGTCTTCGCGCTGATCACGAACTACGTACCGAACATCGGATTCATCCTGGGGCTGATCCCGCCCGCCCTGCTGGGGCTGCTCTCAGGCGGCCCGAAGACGATGGTCCTGGTGATCGTCGCCTACATCGCGATCAACGTGGTGATCCAGTCCTTCATCCAGCCGAAGTTCCTGGGAGACGCGGTCGGCCTGTCCACCACGATGACGTTCCTGTCGCTGATCGTCTGGACCTGGGTGCTCGGACCGCTGGGCGCCCTGCTGGCGATCCCGCTCAGCCTGCTCGTACGCGCGTTGCTCGTCGACAGCGACCCCAACGGCAAGTGGGCGGCCTCCCTGGTGTCCGGACGGTTGCCCTCGGACGATGGGTCTCCGGGCTCCGCCGCCTGACCTCGCCGGACGTACGGCGGGGCCACACAGGCGCCGCACCGGCGACGCGTATGGTCGAACCATGCGGCGATGGGACATCGACGAGCGGCAGACCGGGATCGCGAACGGCTCGGCCATGGATCCGCAGGTCCAACTGCTGATGGACTGCATGAGACGGGATGGCTGGGTCACCGAGGAACCCGAGGTCCATCTGCTCCCGCACCTGCGCCGGGCCTGCGGTTCCGAGTGGCTGCTCACCAGCCAGCGGCTCCTCCAGGACGGCGTCTACGAGGTCACGGTCTCGCTGGCCGGTGACAGGGAGGGCGTGGACGTCCACCGTGACGCGATCCGCCTGCTCTCCTCGATCGCCGAGACCGTCTTCTTCGTACGGCAGAGCGAGCCCGGCGTGTTCGACTGCGTCACCGGGGTGCTGGACGGCGATCCGCCCGGGTTCAAGAGCCACGGGCACCTGATCCGGCTGATCGTCAGGTGACGGCCTGACGATCAGGGTGACGTCCGACCCTCCTGAGCGGCCGTGACCCCGGGCCGCGCCGTCACGCGAGCCTTCCCTCCATCGCGACGCGCCGGCGCCACGGCATCCCCGCGATGAGCAGCGGGAACAGCACTATGGAGCTGATCGCCCATGGAGCGTGCAACTCGCCCCACTCGGCGCCGGTGAACTGGGTGAGCACGAGATACCCGACGGCCGCCCAGAGGGTGCTGCCGATGATCACCGGCCAGGCCCAGCGGGTGGGCCGCGCGACGAGGAACGGCATGAACCACATGAGGTACTGCGCCCCGAGTCTCGGCGTGAAGATCATGAAAGCCAGCACGATCGCGATGGTGACGTCGATCGGGTCGGCCTTGCGCCACCAGATCACGCAGGCCACGAGAGACGCGTAGATGAGGTACTGGCCGATTTTGAGCGACGTCGGGCTGAGCACCCAGTCGCCACCGTTGAGCACCGCCGTCCAGCCCCAGTCACCCGTGATCGGCCGGACGTCGCTCGGGCGCAGACCGATCGTCTTGAGCACCTCGGGAAGCTGGTTCCACGCGGTCCACCCGCCGATCGGCAGAGTGAGCAGGAACAACACCGGGGGTACACCGACGGCGATGAGGGAGACCACGCGGGAACGCAGCCCGGGCAGGAGCATCAGCATCCCCGGCACCAGGATCACCGGCCAGCTCTTCGCGCAGAGCGCCATCCCCATGAGCACGCCCGCCCAGACGGCACGCCCGGTCGCCGCCCGGTCCGCGTCCGTCGGATGGATGAGGCGGCCCAGGAAGTCGGCCGGCCGCGTCCACGGCAGGGGGGCGGGGAGCGTCCAGCCGTTCGGGCCTCGGGCCACGACGTACGCCGCGACGGCGAACACCAGCGAGACCGGCTCGACCTGGCCGTGCACGGAGGCGACGAGGACCGCGAGAGGGTTGCAGGCGTACTGGAACGCGCGGAGTCTCTCGGTCGCCCCACCTGCCAGCTTGCCCACGAGCGGGATCAGCACGATGTCGGAGACGACCGTGACCAGCCGGCCCGCGACCTCCCAGGGGATGCCGAACCAGAGCAGCAGCCCGTACACGTACGGGATCGTCGGGAGGAAGTGCCAGCCGCCGTTGCTCTCCAGCACCGGATCGCGGTGGTTCAGGATCGCCTCGCCCGCCGGGCGGAAGCTGTTCACGAAGTCGATCGGCTGCCAGCTGTCCTTGGCCGACAGCACCATGATCAGGACGCGGAAGCCGATGCCGATCGCCAGGGTGACGGTGAGCGACGGTTTCCATCCCTTCCGTTGTGCGAGCAGAGCAAGGAGCACACCGGAGACGAGAACGAGGCCCGTGGGAATCGCGTAATCCATAACGGTCCCAAGACTGCCCGATGGGTGGCTCTGTCGGCCACTTGGGGAAGGAAGATTTCGGGGATTTCCGCGACAGAGTGTCGCGTCACGGATGCGAAAAGTGATATCGGGGAGAAGTCATGAAATTGCGGTTGTGGATCGTGCTCGGAGTCGCGACCTTCGTCGGCATGGTGATCGGTTTCCTGTCGCCGTCGCGGAGCGACCGGCACGATGTGGGGCGCTGGGCCGCCTACCGTGCCGGTCGCCGTACCGCGTTCGGTCAGAATCCCGCGGTCACCTTGGTGAACTCCCAGTCCGCCTGAGCGATACCGCTGCAGTTCTCCGCCACGCCGCCGCCGGGGCAGCCGCGGTCACGGTTGACGGACCAGAAGGCCAGCCGGCCGAGCCCCTTGGAATTGGCCCAGTCACGGATCTGGGTCCAGGTCGCCACCGAGGTCAGCTCCTGCTGGTCGGACAGGCCGTTCATGCCGGAGATGCCCATGTGGGCGTAGGCCTGCGCGTCGGTCCAGCCGTTGGCGGACTTCAGCGCGTTCTTCAGGCCCTCGGCGGCGTTGACGGTGTTCTGGTACATGTTCGCGCCGCCGCCGAAGTCGAACGGCATGATCGTGTAGTTGTCGATGTCGACGCCGAGCGCCTTCGCCTGGTTGATCAGGCGGACGCCGTGGGAGTTCGGGCCCGTGGTGGTGGTGCCGAAGGTGACGACGACCTTGGTGTTCGGGTTGTTCTGCTTGACGATCTTCAGGCCGTTGAGGATGCGGTCCTGCACCGTCGTGTTCTCGAACTCGTCGGTGTTCTCGATGTCGAAGTCCACCGCCGCGGGGGCGTAGGCGTTGATGACCTGCTGCACCGCGGAGGCGTATGCCGCCGACGACGAGCAGTTCGGGCCGAGCTTGTTGCCCTGCCAGCCGCCGAAGGAGATCTGTACGTTGCCGCCGGCGGCCTTGATCTGCGAGATCGCCTGCGCGTCGACGCCTCCGGTCAGCGGGCGCTGCCCGTCCCAGGCGGGCGTGCAGCCTCCCCCGGACAACATGAACGCCATCGTGAACGCCTTGACGCCGGTGGCGTTCATGACCGTGGTCGGGCTCGGCGGATTGCCCCAGCCTTCGTAGAGGTACGGCGCGCCGGAGAGCTTTCCGCTGGTCGAGCAGCCCGTCGTGGTCCCGGTCGCCGCCCCGCTCGCGGCCGACTCGCCGTTCGCGTTGTACGCCCTGACGGTGTAGGTGTGCGAGGAACAGGCGGACAGGCCGGAGATCGTGGCGGACGTACCGGTGACCTGGGCGACCTGCGTACCGCCCTCGTAGACGCGATAGCCCGTCACCGTGCCGCTCGACGCGGACCAGGACAGCGAGATCGACGCGTTCGTGCCGCCGGTCACCGTGGGCGTGCCGGGCGTGCCGGGAGCGCCCGCGGACGGGGACGGGGAGGGGCTGGAGGTGCCGCCGCCGCAGGACGCGCCGTTCAGCAGGCAGTTCGAAGGGGTGGACCCCACGCCGCCCGGACTGCCGTTGAAGCCGAAGCTCGCCGTGCCGCCGGCCGGGATCGTGCCGTTCCAGCCGACGTTCGTGAACGTGAAGTGCTGGCCGTTCCGCGTCATCGCGGCGTCCCAGAACGAGCCGACGGTGGAGCCGGCGGGCAGGTCGAACTCGACCTTCCAGCCGCTGATCGAGGAGGACGTGCCATTGGTGATCACGTACTTGCCCTCGAAACCGGTTCCCCAGTCCTGGGTCTTGGTGAACACGGCGGTGGCCGACGCCGCGTCCGCGGGCGCCGCGGCGATGACGCCGCCGACGAGGGCGAGCGCGACGGCCGCGACCGCGGCTCTGACGCGCATGCTTGATCGGAATCTCATCGTTCCTCGCAAGGATGGTGGGGGGTGGGGATCATCAGAGCGCGTCGAGGTACGCCCGATGGCTGCGAGAGAACTCGTAGCCGTTGTACTTGTCCCAGTTGACGGACCACGTCATCAGGCCGCGTAGGCCGGAGAAGACGCCGTGCGGCCGGTAGGAACCGCAGCCGGTCCCCTTCGCCAGGCAGCCGAACGCCTTCTGGACCTCGGCGACCGTGGTGAAGCCGTTCCCGGCGTAGGGCGCGGCCGGTAGGCCGATCGCCACCTGGTCGGGACGGAGCGCGGGGAAGGTGGTGCCACCGGCCACGGGGAAGCCGGTGAGCAGCATGTCGGTCATCGCGACGTGGAAGTCGGCCACGCCCATCGTGTGGTACTGGCCGTCGAGGCCCATGATCGGCCCCGAGTTGTAGTCCTGTACGTGCAGCAGGGTCAGGTCGTCCCGCATGGCGTAGATCACCGGGAGGTACGCGCCGGAGCGGGCGTCCGCGGCGCCGTTCGGCCCCGGGCCGTAGAACTGGTAGCCGAGCTGGACGAAGAAGGTCTCGGGCGCCATCGTCAGGACGAAGCCCGAGCCGTACCTGGCCTTGAGGGTCTTGAGGGCCGAGATCAGGTTGACGATCACTGGCGTGGTCGGGTTCCTGAAGTCGTTGTCGCCCGAGTTGAGCGACAACGAGTGACCCTCGAAGTCGATGTCGAGGCCGTCCAGGCCGTACTTGTCGATGATCGCGGCGACGGAACGGACGAAGGCGTCGCGGGCGGCCGTGGTGGTCAGCTGGACCTGGCCGTTCTGCCCGCCGATCGAGATGAGGACCTTCTTGCCCACCGCCTGCTTGGCCCGGATGGCCGCGATGAAGTCGGCGTCGCTCTCGACGGTCGGGCATTCGGCCACCGGGCAACGGGTGAACCGGATGTCCCCTGAGGTGACGGAGGTGGGCTCACCGAAGGCCAGGTTGATGACGTTCCATTCGGCGGGCACATCGGCCATCCGGACATATCCGGATCCGTTGGCGAACGACGCGTGGAGGTAGCCCACCAACAGCCTGCCACCGGGTGGCGGGCTGGTGGGAGACGTGCTCGGGCTCGCCGAAGGACTGGCGGACGGACTGGCAGACGGACTCGCTGACGGGCTCGCCGAGGGACTCGCCGACGGGGACGGACTGGTCCCCGGACCGTCCAGCACCACATCGTCGGCGTAGTACGCACCCTGGCCGTACCAACCGTTGACATAGATCGACACGCTGCTGGTCGAGGATCCGGTCGTGAACGACGTGGTCACCTGTGTCCACGCCGCACCCGGCGCCGCCCAGGTCTGAACGTTGACGCCCGTGCCCGTCGCGCCGAGGAACACGTAGTTCCCCCGCACCCACGCCGACAGTGTGTACGCCGTGGACGGCTTGACCCCGATCGACTGCTCGCAGCGGGCCGTGTCACTACCCGCTGGAGAAGCGGACAGCGCCTTCGACCCGCCATGCACAGGGGTGGAAACCGCCTGCGCTCCCGACGTGGCCGAGCAGGTCCAGCCGGACAGTCCCGACTCGAACCCGGGATTCACGGCGATGTTGTCGGCGTACGCCGTACCTGACGTGGAGAGGAAGCCGGCGGCGGCGAGCAGCATGGCCGCGCCGATGGTGATCAGTTTCTTCATGGGCGTCATCCCGTGTGCGAGGCGAGGATCGTGGAACGCGTGTGGCGTGGCCGCGCGACGTCGGCGCGTCCGCGGAGCGCGCCGGTGCGCCCGCGTCGGCCGGGGATCATCTCCCTGAACGTGAACAGGAGGGACGCACCGGAACGCGCCGGGGTGAGCGCGGTCGTCATGGCACGGCCTCTGATCGAGTGGGGAGGTTCCTCGGATCGGCGGCGTGTGGTGCGGAATGCGGGCGGAGAACGCTTCTGACAGGAGTCGAAGGGTGTCGTCGGGGGGCGGAGTGAAGGATTCTTTTAATAAAGTTTCCTAAGAGTTGTGGGGATCGTAGCTCCGCGTACGACCAGCCACAAGGCCTAATTCGCCGGGCTCTGGCGACCGGCGTCCGGCCATCACAGCCGGCATGTAACAAATGACGTAGACCGCCCGCTATTTCGGGCGGTCTACGTCAAGCTCATACGGCCGCTCGTGGATCTTCGGCCGGAGCGGGCGTACGCGTGCGAAAAGAGCCGTCGGCCGACACTGGGGAGCCTCGGACCGAGGACATGTACGCCCGGGCGCCGAACGGCAGGCGACACCTGACAACGTGGAGCGAATCAGACAGGAGCCTCCGTCGATCGAGGCGAGTCGGGCGGAGTCCAGGATCAGACTTCAGAGCAGGAGTCGGCGGAGTCCTGGCCCAGACCTCAGACCAGAAGGCGGGCGGTGTCCAGAACCAGATCGAACGGCGCAGGCAGGGAGAGCTTCTCTCCGAGAGGAACCTTCACTTCGTCGTCATAGCCGTCCTCGGTCGGCTGACTGAGCAACCGCACGATCTCCTGAGCAGGATCGATCACGAGGTAGAGCGGAACCTTGCCCTTGGCGCACCGCCCCGGCTTGTACTCGTGGTCGTCCTGAACGCTGCTGGGCGAGACGACCTCCACGACCATCAGCACCTCGTCCGCATGGACGTGGTCATCGCTCCACATCCGCGGGTCACGCGGTACGACCGTCAGGTCCGGACGGAAACGGTCCTCATGGACGCCGAAGAACAGGGTGATGTCCCCCCAGGAGCGCAGGCCCCGTTCCATGAGAGCGGGCCCCAGCAGCATCACCAGGAGGAACACGACATCGTTGTGGATCTTGCCGGGCATGGCTTTGATCACCACCCGGCCGTCGACGAGCTCGATCCGGCGCTCCGGATAACGCTCGACCGCGTAGGCCCACAGCTCCACCGGCGGCGACTCCACCTCGACGGGCTTCGAAGTCGGCAATGGCGACCTCCTGAAACGATGGATCGAGCGCTTGCGCTTGACCACGAGCTTGGCCATGCGTCCATCATCCCCTCTCCCCCTTACAACGCAACGCATTCAATGCCTCACGCAAGGTATCCGACCCCGCCGACACTCCCGCTGCGCCCGGACAGCCCAGGTGAAGGCTTCTCCCACCGGGAGTAACCCGTACGCGGGTCACCTCTCTACCGGGCAGCGTGCGGGTGGTCGCTCGGACGCCGAGGCCGCTCTCAGGACCGGTCTGGCACCTCATCGCCGGCTTCGGCTCCCCTGCCTTGTCCGGCGTCCCTGCCTTGTCCGGCGTCCCGGCTTTGTCCGGCGTCCCGGCTTTGTCCGGCGTCCCGGCTTTGTCCGGCGTTCCGCGCGGCGGTCCCCAGCCAGTCGGCGACGGCCTCGCTGATCGGCAGGCCGGTGCTCGTCTCCAGCCAGCCCCATTCGCCGTTGGGGTCGATCTCCAGGAAGACGTACTCGCCGTCCGGCCGCAGGATGAGGTCGATCGCGCCGTAGGCGAGTCCGAGGTCCACGACCAGGTCCACGCAGCGCCGTTCGACGTCCGCGGGCAGGGTGTGCACGGCGTACCGCGCGCGGGTGTCGTCGTGGTGCCGCCGATCGTCGTGGGCCGCCCGCGCGTCCCGCGCGTCGATCTCGACGGCGAACACGCGGTCGCCGACCACCGTGACGCGCAGTTCCACGGCCTTGGGAACGTACGGCTGCAGGATGACCGGCTCATGCTGTACGCGGTGACGGGAGGTCAGTTGGCGACGGGTCACCGCGGTGGTGTGGACGCGGTGGTCCTGCCCGTCGAGCAGGAACCGGTGGGAGTCGAAGAGCTTGGCGACCAGATGGCCGTCGCTTCTCGCATACGCGGGGACCAGCGCGGCCGGATCGTTCGTCATCACGGTCTCGGGGATCGTGAAGCCCAGCCGGACGGCCCGGTCCAGGTGGACGAGCTTGTTGTGCGCCCTGTCCACGGCGGGTGGGCGCGCGGGGAACCATGGGACGGTCAGGAGGTCCCAGAGCCCGGCCATGAAGAACCGGGAGACCCGCTCCACATGCGCGCGCTGCGTCGGGTCGGTCATGTTCACCGCCGCCGTGGGCGCGTTCGGCCGCCTGACCCACACGGCGGTCACGTCGCCCAGGTCGAGGACACGATCCTCGGTGGTCAGCAGGAACGAGGACTCGTCGCCCTGGAAGGTCACGGTGACCCGGCCTCCCGAGGGGAAGTCGCCCGGATCCCACCACACGACCGGCAGTCCACGGCTTTCGATCTTGGGGAGGACCATGTCCACGGTGACGTCGCCGCGGTCGCTCAATATCAGCAGCATGTCGCTTTCCCTAGCCTTCGCGCTCCGCCCCGGCGACGACGCGCGGTGCCCGGGGAGGCCCTTCTCCGCCGCCCGAGGACCTCGGCTTCCACGTTCCTCCCATACGGCGAGAAACCTGACACCACCGGATGGCCCCGCTGATCGGTTGAGCACCTGAGGAGAAACCTAGAGATCACACCTTGACCCGGACTGCGTCATGACTTGGATCACACTTGGGAACGGCTGCACGCTTGTCACCAGGTCGCCTGGACGAGGGTGACCACCCCGGCGCCGACCAGTGCGGCGGCCCACATCCTGTCGAGGTTGAACCAGGCCCTGCGCAGGATCGCGAGTCCGGCGAACTCGTACACCACCAGGGCGACGGCGCCCGCGGTGAGGAACATGGCGAGCGTGTGCACGCCGGCGACGAACAGGCCGCCGGACAGGGCGTGGCCGTGGTGACCGGCCGGGATGCGGGTCAGGACGGGCAGCAGCATGAGGCCGGCCCCGTGCGCGGACGACATCAGGAACGACCACGCGGCGAGTTGGCCGAGCGACAACCGCATCCCGACCCAGCGGAAGTGCCGTTTCGACAGCAGGCGCCACAGGCCGAAGGCGACGAGCACCACGCCGGCGCCGATCGACAGCGCGGTGCCCGTCACCAGGGACCCGGTGGCGCCGACCACCAGCGCCACCAGGGCCACGGAGGCCAGATGCCCGAGCGCGATCACGGGGAGGGACTGCAGCAGCCGGTCGCGGCTGCGCTCCTGCAAGCCCCTCGCCACCGCGAACAGCCACCCCATCGCGGGGTTGATCCCGTGGAAGGCGCCCAGCAGGATGACCGCGGTCAGCGTCACGGGTAGCAGTAGGAGTCGGAGGAGGCGTCACCGCCCTGCAGGCGGGTCTGGTGCGGGCGCAGGCCGCGGAAGTCGTCGCCGTGCGGGAAGAACCGCTCGTCGAAGGTGAACGAGTCCGTGTCCACCTTGGCCATCCACGCCCCGACCCCGTCGGGATAGAACTGGTCGTCCCAGGCGCCGTACAGCGAGTTGGTGACGTAGACGCGCCGGCCGTCCCGGCTGATCTCGACCATCTGCGGCCCGCCCGCCAGCCGCTCGGACGGCGCTGCCGGGTGGGCGGTTCGCCGTACGACGCCGCCGATGCGCAGGGAGCCGGTCTCGACCGGCGCGAAGGGATCGGAGACGTCGTACCGCTTCAGCTCGCCCGTGCCCCAGCAGGACACGTAGAGGTTCCGGTCGTCGACGGACAGGTCGATGTCGGTGACCAGCGGCGGGACCGCGCCGAACGGTTTGAGCAGGCCGGGGAGATCGTCTGGGGACGCGGGTTCCGCCGGGATGTCGATGATCTTCTTGACCGCCCAGCGGGAGCCGTCGCGGTACCAGACCCAGATCGAGGCGGACAGGTCCTCCACGCTGGTGACGACTCCGACGAATCCGTACGTCTTGGTCGGGTCGTGCGCGGGACGCAGTTCGAGGGGCATCTGGTACTGGTCGCCGAGGTCGATCTCCTGGACGTGCCTGCGTTTGCGCAGGTCCCAGAAATGCAGGCGGTGGCCGTACTTGCGGCCGAGGAGCAGCTCGCCGACCAGTCCGTCCTCGATCATGGACGGCGTGCCCCATTCGGAGCTCACCAGCACGTCGTGGTTGATGTGCCACCAGAAGTCGTAGGCGAGGTACTGCGGCCCGCGGTCGGCCTCCCACCTGCCGAGCACCTCGAACGAGGTGTGGTCGAGCAGCGCGATGCCGCCCGGCCCGTCCTCGCCGAACCCGCCGAGCGCCGAGACGTACAGCCCCTCGGGCCCGCAGTGCACGGTGTGCGGACGGGAGTATCCGGCGCGTTTGCCCAGTTCCTCGGGCTCGATCACCTTGACCAGTTCGGGGCTGGTCCGTCCCTTGGTGTCGTAGACGTAGATCCGCGATGAGCGCAGTCCCGGCACGATCAGGTAGCGGCGCTCGACGTGCGGATGCGGCGCGTTGGGGCACAGCGCGCTGCTGCACGCGTTCCAGCCGAAGTGGTGGAGCTCGTCCCCCGTGTACGGAAGGTCGGTCCAGCCGACGACGGTCCCGTACGCCGGGGACTCGGGGTCGGCGTCGAGGACGGCCAGCGCGTCCGGCCTTTCCGCGGACCGGTCGAAGGCGGCGACGTAGGCGAGCTTCTCCCGGGGAGCCGCGGCGGCGTCCCGTGGCGAGGGATAGAACGTGGGATCAGGCGTCCAAAGGCTCATGCGTCCAGACTCTTCCTACATTTCCCACAGGGTCAATAGGTAATGCGTCCCTCCCCTTCCAGGGGCTCCAGCATTCGCCCGGGGGTGCCGCGCAAGCGTCGCGGGATACCGTGATATGTCATCTTTTGCAATAGCGGCGGGCGGGTCATCGGCCCCCGAACTCGGATGGAAGCGCGCCTCATGTTCTTCGGCATCACCGACATCTGGTCGTACGTCATCGGCGCGTTCCTGATCATCCTGCTACCGGGGCCCAACTCGCTCTACGTGCTGTCCACGGCGGCGCAACGCGGTGTGCGGGAAGGCTACCGGGCCGCCTCCGGGGTCTTCCTCGGCGACTCGGTACTCATGGTGCTGTCGGCCGCCGGGGTGGCGTCGCTGCTGAAGTCGACGCCGATTCTGTTCAACGTGGTCAAGTACGCCGGAGCGGCCTACCTGGCGTGGATCGGGTTCGGCATGTTGCGCGCGGCCTGGCGCGGGTGGCGGACCCGCAGCCTCGCCGAGGCGCTCGCGCCCCAGGAGCCGCCCGTCACCGGCGATCCGTTCCGCAAGGCTCTGGTGATCAGCCTGCTGAACCCGAAGGCGATCCTGTTCTTCGTCTCGTTCTTCATCCAGTTCGTGGACCCGTCGTACGCCGCGCCGGCCGTCTCGTTCCTCATCCTGGGGACGATCGTGCAGATCTTCAGCGTGCTCTATCTGACGATGCTGATCTTCGGAGGCACGTTCGTCTCCGCCCAGTTCCGGAGGCGGCGCAGGCTGACGGCGGGGCTGACCTCGGGCGTCGGCGCCCTCTTCCTGGGCTTCGGGGCCAAGCTGGCGACGACGAGCCTGGGCTGACCCTCCCCTGGAGGGGGCCTTGGTGGGCAGTTTTCCGGAATAGGGGTAGATTTGCCGACGTTTAACCGGACAGGCGGGGATATCTCCATACAAAAGCACCCCCGCTGACGCAGGCCGTCGCCTCTGGTCGAACGCTGTGGGCCGACGCCGCAAGGCCGCCCCGGAGACGATGCGTACCACGCCTCGCGGGCGACCGCCGAGGTCACACGGGTCTCGCCGCCAGTCCAGGGAGTGTCATGGACCATCCACCCTTCGCACTGCCGCACCTGCCGTCTCTCCTGAGGCAGGCGGTGCCGATGCTGGTCGAAGGTGTACTCGCCCCCCTCGCCGTCTTCTACGCGGCGCTCAGCCTGGTCGGCCTCAACGGGGCCCTCTGGGCGGCCATGGGCTGGGTCTACCTCGGCATGTTGTGGCGCGTCGTACGGCGCAAGCGGGTTCCGGGCACGATGGCGCTCACCGCCGTCGCGATCACGGCGCAGGCCGCGCTCGGGTTGTGGACCGGCAGCGCGATCGTCTACTTCATCCAGCCCGAGGTCGGCACGATCTGTCTCGGCATGGTCTTCCTCGCGTCGGTGCGACTACGGCGCCCCCTGCTGGCGAAACTCGCCCAGGACTTCGTCCATCTGCCGTCGTTCGTGCTCCGGCACGAGCGGGTCCGGCAGTTCTTCGTACGCGTCACGCTCCTGTGGGCGTTCGTGCTGATCGCCAACTCGGCCGGGAACATCTGGCTGCTGATGAACCAGTCGATCGGCAGCTTCCTGCTGCTCCGCACCATCGCCATGGTGGCCGTCACGGGCCTGGCGATCGCCGTGTCCGTGTGGGGCTTCCGTCGGGTGCTGCACCGCCTCCACCTCGATACTCCCGCCGCCATCAGTACATAAGCGGCAAATCCATATTTCAGGCTGTTTGTCCGGTTCGGTGGTGGAAACTGGACAGGCATGAGCTCGAAGTCGAAGAAGCGCGGCACCGCGTCCACGCCGGAGCCCACAGCGTCCAGGGCGGAATCCGTACCGGAGGGCGAGCGGGGCACCGCTCGCCCGGGCACGACATCGCCTCAGCGGACACCGCCTCCGCAACGGAACCAGCCGCCACAGCCGCAGCCGCGCCAGCGGGGCCGCACCGATCTTCCCGGCCAGCCGCACAGCCACGTGAACAGCAAGGCCGTCGCGGCCAACAGGCACTCGGCGGCGAAGGGCTCCCTTCCGCTCCGCCGCGGACAGCGCGGCTGACCGCCCCGTCCGCGACGTCAGCCGGAAACTCAGCCGGTGACTCAGCTGGAAAGTCAGCGGAACAGCAGGATCCGGATCGCCAGCGGGATCGGAGTGCCTCCCCCGACCACCTCGAGGACCCGATGCCTGGTCTCCGGCGTGTCCAGAAGCGCCGCGATGACGGCGGCGACGTCGTCCCTGGACACGGGGTCGTGCTGCGACAGCGGCACGTCCGCGAGGGTCACCAGGCCGGTCCCCTTGTCGTCGGTGAGCCGTCCGGGACGGAGGATGGTCCAGTTGAGGTTCGGCCGGGCTCGGAGGTCCTCCTCGGCCGCGGTCTTCGCGTTGATGTAGGCCGCCCAGACCTCGTCGCTCCCCGGTGGGGGCGGTTCGCCCGCCCCGATCGAGGAGATCTGGACGAAACGGCGCACGCCGGCCCGCTCGGCGGCGTCCGCCAGCAGGACCGACGCGCGGTGGTCCACCGTCTCCTTGCGCGCCGCGCCGCTGCCCGGCCCCGCGCCCGCGGCGAAGACCACCGCCCCGGCCCCGAGCAGGATCTCGGCCAGTTCCCCGGGCCCGGTCCGCTCGAGGTCGCACAGCACGGGCTCCGCGCCGGCCGCGCGGACGTCGGCCTCATGGCCGGGATCGCGCACCAGGCCGACCGGTTCGTCCCCGCGTGCGGCGAGCAGCCGTTCGAGCCGGAGTGCGATCTTCCCGTGGCCTCCCGCGATCACTACGCGCATGTGGCTCACCCCCGCCGATGATCCTCGCACGGCCTCCCGAGCCGAGGCTTCGAGGCGCGGCGGCACCACCCCTGTTCATCCGCGTTCATTCCTCCACCGGGTAGCCGAAGCGGAAGACGCCCGAGGGATCGTAGGCACGCCGGATCTCCGCCAGCCGCCGGATCACCTCCGGCCTCCACGCCACCCGGAGCTGCTCGCGTAGGGCGTCACCCGTCAGTCCCAGCAGGTTGACCTGCGCGGGCCGGGGTCCGGCGACCTCCATCAGGGCGTCACCCGCCTTGATCGCCTCCGGCGCGCAGACCGCGTGGACGGACAGGCTGTACGCGGCCTCCCGCCCGCCGACGGCGTTCCCGACGTTCCCGGCCTCACGGGCCATCGCTCCCCCGAGGTGGCGGATCTCGACGACCGTCAGCGACTGGTCGGCGGCGGCCAGCACCGCGTCCGCGTCCACGTCGTCGAGCAGCACGCCCCTCCCCCACGAGGGCAGCGGGCCCTCGGGGTCGTTGTAGACCGTGTGCGTGTCGCGGTACGGCATGTCGGCGAGCGTGTCGGCCAGGATCGGCGCCGCCGCCCGCATGGGCGCGACCACCCGTTCGCCGCCGGCACCGGCGTGGACGACGCGGACCGCCACGACGGGCGGCGCGCCCGGCGGCCTGAGCAGGGCCACGGAGGTGGTCGTCGCCTCGGGCAGGCCCCGCGTCCAGTCGAGGTACGCCGTGAAAACCTCGCGCGCCGAGTCGCCCGGGTAGATCAGGCTGCCGCCGAACACGTGGGCGTGCGGCAGCAGATCGAACGTCATCGACGTGATCACGCCCATGGTGACCTTGCCGCCTCGCAGCGCCCAGAACAGGTCGGGCTCGTGCACGGCGCTCACGTGCCTGAGCCGCCCGTCCGCCGTCACGATCTCCAGGCCGCGCACACGGTCGGCCGCGAAGCCGTACGCGCGGGACATCAGGCCGATCCCGCCGCCGACGGTGTACCCGATCACGCCGACGCCGGGGGACGACCCCGAGAGCGGGGCAAGGCCGTACGCCGAGGCCGGGCGGATCACGTCACCCCAGCGGGCACCCGCCTGGACCCGCGCGGTCCGCGCGGCGGCGTCGATCGTGACGTTGCCCATCCGCCGTGTGGTGACGAGCAGCCCGCCGTCCGCCGGCAGGCCCGGCCCGTGTCCCGTGCTCATGATCGCGATGGGCAGTCCCGCGTCCGTGGCGTGGCGGATCGCGGCGATCACGTCCTCGGCCGACTCGGCGGGGACCACCACGTCGGGACGGTGCGTGACCGCGAGATTGAATCCGCCCGTCTCCTGCTCATATCCGGTGTCTCCCGGCTTCAGAATTCTCATATGGACGACAGTGGCCGACTCCGATTGTGAATCGCTGAATTCCCCGCACTAGCGAGAGCCAAGTCAGACCCCGTTCAATGACCGGTATGTCACTGTCGTTCCGCCTGCTCGGCGATCTGGAGGTCTGGAGCGCCGATCGGCGGCTCGGCGTCACGGCCCGGATGCGCCGCGCGCTGCTCGCCCTACTGCTCGTGGACGCCGGCCGGGCCGTCCCCGCGGACGTCCTGGTGGAGCGGCTTTGGGGCGACCTTATGCCGTCCGCGCCCTTCGGAACGCTCCAGGCGTACGTCGCCCAGCTTCGCCAGACGCTGGAGCCGGAACGCAAACCCCGCGTCGCCCCGGCCGTCCTGCTGACCCGGGGCACCGGATATCTCCTCGACGTCGCCCCGGAACAGATCGACGCACTCGCCTTCGAGGCTCTGGTGGCCGCGGGCGAGCTGGAGCGGGCGTTCACCCTGTGGCGGGGTGAACCGCTCGCCGAGTTCACCGACTTCGCGTGGGCCGTGCCGTACCGGACCAGGCTGATGGAGATCTACGAGGCCGCGACGGAGGACCGGGTCGAGACGTGGCTGGCGGACGGGCGGCATGAGACCGCCGTGGCCGAGCTGGAGAGCATGATCGTGCGCCAGCCGCTGCGCGAGCGCCGCTGGGCCCAGCTCGTACGGGCCCTCTACGCGGGCGGGCGGCAGGCCGACGCGCTCACGGCCTACCGCAGGTGCCGTGCGCTGCTCGCGGAGGAACTCGGCATCGAACCCGGGCCGGAGCTGCGCCGCCTGGAGGTGGCGGTGCTCAACCAGGACGCCTCGCTGCTCGTGAGCCACGGGGTCACCGTCTCCCCCGTCTCCCCTGAGTCCGCCGTGTCCGCCGCCGTCCCTGTGGTCCGGCCGGACGAGCTGATCGGCAGGGAGCGGGAGCTGGCCGTGCTGCGCGACCGCGTGGACGGCGTCAGGTCCACCGGGGGCTGCCTGCTGCTGGCGGGCGAGGCGGGCATCGGCAAGACGACCCTGGCGGAGGCGGCCCGCCGCTTCGCCGCCGCGTCGGGGATCGCGACCACCTGGGTGCGCTGCGTCGACGCGACCAGCGCCCCCGCGTACTGGCCGTGGGCGCAGGTCCTGCGCGACCTCGGCGGCCCGGCCGCGCGGACGGCACTCGACGTGATCACGGGGGAGCGCCCGCTGCCGGGTGGCGACCGCTTCCAGGTCTACGAGGCGGTCCTGACCGCGCTCGCCGCCGTGGCCGAGCACCGGTTGGTGGTGCTGGAGGACGCGCACGGAGCGGACGCGTCGTCACTGGAACTGCTCCGGCTGATCGCGGGTGACCTCGCCCGGCTGCCGCTGCTGTTCGTGGTGACCACGAGGGACGCCGCCGGTCTCGCCGCTCCCGCCGTCGAACGGCTGACCGTGGGAAGCCTGCCCGAGGAGGCGTGCGCCCGATACGTCGAACGTGTTCTCCCCGGCGAGCCGGAGCTGGCCTCGGAACTGGCCAGGCGCAGCGGCGGCAACCCGTTCTTCCTCGGCGAGCTGGTGTCCCTGCTGCGCGGCGGCGGCACCGTGAGCGGGGTGCCGGAAGGCGTGCGCGACGTGATCGCGCAGCGGGTCGCCGCGCTGCCGGACCGGACCCGCGAGGCGCTCACGCTCGCGGCGGTGGCGGGCGAGGCACTCGATCCTGCCGTACTCGCCCAGGCCGCCCGGATGACGGGCGAGGAACTGCTGGTGGCGCTCGAACCCGCGCTCGGCGCCGGGCTTCTGGTGGAGGACGCCGACTCCTGGGGGTACCGCTTCCGCCACGGCCTGATCAGAGACGCTCTCTACGACTCTCTCGGCAGGGTCAGGCGCGGCGGTCTGCACGCGCGGATCGCGGGCGCGCTCGAGGCCACCGGTGCGGGTGTCACCGCGTTGTCGCTGCACTACCTCGCCGCCGGGCCGCTCGGCGACCCGGAGAAGGCCGTCCGGTACGCCAGGGCGGCCGCCGCGCTCGCCGTACGGCAGACGGCCTGGTCGGAGGCGGTCGGCCACCTGCGGGACGCGGCGGGCGTCCTCATCGGGAGCGCGGAGCTGCCGATGCGCTGCGACGTGCTCGTCGATCTGGGACGGGCGCTGCGGGACGCGGGCGAGCACGCCAAGGCGCACGACGCCATCGAGGAAGCCGTCGCACTCGCCACCGCCCTCGACGACCCCGACCGGGTGATCGCGGCCGCCACGGCCTTCGGCGGGGTCACCACGTGGGGCAGCCGCGAGTACGGAGATCATGATCCCGCCGTGGTGGGGTTCCTGGAGAGCCAGCTCGACGCGGCGGCGGGGGACGACGCGGCCAGGGTGCGGATCCTCGCGACGCTCGGCCTGGAGATGCGCTACAGCAGCCGGCTCGCCGACGGCGCCGCCTACGCCGAGCGGGCGCTTGATCTGGCCAGGCGGCGGGACGATCCCGAGTTGCTCGCGCTGGCGTTCAACGCCTATCTGCACTCGTGCCACGGGCCGTCCCATTTCGGAAGGACGGCCGGCGTGACGATCGAGGCGATCGGCCTGGCCACCCGTCGCGGCGCCGTCCGGGACGAGTTCGCGTTCCGGTTGCAGCGGGTCAGCGAGGTGGCCAGGGCCGGGGACCTCGCCGGGCTCGACGCGCAACTGGCCCGCTGCCGCGATCTCGCCGCCGAGCTGCGTTCCCCCGAGCTGAGCGGTCAGTTGCGGCTCGCGGAGGCGGCCGTGGCCCTCATGTCCGGGCACTGCGACGACGCTGAGACGCTTCGCGAGGAGGGACTGCGGATGATCGGCCTGACCGGAGCGCCCGGCCTCACCTGGTCGAGACTGGCCATGGAGATCGGCATCGCACGAGTCCGGGGGACGCTGGCCGCGATGTCCGGTTCCCTGCTGGGGATGGCGGAGAGCCTGCCGTGGAGCTTTCCCATCAGCCGCCCGGCGGCGGTGCTCGCGCTCGCCGAGTCGGGGCGGGAGAGCGAGGCACGCGGTCTCGCCGCCCGATGGTTCGCCCCGCCCCCGGAGGACTGGACGTGGATGTTCCCCATGGGGCTGTGGGCCTCGGTGTCGGCCCGGATCGGCGTCCCGGACCCTGCTCCGCTCTACGAGCGGCTGCTCCCTCACGCGGAGGAGATCGCCGTCGCCGGGGCGGGGCTCGACTGCGGCGGCTCCGTCCACGGCCTGCTCGCCGGGCTCGCCGCGGCGATGGGGAACCGGGACGCGGCCCGTGACCACGCCAGGCGCGCGGTCGAGACAGAGGAACGCCTCGGCATGGTCGCGTGGTCGCCGCGCAGCCGGTGCTACCTGGGTTAGCGCTTTCACCGCGTTCTGTCATCAGATGCCGGTGACAAGCGACTCGATGTTCGTCGAGACCGAGATGACGGCCGCCACCTCCGCGCGCGTCGGGGCCGGGCGCGCCTCCGCCTGGTCTCTCTCCGGCCACGCGGCTCCCCGCGACCCGATCGCTGATCGGGCCGCGGGGAGGGACCGGCTCAGGTCCGCGAGTGGCGGCGCCGGCACCTGAGGGTTGGCCGGCATCTGGGGGTTGGTCGGCCAGGTGCCGTCTCGTATCTGTCTGTGGACGTCGGAGCCGGTGAAGAAGAGGCTGTGATCCCTGCCTCTTCTCCAGCGGCCCCGTCCGTCCTCTGGGACGCACCGGCGCCGAGGCGATGTCGCGTGCCTACGTGGCGGTCGTCACGCTTCCGACCAGTGGCAGCTCATGCGCCCGCCGTCCGGGAAAGTACCCCAGCAGTTGAGCCTGGGACTCGGACAGGGCCTACCGCCGCCCCCTGCCGCCGTGCTCGTGGGAACCGTGCTCGCGGAAGCCGCGCTCGTGGGAGCCGCGCTCGTGGAAGCGGTGCTCGCGGAAGCCACGCTCATGGAAGCGGTGCTCCGCGATGAAGTGCCTGCGGAGCCTCGGCTGCTCGGCGATCCCGCGCTCGACGAAGTGCCGGCGAAGTACCGG
>NZ_JBFALK010000006.1:19602-364347 GCF_040656155.1 Microtetraspora glauca
ACGCTCGACGAAGTGCCGGCGAAGCACCGGACGCTCCACGAAGTGCCGGCGAAGCACCGGACGCTCCACGAAGTGCCGGCGAAGCACCGGACGCTCCACGAAGTGCCGGCGAAGCACCGGACGCTGGACGAACGCCCGACGCTCCACGAACGCCCGACGCATCCGCGGATGCTCGACGATCCGCCGCTCCACGAAGTGCCGGCGAAGCACCGGACGCTCCACGAAGTGACGACGGAGCACCGGACGCTCCACGAAGTGCCGGCGAAGCACCGGACGCTCCACGAAGTGCCGACGGAGCACCGGACGCTGGACGAACGCCCGACGCTCCACGAACGCCCGACGCATCCGCGGATGCTCGACGATCCGCCGCTCCACGAAGTGACGACGGAGCACCGGACGCTCCACGAAGTGCCGGCGAAGCACCGGACGCTCCACGAAGTGCCGGCGAAGCACCGGACGCTGGACGAACGCCCGACGCTCCACGAACGCCCGACGCATCCGAGGATGCTTGGCGACGCGGACTTCCTTGACGTACGTCCTGCGGAACCTCGGCTTCTCGACGTAGAGGCGCTCCTGGACGAGCACCCTGCGGACCCGCGTCTGACGATGGCGGCAGGTCTCGCAGCCCCTTCCTGACCAGCAGCCGACTGCGGAACTCGTGACGTTCGACGCGGCGATCGCAGAGGGGGTGACGGCCGCGTTCGCGGGCTGGGAGGAGATGATCATCGGAACGGAGAGGGCAGAAGCCACCATTACGCCGGTGGCGAGAGCTTGTCTGAGCATGAAGATCACTCCGTGTGGTGGTGATGGTTCCACGCTCCCGCTCATGCGCGGGGCTGTGTCTCACGTGACACCGGGCCTGCTGGATGCTCGGCCTGGTCTCAGTCACTACTGATTGACGGAGCGTCGAATCGGTCTTCCGGGAAGACGCCGAAACGGCGTATTGACCTGTCCTCACGGTAGAGGGCACCACGCCGAGCCGGACACCCGTAATAGGCAAAGGGCTCTATTGATGCTGATTACCTCTGTTCGTAAACAGAATTCGGGACTCCGGCACATCGGCGCGGTTCCGCACCGTTCTGGACGGGGAGATCACGTCGCCCACGTACTGATAACCACCTGTCTCACCAAATGTTCTCACCCATGCGGCTCAAAATGATCAACCGGAGCTATGCAGGCCGATCTGGAAAGGCCCTGCGAGGGTGGCCCCTGCGGCGGGCGACGTCGGCCGGAGTGGGCCGAGGACACGGGAAACGACACGGCACAGGCGGCAGCAGTTCCCAGGCGCCACGCGATCGTGGTCGGCGCGCGCGTCTTTCGGAGAGCTCACCGGGTCATGCCATCAGTCGCCTGTGCCGTTCGCGACAGACCGCGACCCGCTTCGCCGGGGTGAAAAAGACTCAGGGGCGATCAGCGTTACGACACCGGAAAGTCTCGCCTGTGAAGAAAACGCATCGGTGAAGCTCGATTCACCTACCACCGTCTGGCCGCACCGACCCGGCCGACGTCGTTAATGCATCCATACACGGCAATGACCGTCCGCGCGATTCTCCCCGCATGACTTCCGGAGAAGGTTGCCCTCGCATGACTGCCGAAGAATCCGCTCCGACCGCGCAGCACCGCGGCAGGTGCCGGTGCACCTGTGACCACGCACACGCTCCGGGCCGGACCCACGGTGATCACGCCCGTTCAAACGGTGACGACGGACCGACACGTGCCCACCCACCATAGAATTCCCAGCCGTGTCATCGAGATCGGCCGGAGTGTCGCCGTTCCGCCCGGTCATCCGCGGATGGACCGGCAAGCACCCGGAGTACCTTGACCTGGTGCCGGAAGAGCGACGTGAGTAGTTCCGGCTCCCGGCCGGGAAGGGATGAGAACCAGTGAGCGACCTCGATCAGCGACCCGCCGTACGCGAGTGCGGTGGTCGTGCCGACATCTCCGCGAAACCCGTTCACGAGCTCCTGGAGCCCCGTGCGGTCCCGCTCGGTGGAAGCACCAAGGTCCGTCGGCTGCTGCCGAACCTCGGGCGGCGGATGGTCGGCGCCTGGTGTTTCGTCGATCATTACGGGCCTGACGACATCGTCGATCTCCCGGGCATGCAGGTGCCGCCACACCCTCACATCGGCCTGCAGACCGTCAGCTGGCTGCACGCGGGTGAGGTCCTCCACCGCGACAGCCTCGGCAGCGAGCTGACGATCCGGCCGCGGCAGCTCGGTCTGATGACCTCCGGCCGGGGGATCTCGCATTCCGAGCAGTCACCGGCGGGTCACGGCCCGGTTCTGCACGGCGCGCAACTGTGGGTGGCACTGCCCGACGCCAGTCGCGACATCGCCCCCGCGTTCGAGCACCACGCCGACCTGCCCGTCATCACCGCCGACAGGCTTCGCGGCACCGTGCTGCTCGGCGAGGTGGACGGTGCCGTCTCGCCCGGGACGGCCCACACGCCCATCGTCGGGCTCGACCTCACGCTCGGCGACGGCGCCGAGGTGCGGCTCCCGGTCGAGCCCGACTTCGAGTACGCGGTTCTCACCATGTCGGGCAGCACCGAGGTCGACGGCGTCCGGCTGGATCCGGGCTCGATGCTCTATCTCGGCTGCGGCCGTTCCGAGCTGCCCCTGCGCGCGTACGGCGACAGCGGGCTGATGCTGCTGGGCGGCGAGCCGTTCGAAGAGAAGATCGTCATGTGGTGGAACTTCATCGCCCGCACCGGCGACGAGATCACCCGGGCACGGGCCGACTGGATGTCGTCAGGCGATCGTTTCGGCATCGTCCGTGGCTACGACGGCGATCCGCTCGCCGCCCCGTCCCTGCCCGACACCCCTCTCAAGCCGCGCGGCCGTACCCGCTGAGCCCCTTCGGGCGCTGATCCACTCCGTCGCATAGTCGACCATGAGACGACCCTCCCGGCGGCCGGGCGGTGCCACGGGAGCCGGTCAGCGCTCCGCGTCGTCGGTGTGCAGAAAATCGGGCCGGGAACGGTTCCAGCCCGGCGCGTTCAACGCGTTGAGCGCCGAGACGATGCGTTTCTCCTCGTAGACGAAGTGCGTCTCCATCAGCGCGGCGAGGCTGTCCAGCTCGGTTCGTACGCCGACGGGGTCCGCGTGCCGGTCCAGACCGCCGAGGAGCGCCTCCAGGCGTTGGAGGGAGTCCTCCACCAGCCGGTGGTCGCGGCGCAGTTCGTCCAGGACCGGGCGCAGCTCGGGAAACCGCTCGGCCAGCCTCGGGAACGCGTCGGCGTCCTCGCCGGTGTGGTGCCTGGTCAGAGCGGAGCAGAAGGTCAGGCAGTGGGTCCGCAGCTCGCGGGGGCGCACGCCGCCAGCGAGGTAGGCGTCGACGCCCTCGCGCAGTGCGGCCAGTTCCTCGCGGAGCCAGAGGTGTACGTCGATCAATTGGTAGCCGAAGGCGGTAAGGCGCTCGTCGGGTGTTTCCATGGTCGTCCCATGTTCCGGCGCCTCCATGCCCTCGATGATCTCTTTACCGGGTGCACCGCGACGCTGGCGGGAACTTCATCATCGTTCCGGCGATCAGTCAACCCGACGATCGGGATCAGCATGCCGACGATTCGTGGGGAGTCCGCTGAGCGGTCGGTTGGGCTCGCGGAGGCGGCCGACCGGGCAGCCTGAACCGGCCCGTATTGCTTGAGGTAGCGCTTTTACCGCGTTCTGTCATCAGATGCCGCTGATAAGCGACTCGATGGGGAAAAGTCTGATCAGTGCCCGGCGTTCCGGCCGGGCGGGGACATCCACGGGGGTAGTCATGGCGGTTACTGCGGACCTGGCCAAGCTGCTGGACAAGGAGTACGAGAACAAGTCCCTCGCGGACCTGATCAAGGCCCCGGTGTCCGCGCTGTCGGGAGTGAGCGAAGGCGACGCCCGGCTGCTCAAGGAGGCCTTCCACATCAACACGATCGGCGACCTGGGCCGCAACAAGTTCTTCCGGGCGGCCACCGCTATCGCCGATCTGGCCGACAGCGCCAAGTAGGGCCCGCGGCCGGCTTCCTGACGTCCACCGCCCCCGCGGGGTGAGGGCCGCTCTGTGAAAGGCTCCTCCCGAAGACGGAGGAGATCACCGTAGCCGGGGCCGCGCTCGACCGCGGACGCTCCGCGCGGCCCGCCCGCGTGAGCGTCGCGCGGCGGTTCCTCCCGGAATGAGAGGAATCCGATGGGAACCGCACTCGTCACCGGCGCATCGCGGGGTCTCGGCGCGATCATCGCCGAGCGGCTCGCGGCCGACGGCTGGGACGTCGCCGTGAACTACGCCCACGACACCGCCGGGGCCTCCGCCGTCGTCGAGCGGATCCAGGCCAAGGGCGGCTCCGCACGGCTCGCCCGCTTCGACGTGACCACCGAGGAGTCCGTACACCAGGGCGTCGCGGAGATCGGCCGGGTGGACGCCGTGGTGAACAACGCGACCGGCCCGCAGCCGATGATGCCCGTGGAGAAGCAGACCTGGGACGACCATCTCGACCAGCTGCGGTTCTTCGTCAAGGCACCGCTGCTCATCCTGCAGGCCGTACTGCCCGGCATGCGGGAGTCCGGGGCGGGGCGGATCGTCAACATCGGCAGCGAGGTCACCGATCTCGGTAACCCCGAGTTCGGCCACTACGTGTCCGCGAAGGCCGCGCTGCACGGCCTGACCCGCTCCTGGGCGCGCGAGCTCGGCCCGTACGGGATCACCGTGAACACGGTGGAGCCGGGATGGATCCCGGTGGAGCGGCACGCCGACATCCCCGCCGAGGACTACGACGGCTATCTGAACGGCGTGGCCACCGGCCACATGGGCGTGCCCGCCGACGTCGCCGAGGCCGTGGCCTTCCTCGCGTCACCCGGCGCCCGATTCGTCACCGGGCAGCGCCTCGCGGTCAACGGCGGCAAGACGATGAGCTGACCCCTCCCCGAGGGGCGTCAGCTCTCCCGCACCAGACCTGCCTCGTACGAGACGATCGCGGCCTGGACCCGGTTGCGCACCTCCAGGCGCGCGAGGATCTCGCTGACGTACGCCTTCACCGTGCCCTCCACCAGGTGGAGGCGCGCGCCGATCTGGGCGTTGGACAGCCCGGCGCCGAGCAGCGCGAGCACCTCACGTTCTCGTGGGGTGAGCCGCGTGATCCGGCTCCGGGCATCCGCCCCGCGGGTCATCCGGCCGCCGCCGAGCTCGATGATCACCCGGTACGCCACGGGCGGCGAGAGGTAGGCCCCTCCCCCGGCGACCGCGTGCACCCCGGCGACCAGCTCTCTCGGATCACCCGACTTGAGCAGGAATCCACCGGCGCCTCCGCCGATCGCGCGGGCGATGTAGTCGTCCTCGCCGAAGGTCGTCAGGATCACCACCCCGGTGTCCGGGGCGACCCTGCGGATCTCGGCGGTGGCGGCGATGCCGTCGAGCCGGGGCATCCTGATGTCGAGCAGCGCGACGTGCGGCCGGTGGGCGCGGGTCAGTTCGACCGCCTCCCGCCCGTCCGCGGCCTCGGCCACCACCTCGATGCCGGGGTCGGTGGCCAGGATGGCCCGTACTCCCGCCCGGATCATGGCCTCGTCGTCGGCCAGCAGTACCTTGATCAAACCGGTCCTCCCTGGGCGTGCGCTTCCGGCGCGGACGCGTCAGACGGCGGTCCCGGCTCTGCCGCCGTGAACCGTGACGCGGTGAACCGTGACGCGGTGAACCGTGACGCGGTGAACTGCGACGGCGCGAACGGTGACGGCCCCGACCGGAGCGCGGGGCCGGACCGGAGCGGCACGCGGGCGGTCACCTCGAACCGGCCGCCCCGCGCGCCCGCGGCGAACACGCCTCCGGCCAGATCGACCCGCTCGGCCAGCCCGATCAGCCCGCTGCCCTCCCCCGCGGGCGTTCCCGGCGCGGGATTGGTCACGGACACGGTCAGCTCCCGGTCCGTACGACCCAGCGTGACCGTCACCGGGGCGCCGGGGGCGTGCTTGGCGGCGTTGGTGAGGGCCTCCTGGACCACCCGGTGGACCGCGCGACGAGCCGCCCGGCGAGCCACGTCACCGGCCGCGTCATACGCCGGGCCACGGGCCGAATCGCCGGTCTCATCACCGGCCGGATCATGAGTCATGTCACCCGCCGTCCCATGAGTCACGTCACCGGCCGGATCAGGGGACGGGTCGCGGGCCGGGGGTTCCGCCCAGGAGGGGTCGTGCGCGTCCCCTCGCAGCTCGATCGTCATGCCCGACGCCGCGGCCCGGTCGATGAGCGCGGCGACGTTCTCGTCCGCCGGTGCCAGCGGCGCCGTCTCCGCGTCGTCGCGGAGCAGGCCGATGACGCCGCGGAGCCGCTCGGTGGTGGCTCCGGCCGCCTTCCTCAGCTCGGCCGCCGCGGCGCGGCTGCGGTCGTCGAGGTCGGCGGACATCTCCAGCGCGCCGGCCCGGAGCGCGATGAGGGCGAGTTCGTGACCGAGGGAGTCGTGCATGTCCTGCGCGATGCGGGCTCGTTCCCGCAGCCGTGCCCTCTCCGCGGTCATCCGCCGCTCACGGTCCCGCCGTTCCACCCGCTGCCGCAGGTGGTGGCCGACGGCCCAGGGCAGCACGCTGGTGAGCAGCACTCCGGTCAGGATGGGGACCCACACCTGCCACACGTGGTCGTCGGTCGGCTGGGGGCCGCACGTCGAGACGAGCGCGAGCAGGACGCAGGCGCCGAGGATCCCCGCGAACAGCCGCGACGCCATCCGGGAACCGGCCATCCTGCGGCCCGCCAGATAGCTGAACACGACGATCGCCAGGGAAAAGCCGTTCACCGGGCCGACCTTGACCGTGGTGTTCAACGGCCACAGCGAGACGGTCGCCAGCGCGTCGGTCGTGGCCCACGGGCCCATGACGAGCACGACCAGCATGGAGGCGAGCGGGGCGGCCCGGCTCACCAGCACGGCGAGGGCGAGCACCGCCGTACCGGCGACGATCACGCCGGCCAGGCGGTGCCCGGTGAGCGGCTCCCAGTCATAGGGGTCGCCGGGAGCCGCGACCATGGGCAGGCAGAGCACCACCCAGAGCAGCAGGTCGAGCCGCGTCTGCCGCCGGTCCGCCCGCCGCGACAACCGTCCCACCGCCGCGCACACCCGCGCCGGGGCACGGCCGCGGCGCCCGGACGGGAAGCGGCGTTCCGCGCTGATCACCCGCGCCTTCCACAACACACCCGAGACGCTACAAGCCGGGCCGGGTGCCCGCCTCCGCCTGAAGGAGCAGGTCGCCCCCTGACGAAGGTCAGGGGTGACCGGTGCCGATCGTGCGCGGCGGCCCGCCCGTCCCCGCTCCTAGCGTCGAGCCCATGACAGACGCGATCCTCGACGGCCTGCACCAGGCCATGACCTCGCCGTGGGTGTATCTGGCGATATTCGCCCTCGCGGCACTCGACGGGTTCTTCCCCGCCGTACCGAGCGAGACCGCGGTCATCACGGCCGGCGTGTACGCGGCGTCGGGCGCGCCCGACCCGATCCCGGTCATCGTCGTCGCCGCGGCCGGGGCGTTCGCCGGAGACCACGTCTCCTACCTCATCGGACGTACCGCGGGCACGCGGCTCCTGCGGCGGTTGAAGCCCGGTGGCAGGAAGCGGGCGGCCTTCGGCTGGGCGGAACGCGCTCTCGCCGCACGCGGCGGGCTGCTGCTCGTGGTCGCCCGCTACATCCCCGGAGGCCGTACGGCGGCCACGATCACGATGGGCGCGGTCCGGTTCCCCATGCGCGCGTTCTCGCTGTTCGACGCGGTCGCGGCGATCTCGTGGGCCGTCTACTCGACCATGGTGGGCCTCGTCGGCGGCATGGCGTTCGAGCGGGACCCCTTCAGGGGCCTGCTGCTGGGGCTGGGCATCGCCCTGACGGTCACGGTCATGACGGAGATCGTCCGCCACGTCCGACAACGCGGGAACCGCCGGGGGAACCGACGGGGGGACATCCCCGAGACCGACACCAGGGAATCCACGCCCATTTCAGGGTGATCCCCGATGGCCGCGCCCCGGCGGCGTGGAGCACGCTCGGGATTGGTCCCACGTTCCCTTTCCGGCCGCCCACGCGAGGTGTTCCGGCCATGTCCCCGTGTCGTCATACAAGCGAGAGGAGTAGCCCATGATCGTGCTGGCGGCGGCCGTCGCGTTGCTGGGCTCCCTGTTCTTCGCATTGGGCGCGGCGCTGCAGCAGTTCGAGGCGGCCCGCGCCGGAGAATCCCGCCTCCGCTTCCTCCTCCGCAGGCCGCGCTGGCTGCTCGGCGGCGTGTCGGTCCTGACCGGCGGCGCGCTGCACATCGTCGCGCTGAGCCTGGGACCGCTGACCGTGGTGCAGCCGATGGGCGTGGCCAGCCTCCTGTTCGCGCTGCCGATCGCCGCCGCGCTGCACGGCCGCAGGCCGGCGCGCGCCGAACTCGTCGCCGCGTCCGTGGTGGCCGCCGGTCTGATCGGCCTGGTCCTGCTGGTCCCCGCCCCCACCGGTGCCCCGACGCTCACCGGGCCGGGCGGGGCCGCCATGCTCGCCGGGGCCGCCCTCGCCGCGCTGACCTGCTTCGCCGTCGCCCGTCGTGCCGCTCCCGCGCTGGGCACCGCGTTGCTGGCGGTCGGCGCGGGCGTCATGTACGGCGCGACCGCGACGATCACCCGGGTCCTGGTCGACCGGGTCGTGGTCCACGGGAGCGGATGGGACCCGTGGCTGCTCGCTGCGCTTCCGCTGCCCGCCCTGGCCGCGTTGATGCTGCTCCAGCGCGCGTACGCGACGCCCTCCCGTGACCCGGAGGCGGGCGGGCACTTCCCCGTGGCCTTCGCCGCGCTGCAGGTGACCGACCCGCTCACGGCCGTGACCTTCGGCGTGCTCCTCCTCGGTGAACCGCTTCCCGTCAACACCCTGGCCGCCGTGGCGGCCGCCGTACTGGCCGGGGCGGGGACCGTCGCGCTGGCCCGCACCACACCGCTCTCCCGGGCGGCCACCCCCTCCTGACCACCGCACCCATCGGAGAACCCCATGACCGCCGTGCACATCCTGAACTCGCCGAACACGGAGAACGCCGGCCCGGCCTCCCCCGCCGGACCGGGACGCCGCGTGCTGATCGCGACGGACACCTACCCGCCGGACGTGAACGGCGCCGCGTACTTCACCCACCGGCTCGCGGCCGGGCTGGCCGAGAGGGGGGACGACGTCCATGTGGTCTGCGCCTCCGACACGGGACCGCCGCGCGGCGACTCCGCCGACGGGGTGACCGTTCACCGGCTGCGGTCGGCTCCCCTCCTCGTCCACCCCACGATGCGGGTCAGCGTCCCCGCCGGGCTCGGCCGTACGATGTCGCGGCTGATCGAGCGGGTACGGCCCGACGTGGTGCACATCCAGGGACACTTCGTCGTGGGACGGGCCGCCGTCGGCGCGGCCCGGCGCGCCGGGCTCCCGGTGGTCGCGACCAACCACTTCATGCCGGACAACCTCTTCCAGTTCGCGCACGTCCCCGCCGGGCTGCGGGACCGGGTGGGCCGGATGGCCTGGCGGGACTTCACGCGGGTGTTCTCCCGCGCCGACCGCGTCACCACGCCCACCCGGATCGCCGCCGGGCTGCTCTCGGCCAAGGGGTTCACCGGTGAGGTGGAGGCCGTCTCCTGCGGCATCGACCTGCACCGGTTCCAGCCCCGGCCGTGGGACCGGAGCCGGGCGTTCGAGCGGTTCGGGCTGCCCGACCTGCCGACCATCCTCTTCGTCGGCCGCCTGGACGAGGAGAAGTGCCTGGACGACCTGGTCCTCGCCCTGTCGCAGGTGCTGAACCGGGTGGACGCGCAGGTCGTACTGGCCGGGACCGGTGGGCGGAGGGCCGCCCTGGAGCGGCTCGCGGCCAGGACCGGGGTCGGCGAGCGGGTGCGCTTCCTCGGGTTCGTTGCCGACGCCGATCTGCCTCTGGTCTACGCGGCGGCCGACGTCTTCGCCATGCCGGGGACCGCGGAACTGCAGAGCATCGCCACCCTGGAGGCGATGGCGAGCGGCCTCCCGGTCGTCGCCGCGGACGCGATGGCGCTGCCGCATCTCGTGGACGGCAACGGCCGCCTGTACGCGCCGGGCGACGTGCGGGCCATGGCCCGGCACCTGACGGCGATCCTGACGGACCCGGGGCTGCGGGCCGCCATGGGACGGGCGAGCCTCGCCCTGGCCGCTCCCCACGACCATCGGCGGTCGCTCGCCCGATTCGAGGAGATCTACGCGGAACTCGCCACGAGGAGTGTGAAAGCGTGACCGGAACGGGCAGGCGGATCGCGGTCGCGGGCCCGATCCTCACTCTCAGCGTCATGATCTGGCTGCATGTCGCCTTCCCCGGCACCGTCGACCCGATGAACGCCGTGATCAGCGACTACGCCTGGGTGGACGGCGCGGGTCCCCTGTTCGCGCTCGGCGTCCTGTCGCTGGGGGCGGGCACGGCCGGCGTGACGTACGTGCTGGCCAAGGTGGAGCCGGCACGGAGCGCGGCGGCGCGGGTGCTGCTCGCGGGCATCACGGTGGCGCTGGCGCTGACCGCGCTGTTCCCGACCGATCCCTCGATGGGCGTCAGCTCGGCCACCGGCGAGATCCACCGCTGGTCCACGGCGCTGGTGTTCACCGGCCTGCCGTGCGCGGGATGGATCCTGGCCAGGCAGACGAGGGTGCTGCCCGGCTGGAGGAACATCGGCCGCGTGCTCACCGCGGTCAGCATGGTCTCCGTGCTCACCCTGGTCGTGTTCCTGCTGAACCATCCCGGCTCCCCGATCGCCACGCTGACCGGCGGCGCCGCGTTCTACGGCCTCGTCGAGCGGTTCCTGGTGATCTCCGAGGTCGTGCTGGTGCTCACCATGGCGGCGGGAGCCACGCGAGCCCGCCCGTCCGCGATCAGGCGGTCCACCCCCTCCAGGTCGCTCGCCAGGGGAAACATCCGCTAGTGTCCCCGCATGTCCGAGGCGTACTTCCCCCGTGTCCAGACCGTCACGGGCGCCCTGCCCGTCTCACTGATCGAGGGGCCCGTCCTCCCCGGTGAGCACCTGCGCACCGACACGCGCTGGGGAACGGGCGGCGAGTCCGACCCGTACCGGTGGCTGGACGAGGAGGCGCACGTCACCTCGGAGCTGACGGATCTCGGCCGGGAACAGGCGCTCGCCCTGGTCGTCGAGCACACCTGCCTCGGCATGGGCCGCGACGTCACCGCGCTGGCGCGCGTCGCGACCGCGGCCAGGGTCGCCGTGGTCGCCGCGACCGGGTTCGCCGCCGAGCCGTTCAGTGGGGAGCTGATCCGCCGGTACGGCGTGGACGATCTCACCGCCGACCTGCTCAGGGAGATCGGCACCGGCCTCGACGGCACGGCAGCGCGCCCCGGGATCATCGTCGCGGCGGCGTGGGGTGAGACCCCCACCCCGGCCGAGGCGCGCGCGATCACCGCCGCCGCCCGGGCGTCCACGCGCACCGAACTGCCGGTGGCCGCCGAGGGCCTCGACATCCTGGAGAGGCTGCTGGCCGAGGGCGTTCCCCCTGGCAGGCTGAGCGCGCGCGCCGCCGATCCCCTCGTCCAGCGGAAGATCGCCGAGTCGGGGGCGTACGTCGCCGTGACCGACGCCGAGCACGCGCTGGCCCTCGTCGAAGCGGGCCACGCCGCGCGGATCCTGCTCAGCAGCGGCGTCTCCCGGCAGGGGGACGTCCGGGCCTACGGCGGGCACGGGTACGGCCGGCTGTTCGAGGAGCTCCTTCCCGCGCTGCGAGCCGCGGGGACGGGCGAGGACACTCTCGCACTGATCACTCACCGCAACCCGCTGCGTTGGCTCACGGGGCTCGACCGCTGAACGCGGCCGGGGCGAAAATGGCGCTATGCCGTACGCCGACGTCCATGCGCGCAGTGTCGAGGATCCCGAGAGCTTCTGGAGAGAGGCGGCGGCCGCCGTCACGTGGTACCGCGAGCCCGAACGCGCCCTCGACTCCGCTCGCCCGCCCTTCTACCAGTGGTTCCCCGGCGGGGAGCTGAACACCTGCTACAACGCCCTCGACCGGCACGTCGAAGCCGGCCACGGCGACCGTCTCGCCCTCGTCTACGACAGCCCGATGACGGGCATCTGCCGCGGCTACACCTACGCGGAGCTGCTCGACCAGGTGGCGCGGTTCGCGGGGGTACTCCGCGACTCCGGCGTCTCCAAGGGCGACCGGGTCGTGATCTACATGCCGATGGTGCCGGAGGCGGTGGTGGCGATGCTCGCCTGTGCCCGCCTCGGAGCCGTCCACTCCGTGGTCTTCGGCGGCTTCGCGCCCAAGGAGCTGGCCCTTCGGCTGGACGACGCGCGGCCCAAGGTCGTCGTCTCCGCGTCGTGCGGCATCGAGCCGAACCGGATCGTTCCGTACAAGCCGATGCTGGACGCGGCGCTGGAGCTCTCCGGGCACACGCCGGACAGGTGCGTGATCCTGCAGCGCGAGCAGGAACGCGCCGAACTGCACGAGGGACGCGACCTGGACTGGGACGCGGCGATGGCGTCGGCCGAGCCCGCCGCGTGCGCGCCGGTCGCGGCCACCGACCCGCTGTACATCCTCTACACCAGCGGCACGACCGGGAAGCCGAAGGGCGTCGTGCGGGACAACGGCGGGCACGCCGTCGCGCTCCTGTGGAGCATGCGCAACGTCTACGACACGCGTCCCGGCGAGGTGTTCTGGGCGGCCTCCGACGTCGGCTGGGTCGTCGGGCACTCCTACATCGTGTACGGCCCGCTGCTGCTCGGCGCGACGACCGTGCTGTACGAGGGCAAGCCGGTGGGCACCCCCGACGCCGGGGCGTTCTGGCGGGTGGTCTCCGAGCACGGGGTGAACACGTTGTTCACGGCGCCGACCGCGATCCGGGCGATCAGGCGGGACGACCCGTCCGCGGTCCTGCTCGAGAAGTACGACATGTCGTCGTTGCGCGCCCTGTTCCTGGCCGGGGAGCGGCTGGATCCCGACACCTATCACTGGGCCGCGGAGAAGCTCGGCATTCCGGTGATCGACCACTGGTGGCAGACCGAGACGGGCTGGGCCATCGCCTCCAACCTGCGCGGGCTGGATCCCATGCCGGTCAAGCCGGGGTCGCCGACGGTGCCCGTCCCCGGATACGACGTGCGCGTCCTCACCCCGCTCGGAGAGCCGTGCGGTTCCGGCGAGGAGGGCGCGATCTGCGTACGGCTGCCGCTCCCGCCGGGCACCCTGCCCACGCTATGGGCGGACGACGAGCGGTACATCGCGTCGTACCTGTCCGCGTTCCCCGGTTACTACCTGACCGGTGACGGCGGCTATCTCGACGAGGACGGCTACCTGTTCGTCATGGGCCGTACGGACGACGTCATCAACGTCGCCGGGCACCGGCTGTCGGCGGGGGCCATGGAGGCCGCGCTCGCCACCCATCCGGCCGTGGCCGAATGCGCGGTGATCGGCGTCACCGACCAGCTCAAGGGCCAGGTCCCCCGCGGCTTCGTGGTGCTCAAGAACGGCGTCACGACCGATCACGACACGCTGTGCGCCGAGCTGGTCGCGCTGGTCCGCGAGCAGGTCGGCGCGGTCGCCGCGCTGAAGCGGGTGGACGTCGTCGCCGGGCTGCCCAAGACCAGATCCGGCAAGATCCTCCGCAAGACCATGCGGGGCATCGCCGAGGGCGCCGACGAGCCGGTGCCCTCCACCATCGAGGACGCCGCGGTCCTCGACGTGCTCCGCTCGACCCTCGGTCTGTAGCGAGCCGGCGCTCCCCCTGGCGGGGGAGCGCCGGTCACGCCGTCAGGAATCGAAGCCGAGTCCCATGGCGTCGAGCGTGCGCAGCCAGAGGTTGCGCCGCCCCTGGTGGGCGTCGGCCCGCGCCATCGACCAGCGGGTGAGCTGGATGACCCCCGACCGCGCCGGTTCCGGCGGGAACGGCACCGGCTTGGTCCGTACCATGCGCAGCCGGGTCCGCTCGGTGCTCTCGCCGCCGAGCAGGTCCAGCATGACGTTCGCCCCGAACCTGGTGGCGCCGACCCCCAGGCCGGTGTACCCCGCCGCGTACGCGAGGCGGGAGCCGTACGCGGTGCCGTAGAAGGCGGTGAACCGGCTGCAGGTGTCGATCACCCCGCCCCACCTGTGGGTGAAGCGGATGCCGTCGAGCTGCGGGAACGTGGTGAAGAAATGCCGCGCCAGCTTCTCGAAGGTGGCGTCCCGCTGGTCGTATCCCGGTTTGATCAGACCGCCGTTGTGATAGACGGCGTCGTAGCCGCCCCACAGGATCCGGTTGTCGTCGGTCAGCCGGTAGTAGTGGAACTGGTTGGCGGAGTCGCCGATGCCCTGCCGGTTGCGCCAGCCGATCTCGGCGAGCTTCCGGTCCGGCAGCGGCTCCGTCATCAGGACGTAGTCGTACACCGGGACGAGGAAGTGCCGCAGGCGCCGGAGCAGCGGCGCGAAGACGCCCGTGCCGAGGGCGACGTTGCGGGCCCTGACGGTGCCGTGCGGGGTGACGATCTCCAGCCGCTCCCCGCCGTCGGTGATGGACCGGGCCGGGGTGTGCTCGAAGATCCGCACCCCCATCCGGAGGCAGGCGTCCCGAAGGCCCCAGGCCAGTCGGGCCGGATCGACCATGGCGACGGAGTCCCGCTGCCACATCGCGCCCAGGTATGTCGGGGAGTTCACCTCGGCCCGCACCTCGTCCCGGTCGAGGTAGCGGACGTCCGTCCCCAGTTCCCCGGCGGCCCGCTCGGCCGAGCGCAGCCCGTCGAGCTGCCACTCCTCGGTGGCGACGTTCAGTTCGCCGGTCCGCTCGAACGAGCAGCGGATGTCGTACCGGTCGACGGACGCCTCGATCTCGTCGAGGTTCTCCCGCCCGAGGCGTTCCAGAGTGGCGATCTCCTCGGGCCAGCGCTCCATACCGTTGGCGAGCCCGTGGGTGATGCTGGCGGCGCAGAATCCTCCGTTGCGCCCGGAGGCGGCCCAGCCGACGCTCTTGCCCTCCAGCAGGACGACGTCCCGCGACGGGTCTCTCTCTTTGGCCATCAGCGCGGTCCACAGACCGGAGAATCCACCTCCGACGACGGCCAGGTCGGCGGTGATGTCATTGGTGAGCCGCGGCGACGGCTCCGGTGCCCCTGACTGGTCCAGCCAGTACGGCGTGCGCTCCGCGTCAGCAAGAGCCTTCAGCGGATCCACAATTCCACTTCCCTACGTTTTGTTCAGTTGATTGGTTGCGCGATCCCGTGTACGGCCGATCGCGCGCGGGTTCCCCCTCGCTCTGATCTCACCTCTCCCTGAGTGCGGATGCGGCGGAACCCCCTCGCCGCGCGGCGAGGGGGCTCCGGTCGGGCTATCGGCGGCGGCGTGCGACGACCGCGTTGCCCACGGCGATCAGCAGGCCGACCGCGAAGATCAGCGTGCCCATCACGTTGACCTGGGGCGGGATGCCCACGCGGGTCGCGCCCCAGATCCACAGCGGGAACGTCACCGTGCCGCCCGAGTTGAAGTTGGTGATGACGAAGTCGTCGATGGACAGCGCGAACGCCAGCATCGACCCGGCCATCACACCCGGGAAGATCATCGGCAGCGTCACCAGCCGGAACGTCGTCCAGGTGCCCGCGCCGAGGTCCCTGGCCGCCTCCTCCAGCGAGGCGTCCAGCGTCATCACGCGCGCCCGGACCGTGATGGCCACGAACGAGATCGAGAACATCACATGGGAGATCACGATCGTCCAGAAGCCGAGTGGGACGGCGAGGGTGACGAACAGCGAGAGCAGGGACGCGCCCATCACGATCTCGGCGCAGGAGATGGCCGCGAACATCATGACGTTCATCGCGCCGGCCCCGCGGAAGCGGTAGCGGCCGAGCGCCAGACCGATGAGCGATCCGAGCACACCCGCGATCACCATCGTCAGCACGGCGATGAGCAGCGAGTTCACCAGCGCCTCGGTGAGGTCGCCGATCTCGAAGAGCTTGCCGTACCACTTGAGGGTGAAGCCCTGGAACGCGGTGTTGTACCGGCCCTTGGTGTCGTTGAACCCGAAGAGGACCATCACCGCGATCGGGACGACCAGCCAGGCGATGACGAGCCAGGTGTAGATCTGCAGCCCGCGGCCACGGAAGATCTTCATCGCGCCGCCACCTCCAGCACGTCCTCCGTGCCGAGGGCCTTCGCGTAGGCGAAGATGCCGAGCAGCAGCAGCGCCATCAGCGTGAAGGACAACGCCGACGCCGTCGGATAGTCCTGGGTGACGAGGTACTGGTTCTGGATGACGTTGCCGATCATCGTGGTGCTCGTGCCGCCCAGCACGGACGCGTTGACGTAGTCCGAACTGGCCGGCACGAACGTCATCAGCACCCCGGCGAACACGCCGGGCAGTGACAGCGGCAGCACCACGCGGAGGAACGTCTGGAACTTGCCGGCGTACAGGTCGTTGGCCGCTTCCAGCACCCGCGGGTCGATGCGCTCCAGCGCCACGTACATCGGCAGCACCATGAACGGCAGGAAGTTGTACGCGAGTCCGCCGATCACGGCGTACGGCGTGGCCAGGATGCGGAAGTCGTCCGGCAGCAACCCGATGTTCTTCAGCGGGCCGAGCAGCATGCCGTTGTCCGAAAGGAGGAACTGCCACGAGATCGTCCGCAGCACGAACGACACGAGGAACGGCAGCAGCAGGAGGAACAGGTAGATCGACTTGTGCCTGCCGCCCTTGAACGCGATCCAGTACGCCACGGGGAAGCCGATGATGATCTGGATCACGGTCGCGGCCAGGCCGTAGACCAGCGAGCGGATGATCTGGTCGTGGTAGTTCGTCAGCCCGTCGACGTACGACTGCCAGTTCCAGGTGAAGACGAACCCGTCGGCGACGTTGCCGGACTGGAGCGACAACGACAGCATGACGACCGTCGGAACCACGAAGAAGATCGCGAGCCAGACACCGCCGGGGAAGATGAGCGCGTACGGCGTCAGCGCCGCCCTCACCCTGCTCATGACGCCTCCTCGCCTAGCGGCTCGGAGCCGCACGAGCAGGAGGCGCAGTGCATATCGATTCTCTCGCTTCGCTCGTTCATGACGTGGTGATCGGCTGGAAGGTGCTCTCGAACTGCTTCTGCTCGGTGGCGTCCGCGAGCGTCCGGTAGGTGCGCAGCTTGCTGTACACCTCGGGGCTCGGGAAGACCAGCGGGCTCTCGGCGATCATTTCGAGCGTCTTCTTGTCGTCACCGGAGGCCTTGGCCGCGTCGGCGAGGATGAACTCCTTGGCCGTGGGGACCGGCGGGACGTAGTTGATGTACTCCGCCAGGCTGGCCGCGTTGACCGGCTCGTAGAAGAAGTCGATCAGCGTGATCGCGTCGACCGGGTTGGCGGCCGTCTTCGGGATCATGAAGTTGTCGGTCCAGATGGTGGCGCCCTCCTCGGGGATCACGAACTTCAGGTCCGTGCCGTCGGAGAGGTTCTTCTGGAAGACGTCGCCCGACCATGCCTGGCAGAGCCAGATGTCGCCCTTGGCCAGCGGATCAATGTACGACTGATCGTAATATTTCCGGACGATTCCGGAGTCGCGCTGCTCTCTGAGCTTGGCCGCCGCCTTGTCCCAGTCGGCCGGGGTCGACTTCTCCGGGTCGATGCCGAGCAGGAACATCGCGAAGTTGGCGATCTCCTGGGAGTCCGACATCATGCCGACCTTGCCCTTGTACTTGGGGTCCCACAGCGCCGCGTAGCTCGTGGGCGGCGTGTCGATGTACTTAGGGTTGTAGGCGATGCCCGTCATGCCGGAGGCCCACGGGACGGTGTAGACGTTGCCCGGGTCGAAGGCCTCGTTCTTGTAGCGCTCGCCGACGTTCTTGGTGAAGTTCGGCATCTTGGAGTGGTCGAGCGGGACCAGGTAGCCCAGCTTGATCAGCTGGGTGAGCTGGATGCTGTTGGTGACCACCATCAGGTCGTAGTCGATGGACTGCCCCGCCGCGAGCTGCGGCTGGATCTTGGCGAACCAGCTCGGGGTCTCCTGGATGACCTCCTTGTAGGTCACCGTGATCCCGGTCTGCTTGGTGAACTTCTTCAGCTCCGGCTGCTTGGGGTCCATGTAGAGCGGCCAGTTGGCGAAGTCGACGTGGCCGTTCTTGACCTTGTCCGCCCAGTACTTCTCCACCTCGGACTGTGCCTGCGCGGAGGTCGTCGGCCGGGCCACGCCCTTCCCCTTCACCCCGCAGGCGGCGAGAGCGAGCCCGGCCGCGGAGAGCCCGGCCACGCGAAAGGCGTCGCGGCGGCCGAGACGGGGCTGGGTCAGACCACGGAGGAACGAGGGGTCCTGCATTGAGGGGTTACTCATGGGGTTCGTGCTCCCGTTTCGAGAGTGTTACTGCAGCGCGTAGGAGTGCTGCGGCTGCCAGGACAGCCAGACCGTGTCGCCTCGCTCAGCCGTGGTGGTGCTGTCGTGCGCGTTCTGCTGGAAGACGGTGATCTCCGCGCCGCCGGCGAGGGCGACCGCGTAACTGTTGTAGGTGCCGAGGTAGACCACCTCGGAGACCGTTCCCTCCACCATGCTAAGGTCACCGCCGGGCTGCTCGGTCGAGATGGTGATCTTCTCCGGACGCACGGTCAGTTCGACCGTGTCCCCCTCGGCGACGGCGCCCTGGACCGGCACGACGACACGGTCGGAGGGCCCGAGTGCGAGCACGGCGGAGGCACCGTTCACCGCACGCACGACACCGCCGAGCAGGTTGGACGTCCCGATGAATCCCGCGACGAACTTGGTCGCGGGTCGCTCGTAGATCTCCCGGGGGCCGGCGAGTTGTTCCACGAGACCGTCGTTCATGACGGCGATGCGGTCGCTCATCGTGAGCGCCTCGCTCTGGTCGTGCGTCACGTAGACGAACGTGATGCCGACCTCACGCTGGATGCGCTTGAGCTCGATCTGCATGTGCTGGCGGAGCTTGAGGTCGAGCGCTCCGAGGGGTTCGTCCAGCAGGAGCGCGCGCGGCCGGTTGACCAGGGCGCGGGCGAGGGCGACGCGCTGCTGCTGGCCGCCGGACATCTCGCGGGGGCGCCGCTTCTCCCGGCCGACCAGGTCGACGATCTCGAGCATCTCACCGACGCGCTGCCTGATCTCACCGTCGGGGATCTTCTTGCGCTTGAGCCCGAACGCCACGTTGTCCCACACGTTCATGTGGGGGAAGAGCGCGTAGGACTGGAACACCATGTTGATGTCGCGCTTGTTCGGGGGGACGTTCGTGACGTCCTGCCCGTGGAGCCGGACCACGCCGCGGGTGGGCTCCTCGAAGCCCGCGATCATGCGCATCGAGGTGGTCTTGCCGCACCCTGACGGGCCGAGAAGGGAGAAGAACTCGCCTTCGCCGATGGCCAGGCTGACGCCCTTGACGGCCTGTACGACCTCACCGTGTGAGACGTACTCCTTGACGACCTCGTCGAGTTCGATGGCGGGCACCTGGTCGGGGGCAGCCACACCGGCTGCCCCCGTACCCGCCTGGATCTCTGTCATTCCAGGCATATCCCTCTTTCAGGAGGCCGTACGGCTGTGCCGACCGACCTATTCGCCGATGTAGTGCATCACGTGCTTGACGCGCGTGTAGTCGTGCAGTCCGAAGACCGAAAGGTCCTTGCCGTAGCCCGAGTGCTTGAAGCCGCCGTGCGGCATCTCCGACACGAACGGGATGTGGGTGTTGACCCAGACCACGCCGAAGTCGAGGCGCTTGGACATCCGCATCGCGCGGCCGTGGTCGGTGGTCCACACCGAACCCGACAGGCCGTACTTGACGCCGTTGGCCTTGGCCAGGGCGTCCGCCTCGTCGCTGAACGTCTGGACGGTCATGACGGGGCCGAAGACCTCGTTCTGCACCATCTCGTCGTCCTGCTGGAGGCCGTCCACGACGGTCGGCGCGAAGAAGTAGCCCTTCTCGCCGACGCGGTGGCCGCCGGTCAGCACGGTGGCGTGCTCGGGCAGCCGCTCGAAGAACGACGAGACGCGCTCGAGCTGGTTCGCGTTGTTGAGGGGGCCGAAGTAGGCCTCCTCGTCGTCGAGACCGCCCATCCGCGTGGCGGCCGCGGCCTCGGCCAGCGCGGCGGCGAACTCGTCGTGGATGCTCTCCTGCACCAGCACACGGCAGGCGGCGGTGCAGTCCTGGCCGGCGTTGTAGAGACCGGCTCCCGCGATCGCCTCCGCGACGGCCTTGATGTCCTTGACGTCCTCGAACACCACGACCGGGGCCTTGCCACCGAGCTCCAGGTGGACACGCTTGAGGTCCTCGGCCGCCGACCTGGCGACCGCCATGCCCGCGCCGACGGAGCCGGTGATCGCGACCATCGACGCGTCGGGGTGGCTCACCACGAGGCCGCCCGTCTCCCGGTCGCCGGTGACGACGTTGAAGACGCCGGCGGGGAGGACGTCACCGATGATCTCGGCGAGCTTCACCGTGGAGACCGGAGTGGTGTCCGACGGCTTAAGGACGATGGTGTTCCCGGCGGCCAGCGCCGGTGCGATCTTCCAGACCGCCATCATCATGGGATAGTTCCACGGGGTGACCTGACCGATGACACCGATCGGCTCATGCCGGATCATTGAGGTGTGGTCGGCGAGGAACTCACCGGCGGTGGGGCCCTCCAGCGTCCGGGCGGCACCGGCGAAGAAGCGGAAGTGGTCCGCCGCGACGGGCGTCTCGTCTTCCGCCATCCGGGCGCGCGGCTTGCCGGTGTTGCGGCACTCGGCCTCGTTGATCTCGTCGGCCCGCGCCTCGATCGCGTCGGCGATCTTCAGCAGCAGGGCGGAGCGCTCCGCGGGCGTGGTCTGACCCCAGGTCTCGAAAGCGGCGGTCGCGGCGGCGTAGGCCGCGTCGACGTCCTCCTGGCCCGAGATCGGGGCCTGCGCGTAGACCTCACCCGTTGTGGGATCGATCACATCGGAGAAACGGCCGCTCACGGCGTCGACGAACTTCCCATTGACGAAGTTCTGCAGACGGGTGGTCACCTATGACCTCCTGGAGGTGTGCTGGTTGTCGCGACTCTGACAGAATAACTTGGCCATAACAAGGGATTTCGTGGTGAAGATACCAAACCGCTACGAAATCGCTTGACACAAGCGCCGGAACTGACAACATGTAACAACAGGAAGGCAACATGTCAGGAACCGCCTCGTAACACAGGCGCGTTACGGCCTGACGCAGCCCCTCCGAGAGAGGAACTCCCCCGGGATGACGACTCCACCCAAGGTACGCGCGACCGGCAAATCCGGTCCGGTGGTGCTCGACGACATCTCCAAGCAGATCGTCGAGCAGCTCCAGATGGACGGCCGCAAGCCGTACGCCGCCATCGGCAAGGCGGTGGGGTTGTCCGAGGCGGCCGTACGGCAGCGCGTGCAACGCCTGCTCGACCTCGGCGTCATGCAGATCGTGGCCGTGACCGACCCGCTCACACTCGGCTTCCCCCGCCAGGCCATGATCGGCATAAAGTGCGAGGGCGACCTCGACATCGTGGCGCAGGAGCTCTCCTCCATAGAGGAGATCGACTACGTCGTGTTGACCGCCGGATCCGTCGACATCATGGTCGAGGTGGTCTGCGAGGGCGACAGCCACCTGCTGGAGATCCTCGGAAAGATAAGGGCGATCCCCACCGTGCGGGCGACCGAGACGTTCGTCTACCTCAAGCTCCACAAGCAGACGTACACCTGGGGCACCCGCTAGGGCGGAGCCGCCGTGATCACCGCATATTCGGTGATCTTTCGCCTCAGGCCCGCTTCTCGTTGAGAGCGAGCAGGCTGACCAGGTCGTACGCCACGTGGGACGCCGCGACCGACGTGATCTCGGCGTGGTCGTACGCGGGGGCGACCTCGACGACGTCCGCGCCGATCAGGTTGCTTCCCGCGAGGCCGCGCAGGATCTCCAGCAGCTCACGGCTGGTCAGGCCACCCGCCTCGGGGGTCCCGGTGCCGGGCGCGTGCGCCGGGTCGAGCACGTCGATGTCGATCGACAGATAGAGCGGCCGGTCGCCGATGCGCTGACGGAGAGCGTCCACCACCTCGTCCACGCCGCGCCGCATGACGTCGGCGCTGGTGACCACGCCGAAGCCCATCCGCCTGTCGTCGTCGAGGTCCTTCTTGGCGTACAGCGGACCGCGGGTGCCGACGTGGCTGAGCGCCTCGGTGTCGAGGATGCCCTCCTCCACGGCGCGGCGGAACGGCGTGCCGTGGGTGTACTCGGCGCCGAAGTAGGTGTCCCAGGTGTCCAGATGCGCGTCGAAGTGCAGCAGCGCGACCGGCCCGTGGAGCCGGGCGGCGGCGCGCAGCAGCGGCAGCGCGATGGTGTGGTCGCCGCCGATCGTGACCAGCCGGGTCCCGTCCGCGGCCAGGCCGGACGCGGCCTCCTCGATGGTCTCCACGGCCTCGTTGATGTTGAACGGGTTGCACGCGATGTCCCCGGCGTCGGCGACCTGCTGGGTCGCGAACGGCGAGACGTCCAGGCCCGGGTGGTACGGCCGGAGCAGGCGGCTGGCCTCACGGACGGCCGAGGGGCCGAACCGCGCGCCCGGACGGTAGGAGACTCCGGTGTCGAACGGCACACCCACGACCACGACGTCGGCGCGTCCCACCTCGTCCAGGCGGGGCAGCCGGGCGAAGGTCGCCGGGCCGGCGAAACGCGGAACGCGGGAGGAGTCGACAGGCCCCCGAGGCTCGGTCATTCTGGTCGGTCCTTTCACTATCGACAGGTCACACGCGCGGATCACACGGGTGGGTTCGTGCGGTTGTGGTGCGGTCCCACCCGGGCCACGGCGCGCACGGGCGCGCCGTCCGCGCCGGGCAGGCGCAGCGGAAGCAGCGAGACCTCGATCTCGTGGCCCGCCGCCTGGTGGTCCACGAGCCGGTCGAGGTGGCGCAGATTCTCGGCGATGACGGCGTGCGCGCCGCACAGCACGCGGTGGGCGGGAAAATCCTCCGCGGGCGTCGGGTCGACGCTCAGCGCGTCGATCCCGACCGTGCGGACCCCCGACCGGATGATCAGCTCCGCCGTCTCCTCGGTGAGATACGGATGGGCGTGGTAGTCCTCGCTCCCCCAGCGGGACGCCCATCCCGTGGCGATCAGCAGGATCGTCCCCGGCCGGAGCGCGCGGGCCACGACCTCGATCGGGACGGGCGAGCGGGGCGGAAGCCCGCGAGCGTCGGCGATCGACGCCGGGCCGAGGAAACGGTCGAGCGGCAGGTCGTCGAGTGTGGGGAGCGCGTCGTCGACGTGGAACGGCGCGTCCACGTGGGTGCCCGACTGCGACCCGAGGTGCAGGCCGAGGACGTTGACCCCCTCGGCCGCAACGGTGAGCGCGGGCCCGATCTCCACCTCCGGATCGCCGGGATAGACCGGCATCCCGGTCACGATGGGCACCGACAGATCGATGATCACACTGTCCCCCTGGGTCGCGGCAGGGCCTGATGGGCCGGGCACGGCCTACGCCTCCGCGAGGACCCTGTCGGCGTCCACGATAGGCGGCACCGGGGTCTCGGCCGCGCGCACCAGGCGCGGGCCGGCCGGGCCGTACACCGCGCGCGGCTCGGGGAAGGCGGACAGCAGGCCGAGATAGAGGAGCGCGGCGAGCGCGAGGCCGAGCGGCAGCGAGATGTCGATGCCTCCCGCGATCTCGCCGAACGGCCCGACGAACTGGCCGGGGATGTTGGTGAACAGCACGGCGGTGAGCGCCGCGACCAGCCACGCGGAGATGCCGCGCCAGTTCCAGCCGTGGGTGAACCAGTAGCGGCCGCCGCGCTGACGCCGGTTGAAGACCTGCAGCGCCTCCGGGTCGTACCAGCCGCGCCGGGTGACGTAACCCAGAATCATGATCACCATCCAGGGCGCGGTGCACGTGATGATGAGGGTGGCGAACGTCGAGATGCTGGCCGTCAGGTTCGCGGCGAACCGGCCGATGAAGATGAAGATGATGGACAGCGTGCCGATGAAGACCGTGGCCCGCACTCGCGTGAACTTCGGGAAGACGCTGGCGAAGTCGAGGCCCGTGCCGTACAGCGAGGTGGTCCCGGTGGACATGCCGCCGATCAGGGCGATGAGGCAGACGGGAAGGAAGTACCACGTGGGCGCGATCGCGAGCAGCCCGCCCACGTAGTTCGGAGCCGCCGGGTCCAGGTACGGCGCCGCCTTCGTGGCGATGATCGACGCGGTGGTCAGCCCGAAGAAGAAGGGCAGCACGGTCGCGATCTGGCTGCAGAACGCGGCGATCATCACCCGCTTGCGCGGCGTCGAGGCCGGGATGTACCGGGACCAGTCCCCCAGGAACGCGCCGAACGAGACCGGGTTCGACAACACGATCAGGGCCGCGCCGATGAAGGACGGCCAGAACATCGGGTCCGCCGTCGAGGCGAACGTGCCCGGGTACGACGGGTCGAAGTCGCCGGCGAACGCGAAGACGCCGAGGATGAACAGCGCCGAGGCCGCCGCTACCGCGATCTTGTTGACGAAGAGCATGAAGCGGAAGCCGTACACGCAGACCGTGAGGATGAGCGCCGCGAACACGGCGTAGGCGGCGGCGTAGCTCAGCTCGTTCTCCGGCAGCCCGGCCAGCCGGGCGGCGCCGCCGACGAGCGCGTCACCGGAGGACCACACCGAGATCGAGAAGAACGCGATGGCGGTGAGCAGGGACAGGAAGGAGCCGACGATCCGCCCGTGCACGCCGAGATGTGCCGAGGAGGAGATCGCGTTGTTGGTGCCGTTCGTCGGTCCGAAGACCGAGAGCGGCGCGAGGAGCAGCGCGCCCACGACGAGGCCGAGGAGCGTCGCGGCGACCCCCTGCCAGAACGACAGCCCGAACAGGATGGGGAACGCGCCCAGCACGCATGTGGCGAAGGTGTTCGCACCGCCGAACGCCACCCGGAACAGGTCCAGCGGCCGGGCCGTACGGTCGGCGTCGGGGATGCGCTCGACCCCGTATGTCTCGATCTCGGTAATCGACGGCGCCTCGGCCACGGCCTCTCCTATGAGGGTTACAGGACGCAAAGTTCCTGGTCAGGACAGCGATCCCTCAAGTCTCGGCGAACCCGTCATCAATCGACAATTGGGGCCGACACGGAGAATCGCCGTGGAGTTGTGGCCGGCGACAAGCCGACCGCACTCCCCGACGCTCGGGGACATGCCGGACGCCGGGCCGAACGGCTCACCGCCCGCCCGGCCGTGTCGACCAAACGCCGACCAGAACGTCGGCAGAAGGTCATCGGGAGGACCGAGCGGCCACGTCCCGACCCCGCGAAACACATGAGGTTGATTACGCGTAACGATTCAGCATATCCGCCGCGCAGGCGAGGAAATTCCCCCCGAAACTCCCGCCGCGGTCCGACGTGTAATGCCCGGGGGACTATTTCAATACAGCGAACTGTAATAACTTCTGCCTCAGTGATCCCTCCTTGCACCGGTGCCGCGCGGAACGGCCGGCACCGATGCCGCGAAGAACGTGGAGATCAGCTCAGCCAGTCGGAGTTGCGTCGCCGCCGGGCCGCGATCAGCGCCTCGAGTTCCGCCTCCTCACGAAGCTCGCGCGACGACGGCGAGAGGAACAACACGAGCAGCAGGCCGATGGTGAGCAGGCTGATCCCGACCAGGAGGGGAAGCAGGAAGTCGACCGCCTCGGCCCCGCCCGGCAGGACGCCGGTCGCCAGGGGCTCGACGCTCAGCGAGAACATTCCGATGTAGTGCATGGCGTTCACCGCGATCCCCATGAGCAGGGCGGCACCGACGGTGGCGCGGACCCCATCCACCCGGACGGCGAACCAGAGCGCCGCGATGGCCGCCACCACGGCGACGAGCACGGAGGCCACGACGATCAGCGGGTCGTAGCTCGCGTGGGCCGACATGTTCATGGCCGCCATGCCGAGGTAGTGCATGCCCACCACGCCGAGCCCCGCGAGCAGGCCCCCGAGGACCAGAGCACCGGCCCGCCCGCCGCCCGAGGAGACGAGCACCAGCCCGCCGCCGACGGCCACGATCGCGATCAACGCGGACACGATCGTCAGGGACACGTCGTAGCGGATCGGCGTGCCCGCGACCTTGAAGCCCAGCATCGCGACGAAGTGCATGACCCAGACGCCGGTCCCGCCGATGGAGAACGCCGCCCCGGTGAGCCACCACAGCCGGGACGTGCCCTCGACGGACCGGGCGCGCGCCGCCATCAGGAGGCCGATCAGCGAGCCGAATACCGACATCACGTACGCCAGGGCGGGCGTCGCGAAGCCGTGGGAGAAATGATCAATATGCGACACGGAACTACTCATTTCAGGGAGATGATCGGCGACATGATGGCAAAAGATCGTTTCTCACCTGATCGCCGGGGCGCCGTTTCCACTCCGGAAAGTGCCATTTCCGGCCCTGCTTCGCGGCGCAGAGGGAGAGGAGCGTGAATTCGCTGACAATATGCAGCCCGATTTTGCATTTTGTCGGAACCTCGGGCATGGCTTTCGGCCTCCTGCGGCGCTCCCGCGCGGCCGCCGCGAGGGTACCCGGGCGACCGGCACGGGCACGGAGAACTAGCGTGTGATTGTGGGTGACAACAAGCTGACAGTGGAGGATCTGGTCCGGTTCCCCGCACTGCAGCTCCGGGTCCTGGCCGGCGAGCACGGTCTCGGGCGGTCGGTCTCCTGGGCGCACGTGAGCGAGCTGGAGGACCCCACTCCGTGGCTGCTCGGCGCGGAAGTGATCATGACGACCGGCATCGGGGTCCCCCGCGGCGCCGCCAAGCAGCGGGCGTACCTGTACCGGCTCGACGACGCGGGTGTAGCCGCGCTCGCGCTGAGCGCCGGGCTGCATGTGCCGCCGCTCCACCCGGCCTTCCTGGAGGCGGCCGAGGAGCGCGGCTTCCCGATCCTGGAGGTGCCGCTGGCCGTGCCGTTCATCGCCGTCGCGCAGGAGGTGGCGGCGGCGGTGCAGGAGGACGCGCGGCAGCGGCTCGGCGCGCAGTTGCAGGTGTTCGGGGCCCTGCGCTGGCTGGCCGCGGAGCGCCTCGACGCCGCCCAGCTCTTCAAGCGGCTGGAACGGCTGTCGGGATACGACGTCTACCTGAGCACCCCGCAGGGACGGCCGCTGCTCCCCGGCGTACCCGTCCCGCCGGACATCGCGTCGCTCCCGCCCTCCGTGGACGCCCCGCCCACCATCCCCGGCGGCTTCGCGGTCCCCGTGAACGCCCCCGGCGGCCCCGCCGGTTTCCTGGTGGCCTTCGAACGCGAGGGCGCCCGGCCCGCGGGACTGGCCGTCGTCCAGCACATCGCCACCGTCGCCGCGCTGCAGGTCGCCATGGTCCGGCACGAGCGCGAGACCCTGCGGCGTCAGGGCGCGGAGACGCTGGCCGAGCTGCTGCAGGACGTGCTCGACCCGGCGACCGCCCGGCGCAGGCTGGCGCGGATGGGCATGTCACCCGATGTGGACGTCGTGCTCCTGGTGGTCAGGAACACCGACGAGGACGCGGTCGTCCGGGCTCTCGACGAGCATCCGCACCTGATGCTCGGACTCCACCCGGACCTCTACGTACTGGCCCACGACGCGACCCCGCTGCGCGAGATCCCTGGGATCACGGCCGGCGCGAGCCGGCCCCTCCCGCCGGGCTCCTCGCTCAAGGTCGCCCAGCGGGAGGCGCAGTGGGCCGCCGCCCGCGCCGCCGAGTCCGGCCAGCCCGTCGTGTCGTACGGCGACGACACCACCGGCCGGTGGCTGCCCGAGGATCCGGGCGTGCTGGCCGGCCTGGTCGAGCACGTGCTCGGCGAAGCCCTGCGGTACGACGCCGCCCACGGCTCAGAGCTGATCGCCTCGGTGCAGACCTGGATGGAACGGGACCGTCGCACCGACGACGCCGCGCGGGCGCTGCACATCCACCCCAACACGCTGTCGTACCGCCTGCGCCGCTTCAGCGCGCTGACCGGCCGCGACCTGGCCGCGTCCGGTGACTTCACCGAGGTGTGGCTCGCCATGCGCGCCGCCCAGCAGCTCGGCCGGGTCCCGTGACCCCCGGTGTCACAGGGCGGGCTTCTTCGAGCTGTACAGCCAGGCGTCGAACAGCGGATCGAGGTCCTGCCCGGACAGCTCCTCGGCGAGGTCGATGAAGTCCCGGGTGATGACCGTCGTGTGGCGGTTGCGCTCCGCCCAGGTCTTCACCAGCGAGAAGAACGTCTCGTCGCCGATCTTCTTGCGCAGCGCGTGCAGCGTCATCGCCCCGCGCTGGTAGATGGCGTCCCAGTCGAACATGTTCTTCATGCCCGGGTCGCCGGTCTTGACCTTCCAGAACTCGTTCTTGTTCTTGTAGAGGCGGGCGAACGTCTTCTCGGCCTTCGGACCGCCGTGCTGCTCCACGTACAGCCACTCGGCGTAGCTGGCGAAGCCCTCGTTGAGCCAGATGTCCTTCCAGCTCCGCAGGCCGACGCTGTTGCCGAACCACTGGTGGGCCAGCTCGTGCACGATCTCCAGATCGTCCGTCGGGCCGCCGTCGTAGACCGGACGCCCCTGCGTCTCCAGCGCGTACTGGACGTTGACCTTGTCGCCGATCCCTCCGGTCGAGGAGAAGGGATAGTCGCCGAAGACCTTCTCGCCCCACGCGACGACCTTGGACGTGGTCCGGTGCAGGTACTTCGACTTCTTCGCCACCGAGGGGTCGTAGGCCGTGAGGTTGAGCATGCCGTTCACGGTGCTCTCGGTGACCTTGAACTTCCCGATCGCCACCATCGCGAGGTAGGTGGCCATGGGCTGGCTCATCTCCCACTTCACCGTGGACCAGCCGTTCCGCACGGAGGCGATGCCCGGGTTCTTGGGCTCGCCGTTCGCGAGGACGGTCAGCCCCACCGGCGTCGAGACGGTGAACGTGAACGTCGCCTTGTCCGTCGGGTTGTCGTTCGCCGGGAACCAGCTGCGCGCCCCGTCGGGCTGGGAGAGGACGACCGCGCCGTCCTTGGTGTTGATCCACCCCTCCTTGCCGAGGGCCTTGTCGTTGATCGCCCGCGGCTTGCCGGCGTAGGCCACCTTGACGGTGAACTTCTCACCCGAGGGCAGCCCGCTCTGCGGGGTCACCACGAGCTCCTGGCCCTTGCGCTTGTACGCGGCCTTCTTGCCGTTCACCTCGACCTTTTTGATCTTGGGCCCCGAGTAGTCCAGGTTGAACCGGGACAGGCCCTGAGTGGCGGTCGCGGTGATCGTGGCCGTGGCGCTCAGATGGCGGGTCTTCGGGTCGAACCGCAACGCGAGATCGTAGTGCGCCACGTCGTAACCGCCGTTGCCCGCGTTCGGGAAGTACGGGTCACCGAGCCCGGCCGTACCGGGCGTGAACGTGTCCGCGTGGGCGGCGGTGGGGGCGATCAGAGCCAGGCCGGCGGCGGCGGCGATCGCGGCGAGGGGGGTTCGTCTGGGAAGCATGCGCCCTATGGTGCTATATCGCCGTACCGGATTGGTCACACGAGATCCATGGCCATCCGCGCCGACACGCGCCCCCGGCTACGCGCGGCGCTCCAAGTCGTCGGCGATCTCGGCCAGGAAGGCGTCCACGTCGGCGATGGCGTACCCCGTCTTGAACACGACGGTGGCGAACGTCGCCTTCCTGACCTGGTCGGACGTCACCGGCCGGTGGGCGGTCCCGCGCAGCGTCGCGACGACGCGGTCCAGGAACGCGTCCACCTCGTCCTCGTCGTAGCCCATGCCGAGCCGGCCCGGCCGGAACGCGACCCGTTCGATCCGCTCCGCCTGGGCCTCGAACCCTCCGTCCCCCCACCCCACTTCGCCGTCCCGGCCCGCCGTACGGGAATCCGGGAGTGCGGGATCCACCCTCCGGATCTCCTGATCGTGTGAAGCCTCGTGGGCGGCGGGCTCCGCTGTCTCCACCACCACAGGCGGCGCCGCTTCCACCACCGATCCGGGTGTCACCGAACCTGGCGACGACATCGGATCCGAGACCACCGGGTCCGGGTGCGCGACCTCCGAGACCACCGGATCCGAGACCATCGGGAGCGCGGGCTCCGAGACCACCGGGTCCGGAGCGCGGGCCGCGAGGGCTTCCACGGCGACGACGAAGGCGTCGAGCGCGAAGTCGACCGCCGTCTCGTTGTAGCCACCGCGCCTGACCCTGAAGGCGGCCGACCGGATCTCGTCGGCCGTGATCGGGGGGCCGTCGAGCTCGGTCCGGCCGAGCGTGCCCTCGATCCGGTGGACGAGATCGTCCACCTGGGCGGGGTCATAGCCCAGCCGCACTCCCCTGACACGTGGAAAGCGGTTCACGCACGTCCTCCCGGGCCCGGCACGGTAAACCCTGTCCATTCTGGACGTACGTGGAAGACCGCGCGAGCCGGGACATCACGCGAACCCCACGCACCGTCCCGAGCCCGGCACTACCGGCCGCGATCGAACTCGTCGGCCTTCACGCCGTCGAGGAATGCGTCCCATTCCGCGGGGGTGAAGAACAGCGTGGGGCCGTCCGGGTCCTTGGAGTCGCGTACGGCGATCAACGGGCCGTGACCCGTTTTGTGATCGGGAGCGTCGACACGGCGGGCTCTGTGACCCGGGCCGCCGCCATGGCCGACCGTTCGAAAGTCCGCGACGCCGGTCAGCTCGGCGACTTCGACGCAGTTCCCGCCGTTGTCACCGGAGAAGCTCGACTTACGCCACCGCGCATTGCTCAGGTCCATCGTTCCTCTGCCGTTCTCTTAATGAGCTCAATGGACATGCCCAGCGGCAACGCTTCGGTACGAATGGCCTCAAACCGCTCGACCGCCGCGCTGACGTCCTCCTGGTCGCTGGTGGTGATGCCCCGGACGGCCGTCTCCGCATAAAGTACGGCGGCTCCCCCGTCCAGGGTCGCCAGGACGAAGGCGCCGAGCAGTCCGGAGTGCATCCCGTGCGGGACCACCTGCACGCTCAGCCGCGGGCCGATCATCCCGACCAGATGGCCGAGTTGCTCCCGCATCACCTCCGGCCCGCCGATCGGCCGATGGAGCACGCCCTCGTCGATCACGCACCGGAAGGTCGGCGGCTCGGGCTCCTCGCGGGTCAGGATGAGCTGCCGGTTCAGGCGGCCGGACACGGCCGCCTCGTCACCGCGCAGCAGCACCCGCGCGTACGCCTCGGTCTGGAGCAGGCCCGGGATCAGCAGCGGCTCGTAGGTCCGCAGCGTGGTGGCCATCCGTTCCTTGTCGCGCCACTTGCCGAACCAGGAGGGGAAGACCTGGCCTCGCCGCCAGTCGAGGAGCCGGTGCAGTGCGCCGCCCGTTCCGAGGGCGTGGTCGCAGCACTGCGAGAACTCCTGGCTGGCCGGGATCTGGCCGGTCTCCACCCCGCTGATCAGGGATTCGCTGAAGTGGATCCTCTCGGCCAGCTGGGCCTGCGTCAGTCCGGCTTCCTGCCGGTAGTGGCGCAGCTCCCTGCCCCATATCGCCTGCGGTGAATAGAAATCCCCCACAATGCCTCCTTTGCCGGAGTTCAACGACACGGGTGCGGCCTTCAAAACATGGGCTTGGTAACGAATCCCCTACTGACAGTAGTCCCGGCTCGGCAGTCTGGACCGAGAAATCCAAGACCGGGAGAACATCTGTGACTCCTCCGCCCGCGGTGCTCCAATGCGGCGTCGTACAGCCGACGATGATCCTCAAGGCGTGCGGCGAGCGCGGCGGCCCGCGTGCCGACGGGGTGCGGCAGGGACGTGAACGAGCCACGCACACCCATCTCCCACCATCAGTGACCAGGCCATCACGCCGTCGACACGCACCCACGAAATCCGAGGGGAGGGAGCGCGGATTCCTCCGCCGGCCACAGCAGGCGGCCCCACCGCGCGAACCTGATGGAAGAGGCGCTCAAGGTCGGTACGGCATTCGCCGAACGCCGACGCACACCGGATCCGCGCGTTCCCGTCCTTGGCGAGAAGTGGATCCCGCGCGACGGGAGATGCCTGGCCTCCGCCCGCCGGTTCGTCCGTGACGTCGCCGCCGACTGGAACGCGGCGGAGGACGTCCAGGAGGTCGCCGAACTCCTGGCCTCCGAGCTCGTCACCAACGCCTTGACCCACGGGGCCGTGGGCGTGCCGGCCACGAGCACCGTCCGCGTCACGGTCGGCCGCGAGCGGGAGTTGATCGTGGTGGAGGTCCACGACTGCTGCGCGGCCCTCCCGCGCCCGCGCCGGGCCACGGATTCCGAGCTTCGCGGCCGAGGACTCGCCATCGTCCAGGCCCTCTCCCACGACTGGGGCTGGACCCTCACCCCGACGGGCAAGTCCGTCTGGTTCCAGCTCGTGGCGTGGCCGGGCAACGACCTGGTCGCGGCCGCGTCCAAGGCCTGTGCCGCGCACCTGTGGCGGGCGGACTCCACGGCGGTCATGACGAACACGTAGGCAGGGTTCGATCACGAAGAATCATGCCGAACCGCGAATATGTTCATCATGGCGACGCCAGCGGATGTCGGCCCCGCCGGATATCCTGCGGAACCTATGCGCGTCTCGAACCTGTCCTTCCGGTATCGGCGCCAGGACCCCTGGGTGCTCTCCGACGTGGACCTGACCCTCGCCCCCGGAGACGTGGTCGAGATCGTGGGACGGAACGGCGCGGGCAAGTCCACCCTGCTGCGGCTGCTGGCGGGACTGCTGACCCCCGTCGACGGCGTGATCGCCGACCGTCCCCGCGTCGTCGGGTACGCGCCTGAGCGCTTCCCGGCGGAGCAGCCGTTCACGGTGGCGGGCTATCTGCGCCACATGGCGGGCATCCGCCGTATCGACCCTCGCGCGGTGGAGATCTGGGCCGAGCGGCTCGGCATGGAGCACCTCCTCGGCCACCGACTGCCCGACCTGTCCAAGGGCAGCGCGCACAAGGTGGGCCTGGCGCAGGCACTCCTGTGCGGGCCGGAACTGCTGATCCTCGACGAACCCTTCGCCGGACTGGACGCCGCGACCCGCACGGAGCTGCCCGTGATCATCGGTGAGGTGGCGGAACGCGGCGGCACGGTGGTCCTCAGCGACCACCAGGGAGACCTACGCGGCTTCTCCGGGCTGCGCCGCGTCGAGGTCGGCGAGACAACCGCGCGTGAGGTCGCGCCGGGTCCTGACGATCCGGGAGAGGCCGAGCCCGCGGAGAGGGTGACCATCCTGGAGGTCACGGTCACGGCCTCGCGGGCCCGCGAGCTGGCGGCCCGCCTGCGTGAAGAAGGCCACACCGTACGGATGTCCGAGGCGGAGGTGGCGGAATGATCGCCCTGGCGCGGTTCAGGATCGCCGCGTACGTGAGATCCCACCGGGCGTTCCAGCCGCTCATCGGCCTCCTGGTCCTGCTGGGCATCCTGTACGCGGGGCCGGTGCCCTCCGGCGCCGAGCTGGGGGCCATGGCCGATTCGGCCGCCATCCTGATCCCGGTCTTCGCCTGGGCCGCGCGCGGGCTCCTGGACGGCGAGCCGGACGAGCAGCGGATGATCGCCATCACGGCCGTCGGCCGCGCGGAGGCGACCGCCGGGATCGTGGCGGCGTGGATCTTCAACTCCGGGCTGGCGGCGATCTCCTTCGCCGCGCTCGTCCTACGGCTGTCGGACGGACCGAGCACCGCCGCCGTGCTCGCGGGCGTCGGACTGCACCTGCTCGCCATCCTGGCGGGCACCACGCTCGGCGCGCTGACCAGCCGTCCGATCCTCAGCTCGCCGGCGACCTCCACGCTGGTGCTGCTCCTCGGCTACCTCGCGGTGCTGCTGCTCAGCATGTCCGGGCTTCCCTGGCTCACGGTCCCGGTCATGACCTGGATGCGCGAGGCTCACCACGGCGAACTGCTCGCGCACTTCCCCGCGCTGGCCGCGTGGTCGCTCCTGTGGCCGGTGCTCGGCCTCGCCGCGTACGCCCGGCTGCGCCGTACCCGTCCCTGAGACGACGGTCTTCAGCACCGCAGGCGAGCCGGGCTCAGGACGTGTACGGCCGGGCTCAGGACTGGGGTGACGCGGCGGCGAGCTGGCCGCAGGCGCCGTCGATCTCGCGGCCGCGGGTGTCTCGGACGGTGACCGCGACGCCGTGCGACTCCAGACGGCGGACGAAGGCACGCTCGTCCTCGGGCCGGGAGGCGGTCCACTTGGATCCCGGCGTGGGGTTCAGCGGGATGAGGTTGACGTGCGCGAGCTTGCCCTTGAGCAGCCGGCCGAGCAGATCGGCCCGCCACTCCTGGTCGTTGATGTCCTTGATCAGGGCGTACTCGATGGAGACCCGGCGCTTGGTCCGCGCGGCGTAGTCCCAGGCCGCGCCGAGCACCTCGGCGACCTTCCACCGGGTGTTGATCGGCACCAGGGTGTCGCGCAGCTCGTCGTCGGGCGCGTGGAGTGACACTGCCAGCGTCACGGGCAGCCCCTCGCCCGCCAGCTTCTCGATCGCGGGGACGAGGCCCACGGTGGACACGGTGACACCACGCGCGGAGATGCCGAGCCCTTCGGGCGAGGGATCGACGAGCCGGTGGACCGCGCCGATGACGGCCTTGTAGTTGGCCATCGGCTCGCCCATGCCCATGAAGACGATGTTGCTCACCCTGCCGGGTCCGCCGGGGACCTCGCCGGCCGCGAGCGCGCGGGCTCCGGCGACGACCTGCTCGACGATCTCGCCCGTCGACATGTTCCTGGTCAGGCCGGCCTGGCCGGTGGCGCAGAACGGGCAGTTCATGCCGCATCCGGCCTGGGAGGAGACGCACATCGTGACGCGGTCGGTATAGCGCATCAACACCGACTCGACGAGGGAGCCGTCGAACAGCTTCCACAGCGTCTTACGCGTCATGCCGTCGTCGCAGGTGATCTCGCGTACGGGGGTCAGCAGCGACGGCATCAGCTGCGACACCAGCCGCTCGCGGGTCTCACCCGGCAGGTCGGTCATCTGGTCGGGGGACGCGGTCAGCTTCGCGAAGTAGTGCCGGGAGAGCTGGTCCGCGCGGAACGGCTTCTCACCCAGCTCGGCGACCGCCGCACGGCGCTCGGCCATGGTCAGGTCGGCCAGGTGCCGCTGCGGCTTGGCACGGCGCGGCGCCACGAGGGTGAGCTGGGCGGCGTTCCTGGTCGGCTGCTCGCTCACGCGGTCACTTCCGATCTCTCGCTCGTCTGGTCTGCCGGATTTTCGGGGATCCGTCCTCGCCCGGGACGCTCCGGCCCGGGATGGCCCGAGCCGGCTTCCGGCGAGCCGTACCCGGGGGCCTCGTGAACGCAGCGGTGATCCGCTTCCTGGGACGCCGCGTCCGGGCCGTCGTCGCCGGGCGGGCCCAGGCGTCCTCGTAGCTTACCTTCGCGATCCGCGCGGAACCGCCGGTGAGATCCCCGTCAGGACGGGATGAACAGCTGCAGCAGCAGCCAGACGGGGACCAGGGTGAAGAGCAGGGAGTCGAGGCGGTCCATCACACCGCCGTGGCCGGGCAGCAGCGTGCCCATGTCCTTGATGCCGAGATCTCTCTTGATCACCGACTCGATCAGGTCGCCGAGCGTGGCACAGACGACCACGACCGCGCCGAGGAGCGCGCCCTGCCAGTACGCCCCGTCCAACAGGAAGTGCACGAGCAGCGCACCCGCGACGACGCAGGCCACGGCGGACCCGGTGAACCCTTCCCAGGTCTTCTTGGGGCTGATGATCGGCGACATCTTGTGCTTGCCGAAGAGAATTCCCGCGAAATATCCCCCAATATCACTGCAAACTGTGACAGCGATGAAGATGACCACGCGGTCGGGGCCATCGTCGGGGACGAGCAGCAGCGCGACGAAGCCGGCCAGCAACGACGGGTAGGCGGCGACCAGCACACTGCCGGTGGCGTCACGGACGTAGCCGTCGATGCCCTGGAACATACGCCAGGTCAGCAGCACCATCACGGTCAGCGCGAACGCGCCGACCAGGGACACCGGCCCGCCCCAGTACGCGCCGCCGAGCATGGCGGCCGTACCGGCGAGCGACGGGACGAGCGGCGCGCGCACGCCACGGGCCGCGAGCGCCCGGACGAGCTCGTGGACGCCCAGCCCCACGGCCGCCAGCACGACCAGCAGGAAGACGACCTTGACGACGTACAGCGAACCGATGACCAGCACGCCCAGCGCGACGCCGACCGCTATCGCGACCGGCAGGTTCCGGCCGGTACGGCTCCCGCCGGCCGCCGGACCGGGTGACCCGTTGGGCGAGCCGTTGGATGACCCGTTTCGTGCGGCATCGCGCCCATCGCTGGAGGAACCGGCCATGTTCTCGGCCGAGTCCCGGTCGCCAGCAGCCGTTCCGTCCAACCTGCTCTACTCCCTATACACGTAATCCTTGTGCCGCGCTGTTCCGTGAACAGCACGGCACAAGGATCACGGCTGTGCCCAGGCGCTGCCTAGACTTCCAGCAGTTCGGCTTCCTTGTGCTTCAGCAGCTCGTCGATCTTGGCGACGTGCTTCTGGGTCAGGTCGTCGAGCTCCTTCACCGCGCGGTGGACCTCGTCCTCACCGGCCTCGCTGTCCTTGACCAGCTTGTCGAGGGCCTCCTTGGCGTGGCGGCGGATGTTCCGCACGGAGACCCTGCTGTTCTCAGCCTTGTTACGGGCGACCTTGATGTACTCCTTGCGGCGCTCCTCCGAAAGCTCGGGGAAGACGACGCGGATCACAACACCGTCGTTGCCCGGGTTGACGCCCAGGTCGCTGTCCCGGATGGCCTTCTCGATCGAGGTCATCGCGCCCTTGTCGTAGGGCTGGATGAGGACCATGCGGGCCTCGGGGACGTGGAACGACGCGAGCTGCTGGATCGGGGTCGGCGATCCGTAGTAGTCCACGTTGATCTTGTTGAACATCGAGGGCGTGACGCGGCCGGTGCGGATGCCCGCGAAGTCTTCCTTGGCGACCGTTACCGCCTTGTCCATCTTCTCCTCGGCCTCGAGGAGGGTTTCGTCGATCACAGCGGCTCCCTATTTCCCTGCCGGACTCACCAGCGTGCCGATCTTCTCACCGCGGACCGCCCGCAGGATGTTGCCGTCGCCCATGAGGTCGAAAACCACGATGGGCAGGCCGTTGTCCATGCACAGGCTGATCGCCGTGGCGTCCATGACCCCGAGGCCCCGCGTCAGCACCTCGCCGTACTCGAGCCGGTCGAACCGGACCGCGTCGGGGTTCTTGCGCGGGTCGGAGTCATACACTCCGTCAACCTGTGTGCCCTTGAGCAGCGCCTCGGCGCCGACCTCCAGAGCGCGCTGCGCGGCGCACGTGTCCGTGGAGAAGAACGGGGATCCGAGCCCGGCGCCGAAGATGACCACTCGGCCCTTCTCCAGGTGACGGATCGCGCGCCGGGGCAGGAACGGCTCGGCGACCTGCTGCATCGTGATGGCGGTCTGCACACGCGTCTCGATGCCGCGCTTCTCGAGGAAGTCCTGCAGGGCGAGACAGTTGATCACTGTGCCGAGCATGCCCATGTAGTCGGCGCGGCCGCGGTCGATGCCGCGCTCCGACAGGGCGGCGCCCCGGAACATGTTGCCCCCGCCGACGACCACCGCGACCTGGACGCCCTCGCGGACGGCCTCGGCGATGGAGTCGGCGAGCTGGGCGACGACGGTCGGGTCGATGCCGAGCGCCTCGCTCCCGGCGAACGCCTCACCGGACAGCTTCAGCATCACCCGCTTCCAGCGCAGCGGGCCGGACTGCGACGAAGCCGCCGGCGTGGCGGGTTGGTTGTTCTCCTGCACGACGGCGGCCTCCTCGGTGATTCTGCGGGTCAATGGGCTCCTGGCTCTTCGGGCCGTGTCCCTAGCCTAAGCCTGGCCGACCTTGAAGCGAGCGAAGGCCAGGACCTTGACGCCCGCCTCGTCGGCGTACTTGGCGATGCTCTTCTTGTTGTCCTTCACGAAGGCCTGCTCCAGCAGCGTGAAGTCCTTGTACCAGCCGTTGACGCGGCCATCGACGATCTTGCCGATGGCGGCCTCGGGCTTGCCCTCCTCGCGGGTCATCTCCTCGAAGAGCGCGCGCTCCTTGGCGATGACGTCGGCGGGGACCTCGGCCGGGCTCAGGAACTTCGGCGCCATCGCGGCAGCGTGCTGGGCGATGTCCTTGGCCACGTCCGGCTTGGCGGTGTCGAGCTGGACGAGCACGCCCACCGCCGGCGGCAGCTGCGGGTCGGTCTTGTGCATGTAGGAGCCGACGTAGCCACCCTCGAGCACCGAGAAGCGGCGGATCTCGATCTTCTCGCCGAGCGCGGCGTTGGCCTCGTCGAGGAGCTCCTTGACGGTCTTGCCATTGAGCTCGGACTCGAGCAGGGTCGGCACGTCGCTCGGCCGGGTGGCGAGGATGTGCGCGACGACGTCGGCGGCGAGCTCCTGGAAGCGCTCACCCTTCGCCACGAAGTCGGTCTCGCAGTTGAGCTCGAGCAGGGCGGCGGCGGAGTCGCCCTCGTGCTTGACGGCGACAAGCCCGTTGGAGGCGGTGCGAGCCTCGCGCTTGCCGACATCCTTGGCGCCCTTGAGGCGCAGGAGCTCGACGGCGCGGTCGAAGTCGCCCTCGGACTCCTCGAGCGCCTTCTTGCAGTCCATCATGCCGGCGGCGGTCAGCTCGCGAAGCCGCTTGACGTCGGCCATGTTCACGGAAGCCATTGTCCTAATTTCCTCTTCGGAACCCTGATGGGAAGTCGTTCCTGATCCCAGACGTCGGCATGAGATCAGATGTCTCGTGGACGAGGTGGGCGCACCCGCTGGCGGACACGCCCACCCCGTGGAGTCTTCGGATCAGTACGGCGGTGCCGTACCGGACCTGGGACTAGGCCTGCTGCTCGCCCTCGGCGGCGGGAGCCTCCGCGGCCGGAGCCTCGGCGGCCGGAGCCTCGGTGGCCGGAGCCTCGGCGGGGGCCTCGGCGGGGGCCTCCGCGGCGGCTTCGGCCGGAGCCTCGGCGGTCTCGGCGGGGGCGAGCAGCTCGCGCTCCCACTCGGCCAGCGGCTCGGCGGCGGCGACACCCGCGGGCTTCTCGTCACCGCGGCCGGCGCCCGCACGGGTCATCAGGCCGTCGGCGACCGCGTCGGCGATGACGCGGGTGAGGAGGCTGACGGCGCGGATGGCGTCGTCGTTACCCGGGATCGGGTAGTCGACCTCGTCGGGGTCGCAGTTGGTGTCGAGGATCGCGACGACCGGGATGCCAAGCTTCTTGGCCTCGTTGATCGCGATGTGCTCCTTCTTGGTGTCCACGATCCAGATCGCGCTGGGCACGCGGGCCATGTCACGGATACCGCCGAGGGTGCGCTCCAGCTTCTCCTTCTCGCGGCGGCGCATCAGGAGCTCCTTCTTGGTGAGCCCGGAGCCGGCCACGTTGTCGAAGTCGAGCTCCTCGAGCTCCTTCAGACGCTGGAGCCTCTTGTGCACGGTGGAGAAGTTGGTGAGCATGCCGCCCAGCCAGCGCTGGTTCACGTACGGCATCCCGACGCGCGAGGCCTGCTCGGCGATGGACTCCTGAGCCTGCTTCTTCGTGCCGATGAACATGATGGAGCCGCCGTGCGCGACGGTCTCCTTCACGAAGTCGTACGCCCGGTCGATGAACGACAGCGACTTCTGCAGGTCGATGATGTAGATGCCGTTGCGCTCGGTGAAGATGAAGCGCTTCATCTTCGGGTTCCACCGACGCGTCTGGTGGCCGAAGTGAACGCCGCTCTCGAGCAGCTGTCGCATGGTGACGACAGGGGCCATGGTGATGGTCCTCCAGAACTCGGTTCCATGCGGGAGCCCACGGCCCCCGCCCTGACGCCCTGAGCCGTTCCAGCCGGAAGAACCGGACCGAAGGGACAGCTCGTGAATGGGCGTGCGTATTCGGCCCGCATGCCGCAGGCCGTCGAACAGTCTACCCGGATCCGTCCCGTCGGATGACCGGCGACTTGACTGTCCCGGCGTCGCCGGGCGGGGCGTTTCGGCATGGAACCTCCGCCGTCCGACCGGCGCGCGCGGGGCCGTCCGCGCGGGGGACCGGCCGCCCGTTCCGCGGCTCACGGACGCGCCGGGTCATCCTTCCCCGGGGTCGCCCGTGGAGGTCCCGTTCGCTGTCTTCTTCGCCGCCTCCCCCGGGGCCGGATCGCGCCGGCGGGGCGTCCTGGGGAACATGCGCAGATGGATCTCCGCCAGCCGGGCCCCGGTCGGCGCCTCCCCCGGATCCCGCTCGGTCACGCGGTACGGACGGATCACCTCGTTGATCCGCTCCGCGATCTCCCGCAGCTCCTCGGCGTCCACGCGCAGCACCCCGTGGGTGAGCCAGGCGGACCCCTTCCACTCTCGGGACTCCTGGTCCGAGTTGGCCAGATAGTCGCGGAGCCGCTGGTCGGCCTCCGCCAGGACCGACTCGATCACGGCGTTCTGCGCCTCGATGATGTCGGGAGACTCGACCTCTGGGGTTTGGAATCCCCACGACCGCTGCAGCGCCCGCCAGACGCGCTCCCTGCCGTCCCCCCGCGGCGGCGCGTCCGCCACGAACCCGTGCTTGGCCAGTTGGCGCAGATGGTAGCTGCACGCGCTCGGGGACAGGCCGGTGACCTCCGCGCACTCGGTCGCGGTGGCCGGCCCCTCCGTCTGGAGCCGGCTCAGGATGGCCAGCCGCGCGGGATGCGCCAGCGCCCGCAGCACCCCGGCGTCGGTGACCTGCCGGGAGCCCTCCGGCCATGTGCTCGTCATGCCTCCCAACGCTACCGCCGGACCAGATATGAAGTATTGCTTTCACAACTATGAAGCATTACCTTCATAGTTGTGACGACTCCCCTGATCCCCCTCCGCCGTCAGCGCGACTACCGGCTCCTGTGGTCCGCCCGCGCCGTCTCCGAGACCGGAAGCGAGGTCGCCAGACTGGCCGTGCCCCTGACGGCCGCCGTGGCGCTGGACGCCTCCCCGATCCAGATGGGCGTGCTCGCGGCCGCCTCGACGTTCCCGTTCCTGCTGGTCGGCCTGCCGTCCGGCGCCATGGCCGACCGCGTGGCCCGCCGCCGGCCGGTGATGGTGGCCTGCGAGCTGATCGCCGGCCTCGCGGCCCTGTCGGTGCCGATCGCCTGGCTGACCGGGATGCTGACCATCCCCTGGCTGATCACCGTCGCCTTCGCGATCGGCATGTGCACGGTGGTGTTCCGCACGTTCAACACGCCCCACCTCGCCACCGTGGTCGCCGAACCTCAGCGGACGGCGGCCATCGCGGGTTTCCAGTCGGTCTTCTCCATCGCCCAGATGGGCGGTCCCGGGCTGGCGGGCCTGCTCGTCGCCCTGCTCACCGCGCCGGTCGCGATCGTGGTCAACGCGGTCTCGTTCCTGGTGTCCGCGTTCTGTCTGCGAGCCATCCGTACGCCCGAGAACGGCACCACGGCCAAGGGGCGCGGGCTCGGGCGGGAGATCGCCGAGGGGTTGCGCGTCCTCATAAACCACCGCGTGCTGCGTGCGCTCTGCGCCACCGGAATGATCGTCAACGTGCTGGGCGCGGCCGAGATGGCGCTCTTCGTGCTCTTCGCGGTGAACGTCCTGGGCCTGCCCGCTCCCCTGGTGGGCATCGCGGCGATCGGCTTCGGTGTCGGCGGCCTTATCGGAGCCGCGATCGCGCCCAGGCTCGCCGGCCGATTCGGCGAGAACCGGGTGCTCCTCGGCTCCGTGCTCTTCTTCCCCTTCGGATTCGTGGCCACGGCGGCGGCGGGCGGCCCCCTCTGGCTCGTCGTCTGCCAGCTCGGCGCCGCAGAGGTGATCACCGGTGTGGCCGTCGTGTGTTACAGCGTCTGCGCCGGCTCCGTCACCATGCGCGAGGCGCCGGAGGGGCTGCTCGGCCGGGTCAACGCCACGACCAACTTCGCCACGCAGGGCGTGATGGCTCTAGGCGGCGTCCTCGGAGGCGTGCTCGGCGAGATGCTCGGACTCCGGCCCGCGATCTGGGCCTGCGCGGCGGGATCGCTGCTCTGCATCGTCAGCCTGTGGTCGTCGCCCATCCGGCGGGGTGCTCGCCCTGGCGCGGCGGAGGAGTCGCCCAGTACGGCTCCGCACCCTCGATCCGACCCGGCGGCCTCACGTACGTGAGCGTGCCGAAGGGACTGTCCATGCTCGCCATCAGGTCGTCCACCGAGGGCCCCGGCTCGCCGTCGAGCACCTGCCCGCCGCGCTCGATCCCACTCGGCCCGCTCTCCCCGGGACCGGTACCGTCCGACGTGGCCCGCTCCGGATCGACCCTGCCGAGATCGTCGAACCACCGCGCGGTCCGGGCGAGGGACAGCTCCACTTGCCAGGAGCCCCCCTCGTCCGCACGGCGGAGCAACCCGGCGACCGCGCCGAAGGCGGCCAGGTATCCGGTGGCGTGGTCGAGTGCCTGGCACGGAAGAGGACGCGGGCGTGTCCCGTCCCCGCCCTCGTGGGCGATGCCGCACACCATCTGCACAAGACTGTCGAACCCCCTCCGCCGCCCCCATGGGCCGCGGGAGCCGTACGCGGAGATCTCGACGGACACGATGCCCGGCCTGAGCCCGGCGAGATCCTCCGGCCCGAAGCCCCGATCCGCGAGCGCCCCGGGGCGATACCCCTGGACGACGACGTCGGCTCGCCGTACCAGCTCGCGCAGCGTCTCCGCCTCGGTGCGCAGGTCGATGTGGCACGAGCGCTTTCCGAACGCCGTTTCCACCACCAACCCGGGCACCTCGGGCACGTGCGCGGCCCCCACCCGAAGCACTTCGGCGCCGTGCGCGGCCAGGATCCGCCCCGCGACCGGTCCCGCGATCACCCTCGTCAGGTCGAGCACCCGTACGCCCTCCAGCGGGCGGCCGACCCGACCGGGACCCGTTGGATCACGTCGTAGTGGGTTCCGGGCGGCCGAGCCGGGCCGCAGCGCGACGTCCAGGCGAGACAGCGCGACCACCGGCGTCCGGGAGATCTCCTGGGCCTGCGGGTGGTCGAGCCACTCCGCACGGCTGCGCATCGCTGCCGCGCAGCCGCCCTCACGGGTCACCGCGTCCTCGATCTCCGCGCTCGTACGGCTCTCGCAGGCACTGGAGACCCCGGCTCGGCCGGCGTCCGCGGGGAGGCGGAGCGCCCGGAGAACGGCGTCCCGATGATGGTCGAAGTTGCAGTGCAGCTTGATCCACCCGTCCGACGTCCGGTAGTCGCCCGACAGAGGTGCCCACAGGCCCATCCCCTCGCCGTCGATCCGGAAGTACCGCTCGCTCAGGAACGCCGCCGCGGCATGCCGTACGTCGACGCTCACCTCCGGCATCGCGGCGTCTGGGTCCGCCTGCGGGTGCCCTGCTCCTACTTGCCCGCCCTGTCGGGTCCAGTACAGCGCCGCCGCCGCGGTGACCGCGCCCACGCAGGCTGCGGCTGCCGTTCCGATGCGGAACACGGACGGCAGGACGGGATCCGCTCCGGTCACCCGTACGTCGGGCAGGCCGACTCCGGCCTCCTCGCCCAAACGCTTGATCAGCGCCTCTGTCACTGTGATCCCTCCTGGCACTCCCCCGCCAGTGTCCTCCTTCGTCCTGTTCATCCGTAACCGCCCCGCCTAGGTACGCAGCGGGCCGACGGCCCGCGCCGTCGCGACGCCCGCCGGGATTCCTGTCGAAGCGCCCTGTGGCCGGATCGGGAGGACCCTCACGCGACCCGCCGGGACGCCATCGGCTGGGAGAGACCGGGGCGGCGCCGGACGACAGACCGGGGCTGCGTCGGGAAGGGTGGCGCGGCGAGGTCTGTCCACAGGTCGCGGATATCCACAGGACGGCGTCACGCCTCTCGGCACGGGGCCGTGGTGCGCGAGTGTCTGGGACCGGAGGTGGTCCCATGGCCGCGAAAGACGAGCTGGGCAGGCAGGGTGAGCGACTCGCCGCCGACTTTCTCAGATCGAGAGGCATGCCCGTCCTCGCCCGCAACTGGCGGTGCAAGGAGGGGGAGATCGACATCGTCGCGCGCGACGGGCGCGCGCTGGTCGTGGTCGAGGTCAAGACCCGCTCGGGGCGCAGCCACGGCACGGCCTATGAGGCGGTCGGCCACGCCAAGCTGCTCCGGCTGCGGTCACTCGCCGCTCGATGGCTGGCCGGGCAACAGGAACGGTTCGACTCCGTCCGGGTCGATGTGATCGCCCTGGAGCGGTTCGCCGGTGACTTCGCGATCCGCCACGAGCGCGGGGTGATCTGACATGGCCGTGGCACGCACCCGCTGCGTCACGCTGATCGGCGTCACCGCCCACACCGTCGAAGTCGAGGCCGACGTGGGCCACGGACTGGCCGGCACGCATCTCATTGGCCTGCTGGACACCGCCATCAACGAGGCCCGTGACCGCGTCCGATCAGCGCTGCTCAACAGCCGTTTCGGTTGGCCGGACGCACGGATCACCGTCAGCCTGTTCCCCGCCAGCCTGCCGAAGCGGGGCTCGATCTTCGATCTGGCCATCGCGATCGCCGTACTCGGCGCCGCGGGGGCCGTTCCCGCGCAGCGCATCGCCCAGCCGTTCTTTCTCGGCGAGCTGGGACTGGACGGCAAGGTCAGGCCCGTGCGTGGCGTGCTTCCCGCCGCACTCGCCGCAGTCGGGGCGGGGGCCCACACGCTCGTGGTGCCCTCGCTGAACGCGGCGGAGGCGGCGCTCGTTCCCGAGCTCACCGTGGTGCCGGTCGCGAACCTGTCCGAGTTGGTGGAGTGGCTCAGGGAGGACGAGCTCCACCGGCTGCCTATCACGGCGGAGGCGGCCTGTCTCGACGGGCGCGAGGGCGCCTCCCCTGGCGTGGACGACGACCGCGACATCGATCTCCGCGACGTCGCGGGGCAGGCGACCGGCCGCAAGGCGCTGGAGGTCTGCGCGGCCGGAGGGCACAACCTGTGGATGCTCGGCCCTCCGGGCACCGGCAAGACCATGCTGGCCGAGCGGTTGCCGACGCTCTTGCCGCCTCTGCGGCGGGAACAGGCCCTGGAGGTCACGGCGATCCACTCCGTGGCGGGCACGCTTCCCCCTGGCCGCCCGCTGCTCGTCCGGCCGCCCTTCGTGGCTCCGCATCACACTGCGACGGTGGCGGCCGTCGTGGGCGGCGGGAGCGGCCAGGTGCGGCCCGGCGCGGTGTCCCTCGCGCATCAGGGGGTGCTCTTCCTGGACGAGGCGCCCGAGTTCTCGACCAGCGTGCTCGACTCGCTGCGCCAACCCCTCGAGTCCGGCAAGGTCACGGTGGCACGTGCGGCGGGCACGGTGACGTTTCCCGCCCGATTCATGCTCGTTCTCGCCGCCAACCCGTGCCCGTGCGGTGAGGCCGGCACTCCGGGGCACCGCTGCCGCTGTACGCCCACGGCGCGCAGGCGCTATCTGGCGAGGTTGTCCGGACCGCTGCTCGACCGGATCGACGTCAAGGTCCGGGTCGCCCGCGCCACTCGTGCCGAGCTGATGGCGGATCGGCAGGTCGCCGAGTCCAGCCCCATCGTGGCCGAGCGGGTGCTGGCGGCCCGCGAGCGCGCGGTCAAGCGTCTGGCCGGCACTCCCTGGCGGAACAACGCGGACGTGGGCTCGGCCGCGCTCCACACCGATTTCCGGTTGCCGACCGGCGCTCTCGCACCCCTGCATCGAGGGCTCGATCTCGGGACCCTGAGCGCTCGCGGCGTCGATCGTGTTCTCCGCGTGGCATGGACGATCTCTGATCTGGCGGGCAAGGACCGCCCGGGCGAGTCCGAGACATCGGCCGCCCTCGCCATGTGGTTGGGGGTGAACTGATGGCGACACCACGTGAAGCCGACCGCGCGCCCTCCTCGTCGTCCCCGGCGGACGTACCGACGACGGCGAGCCTTCCCGAGGAGAGTGCCCCGTCGAGCCGTGCCACGGAAGCGGAACTGCTGGCGTGCGTCGCCCTCATGCGGATGGCGGAGCCGGGAGAGCGGGTGATGGGAAGGCTGGTCAGGCGTTACGGTGCCGTGGCCGCTGCCGACCAGGCACGACGAGGCGTCCTCGACCCCGAGTTCGCCTCGGCGGAGACGAAGCGTGCCCGGGCCGCGGGGCGCATGCCCGCGCTGGATCGGCTCGCCGCGTCGTGGGCGGCCCGTTACGCCGATCCAGTCCGCGACCTGGCCGAAGGGCGCGAGCAGGGCGCCCGCCTGGTGGTCCCAGGAGATCCGGAATGGCCGACCCAGCTTGAGGACCTCGGGGACGAGCGTCCCTACGGGTTGTGGCTCGACGGCGCGGTCAACCTGCGATTCGCCTGCCTTCGATCAGTGGCGATCGTCGGGGCCAGAGCCGCCACGGCGTACGGCGCGCAGGTGGCGGCCGAGCTGGCCTCCGGCCTCGGTGACCGCCGGTGGACCGTGATCAGCGGCGGCGCGTACGGCATCGACGCCGCCGCGCACCGGGGCGCTCTCGCGAGCGGGATGCCGACCGTCGTCGTCCTCGCCTGCGGCACGGACGTCTGCTATCCCACCGCGCATCAGGACCTGTTCCGTGTGGTGCGGTCACAGGGCGTGGTGATCAGTGAGGTTCCCATGGGGTCCCGGCCGACGCGGCCACGCTTCCTGGTCAGGAACCGGCTGATCGCCGCGCTGTCACGCGGCACCGTGGTAGTGCAGGCCGCCGTACGCAGCGGAGCGCTCAACACCGCCGGCCATGCCTCTGAGCTGAACCGGCATCTGATGGCGGTGCCCGGTCCGATCACCTTGGAGGTTTCCGAGGGTTGTCACGACCTCATCCGGCAGGGACGCGCCGTCTGTGTGACCTCCGTCCAGGAGATCACCGAGCTGGTCGGGACGATCGGCGGTGATCTCGCCCTGGAACGGCGCGGCCCCGTTCATCCTCGTGACGCCCTGAACGACGAGACCAGGCGGGTTCTGGAAGCGGTCCCCTCCCGTGTGGGAACCGGCCCCGCGGCCATCGCCGTCTCCGCGGGCGTGGATCTCACCACCACGCTGAGCTGCCTCGGCCGGCTTGCCGCCGCCGGTTTCATCGACCAGAGCGACCGGGGCTGGCGCCTGCGTCGCGAACAGGACCGGTGATCCACGTGCACCAGATCAATGATCGGGCAGGTCGCTACCATGACTCCCATGGCCGACGGCGTCTTCCACGGCTCGACCCCGACCCCGGACTCCTCGTTCGAGACCGTGCTCGCCGAGTTCGAACGGCATCTGCGGCTGGAACGGGATCTCTCGCCGCACACCATCCGCGCGTACAACGGCGACGCGTCCGCGCTGCTCGGCCACCTCCGCGCGGCCGGGCACGAGCGGCTCGCCGCCCTGGACATCGCCGTCCTCCGCGAATGGCTCGGCGAACAGCACCAGGCCGGGCGGTCGCGAGCCACGCTCGCACGCCGCTCAGCCTGCGCCCGCGTCTTCACCGCCTTCTGCCATCGCCGCGGCTGGTTGACGAGCGATCCCGGGCTGCTCCTGGGCACCGCGAAGGCTCCTCGCCGCCTGCCCACCGTCCTCAGTCAGGACGAGGCCAAGGCCGTGCTGGACCGGAGCGGTGCCGGTCGCACGCGACCTTCGGACCCCCGGCGGAGTTCGGACCCCCAGCAGCATTCGGACCTCCAGCAGCGCTGGGACGTCCAGCAGCATTCGGACTCCCGGCCGTACTCGAACCCCCGGCCGCGTTCGGACCCCCGGCAGAGTTGGGACCCCCGGCCGCGTTCAGGTTCCGGGCAGCGCTCGGACGCCCCTGATTCGATTGCTTGGCAAGGTTCAGGTATCCCAGCGAGCGCAAATGCCACAGCGATGCCAATCGGCACAAATGCCAGCGCTTCGCCGAGTTCGGAGGAACCTCCCCTGCCACAGGAACCTCCGGCGCCGCACGGACCACGAAATACGGGAGCGCCGCTGGCAGCAGGCGATCCGAGGGAACTGCGGGACACCGCGATGCTCGAACTGCTCTACGCCACTGGCATGCGGGTCGGTGAGCTGTGCGGTCTCGATGTCGACGACGTGGATCGCGACCGCAACACCCTGCGCGTCCTCGGCAAGGGGCGCAAGGAACGGATCGTGCCGTTCGGCCTGCCCGCACTGCGGGCCCTGGACGCCTGGTGCGTACGAGGCAGGCCATTGTGGATCCGTGAAGGCACCGGCCCGGCCCTTTTCCTTGGAGTGCGCGGCGGCCGGATCGACCAGGGCACCGTGCGCAAGGTGGTGCACGCCCGGCTCGCCGAGGTGGAAGGCGCTCCCGACATGGGGCCGCACGGGCTGCGGCACACCGCCGCCACGCATCTCCTGGAGGGCGGGGCGGACCTGCGCAGTGTCCAGGAGATGCTCGGGCACGCCTCTTTGGCCACGACCCAGATCTACACGCACGTCTCAATCGAACGGCTCCGCATGGTCTACCGGCAAGCCCACCCTCGCGCCTGAGATCACTTCCCGGCGCCGTAGCCGCGTGTGACCTCGGTAAAGAACCGGTCTCGCCACCCTTCACAACCCCGGGCACCGTCAGCCTTCACAACCAGGCGCGATCACATTCACAACCTCCGGCACGATGCCCCTTCACGACCTCGTGTGCCGCGTACATCCCGTGATCGCCCGTAGGAAAGGCACGCGCCAACACGCGTGAGCGGCAGCGCGTCGGTCACGCCGACGTTCACCCTCGCGGTCAGTCAGCCGTGAGCGTCGGCCCAGATGTTGCGGTACGGCGCGCGTCGACCTCAATTTCGATCTTCATGCGGGGATCGGCGAGACCGCATACGAGCATCGTCGCGGCCGGGCGGATGTCTGCGAAGCGGCGGCGCAGGGTCGGCCAGCACGGCTCGAAATCCTCCCGGTCAGGTAGCAGGTACCGCACTCGGACGACGTCCGAGAGCGAGCAACCCGCCTCGGCCAGGGCCGCTTCGATGGTGCGCAGGCACTGCTCGACCTGCTCGACCACATCCTCGGAGATCGTCATGGTCGCGTAGTCGAACCCCGTGGTCCCCGACACATGAACCCAGTCACCGTGCACCACCGCACGGGCGTATCCGATCTCCTCCTCGAAGGTGGAGCCGCTCATGATCGCACGTCGCTCTGTCATGCGGCGCACACTAAACAACCAGGCATGATACGTCCAATATGTTCGCTAGATCGGCGTGATATCTCTGCACGTATGGATCGCCCTGAACTCGCGCTTCACCAGCTGTACGCCTTCACCGTGCTCGCGGAGGAGCTCCATTTCGGACATGCCGCCCAGCGTCTGGGCATCGCACAGCCCCCGTTGAGCCAGCAGATCCGGCGGTTGGAGGAGAAGGTCGGGCACCCGCTGTTCGACCGGGCATCGGGTCGAGTCGCGCTGACTCCGGCAGGACGGGAACTCCTGCCCTCGGCCCGGCGCGCGCTTGATGAGATCGCGGAGGGACTGGAGACAGCACGGCGCGTGGGCAACGGAGAGGTCGGTCGCATCCGGATCGGATTCGCGGCGTCGCTTGCGCTGACCATCCTCCCGGTGCTGTTGCGCGCCTACCGTGATCGGTATCCGGACGTGGAGACGGAGATCCACGAGATGACGACCGCTCCTCAGATCTCGGCCCTGCACGAGCAGGGCATCGACATCGGACTCCTGCGAGAGCCACCGGCGGATCCGGGCCTGGTGGCCGAGCCGATCCTGTCCGAGAAGTTCGTCGCGGTCCTGCCGTCCGGCCATCCCCTCGCCGCCGAACGCGTCGTTCCCCTGGTGGCACTGGCGAATGAGCCCTTTGTTCTCCTCCCACGCGCCACAGGGCCGACGCTTCACGACCGCATCCTCGGCCTGTGCCGCGATGCGGGCTTCGAACCCCGCATCGGCCAACCCGCGGTGGAGTGGCAGACGGTCGCCGCACTCGTTGAGGCGGGCCTTGGCATCTCCCTCGCCCCGGCGAGCATCCGCCGGGTCCGGCTCGGGGGCGTGGCCTACCGGGCGATCGAGCCGAACACCGCGCGTACCACCGTCGCCATGTGCTGGCGCCGCGACGACAGGAATCCGCTGATCAGGCGATTCCTTGACGTCGCTCGCCGTGAATCACTCGAGTGAGGGCACTGCGCTGAGCGAGGGCCGGGGGGCGGCCGCCCTGTCGGGGACCGACTGCCGGCCCCGATGGCAGCAGGCGGACCTGGCCCAGCCCCAGAAGCAGAAGGGGGTCCAGATACGCGTCCCCGCGCAGGAGACCCCAGTGCAGGCAGGGCGTCGGGCAGTGGCCGGGGAGGTCCTCTGCGACGCCTATCGGGGCACCCGCCTCGACCGCCTGTCCTGGCTGGACCGAAGCCCGGACGGGCATGTACGTCGTCCGCAAGCCTCCCGGGTGGATCACCGTCACGACCCCGCGCCCGGCCAGCGGGGCCGCGTAACCGACGACTCCGGGCCCGGCCGAGCGCACGGTCTCACCGGGCAGCGCTCCGACGTCCACGCCCCGATGCCCGGCCAGCCATCGCTCTGGAGGCGGCTGGAACCGTCTGATCAGAACCGGGCGACCCGCCAGCGGCCACTGCCAGCGTGGCGGATCTCCGGTGATGCGAGCCGGGGACGGCCATGCGAGGAGGGCCACCATCACGGCCAGAATGCGCATGACAGCAGGGTGGCCCGGCGGCACCGCATGCTTACCGACCGAACCCCATTCTGTGGAAAGTGATGACTATCCACAGGCGGTCGCCGACCCGACTCCTCGCCTTATGGCCGGAGCCGGCCGAGCGCCACCCTCTGGCCAGGGGCCGATCCAGGCCGCGCCTCCGGGCAGGATGGGCCCACGCTCCAAGCCGTAGGCCCGACCAGCAACCGACAGTCAGACCATCACCACAGCCGAACCGGGGATCGGCGGTCGACCATCAGCGCAGCCACCAGGGCTCGCACCCAGCCCTCAGACCGGTCACGCGGGCTGATGCCGGAGTTTCGGCCAACCACCACAGCCGACTGGGGATCCAACCTCAACGTCAGGCAGGCCAGCGGGCCGATGCGCGAGCCCCGGTCAGGCATGTTCGTGCCCCCGGTCCCGCCCAACGTCAACCGACCGGGCCCGGACTTCAGTCAGTCGGGCCCGTCAGCGGCGGATCGGACCCGATCACGGGCAGGTCGTCAGCTGGAGAAGCCCTCCTTGGGCATCTCCAGGTCCGGTTTGGCCAGTTCCTCGACGTTGACGTCCTTGAACGTCACGACCCGGACGTTCTTCACGAACCTGGCCGGCCGGTACATGTCCCAGACCCAGGCGTCCTGCATCTTCACGTCGAAGAAGACGTCGCCGTTCTCCGCGGTGCGTACGTCGAGATCGACGGAATTGGTGAGATAGAAGCGCCGCTCGGTCTCGACGACGTAGGTGAACAGCCCGACCACGTCGCGGTACTCCCGGTAGAGCTGCAACTCCATCTCGGTCTCGTATTTTTCGAGATCCTCTGCGCTCATTCCGGTCCTCCTGTTTCGCACCCCGCCAAGGCCGCGCGGTCAGACGACACCGGCCTCCGTTCCATTCTCTCGCATCTCCTCGTCCTCCCCCGTCAGACCACGGCGGACCACGACGGAGAGACCCGTACGCGTCCCGGTGACGGTCACGAAGGAGAACCGGTGATGCGGGGTAGGACCATGATCGGCTAGCGCCCGCCGATGGGCCGCCGTCACATATCCCTTATGTACGGCGAAGCCGTACTCGGGGTGGACGTCGTCCAAAGAGCGCATCAGCCGATCCCTGGTCACCTTCGCCACGATCGAGGCCGCCGCCACGCACGCGGCTACCTGGTCCCCCTTCCAGATCGCCAGGGACGGCGCGGGGAGACCGGGTACCGGGAAGCCGTCGATCAGCACGTATCCCACGTCGATCCCCAGGCCGGCGACGGCGCGGCGCATTCCCGCGATGTTGCATCTGTGCAGGCCGCGACCGTCGATCTCCTCGGGAGGGATGACGACGACGCTCACCGCCCTGGCCTTCGCCGTGATCAGGTCGTACAGCCGCTCGCGCCTGGCGGGGGACAGCAACTTGGAATCGCCCAAACCCTCGATCTCGCGCCCGAGGATGACAGCGGCCACCACCAGCGGTCCGGCGCAGGCGCCTCGACCGGCCTCGTCCACACCGGCGACCGGCGTGAACCCTCGCCGAGCCAGTGCACGCTCGTAGCCGTAAAGTCCCGAATCCCGCCGGACGACGCTCGGGCGCGGGCGATACGCAACTGTCATGACGAACAGCAGCGTACGCCCCATTCCGCCCGGGCGGTACGGCTCTGGCCGCGCGACGCCGCCGGTTGTCAGTGGACCTTGGAGAACGTCTCCGGACGGGAGAGGAAACCGAAACGGGAGAACGGCCAGTAGCGAACGAACGCCCGGCCGACCAGGTCGTCCTCCGAGATCGTGCCCTTGTACTGGTCGTCCATGTACGCCCGAGAGTCCCGCGAGTTGTTCCGATGGTCGCCCATCAGCCAGACCCGGCCCGGGGGAACCTTCACCTCGAACTGCCGCTTCGACGGGTAGACGCCGGGATAGAGGTAGACGTCCTCCTCGTCGATCGGCGTCCCATTCACCGTGATCCGACGTTTGGCGTCGCAGCACTTCACCGTGTCTCCGCCGACGCCGATCACCCGCTTGATGGTGTCCTCGCCGTCCCATCCCTTGAAGACCACGATGTCGCCGCGCTCGACGTCGCCGAACTTGTAGGCGAGCTTGTTCACCACGACCCTGTCGTTGATGAGGAGCGTGTTCTCCATCGACTCCGACGGGATGTAGAACGACTGCATCACGAACATGTGCACGAGCAGTGCCACGACGACACCGCCCAGCGTGAACAGGATGGAGTCACGCAGGCCGGAGGGCTTCTTGGCGGGGGGATCCTTCTCTTCGGTCATGGTCACCTGCGGCAGGTTACCGCCTGCGGCGTAGGCGGCGCCTAAGCGCCATCAGGGGAACCGCCCCCGCGAACCCCGCCAGCACCGGGGCGGCGCCGCCCAGCGCTCCGACGGCGTGCAGGGCGGGCTGGTTGAACGTGTCGGGGATCGGCAGCACCTTGGCCCGGTCGAACGGCCACACGATCACGAAAGCCCGGCCGATCACCTGGTCCACCGGGATGGTGCCGCCGCCGGGATCGCCCTGATGGGACCGCGAGTCCAGCGAGACGGACCGGTGGTCGCCCATCACCCAGAGACGGCCCTGCGGCACGGTGACCTCGAAGTTCGACAGCGAGGGCACGTCGCCGGGATAGAGGTAGGCCTTCTCGTCGAGCGGCGTTCCGTTGACGGTTATCCGCCCCTGGGCGTCGCAGCATTTCACCTTGTCGCCGGGAACCCCGATGACCCGCTTGATGTAGTCCTTCTCGCCGGGGATCACGCCGAAGGAGGTGCCCACCCAGCGGAAGAACCCGACGATCGGGTTCGCGGGCTCCTCATAGGGCACCTCGCCCTCCCAGGAGTCGACCCCCGAGAAGACCACCACGTCGCCGCGCTCGATGTCGCGCACGTGGTAGACGAGTTTGTTGACGAGCACCCGGTCGTTGACCAGCAGGGTGTTCTCCATCGACTCCGACGGGATGTAGAACGCCTGGACCACGAAGGACTTGATGAGCAGGGCCAGCACGAGAGCGACCACGATGAGAACGGGCAGTTCCTTCCAGAAGGAACCCTTTTTCTCCCTGCCGTCACCGGCGGCCTGCTGGGTGTCTTCCGCGACCACGTCCACCCCGTCCTCGGCCGGGCGGCGCGTGCCTGACCCCGGTACCTCGCTAGTCATCGCTGCTGAGCCTAGATGATGTCCCTGACGGTAACTGTCGCCGACTCGGCATCATCGCGGAAAAGAAAATGGCCCGCACCACAGGGGGTACGGGCCACCACCTCGATCGCCTTACTTGGCGGCCGGGACCGCTTCGCGCTTCTCGCGGATGCGAGCGGCCTTACCGCGCAGGTCGCGCATGTAGTAGAGCTTGGCCCGGCGGACGTCACCGCGGGTCAGGAGAACGATCTTCTCGATGACCGGGCTGTGCACCGGGAAGGTGCGCTCGACACCGACGCCGTAGCTGACCTTGCGGACGGTGAAGGTCTCCCGCGCACCGCCACCCTGGCGGCGCAGGACGAAGCCCTTGAACACCTGGATACGGGACCGGTTGCCTTCGACGACGCGGACGTGGACCTCCAGCGTGTCACCCGGACGGAAGGCCGGTACGTCGCTGCGGAGGGCAGCCTTCTCGAGCTCCTGGATCTGCGTGTGCATGACAGCGGTTCCTCATTGACATGGGCGCGCGGAGGTCCACCCGGCCGGGCCACAGGCTCGGCGACAAGGGGGACACGCGCGCTTGGCTTGATACGTCCTGGGAGCCGGGTCTCCGCCCGGCCCTGCCGCCACGACACGTCGGCAGCAGCGATTCAGTTTGCCATATCTTCGGCCGTCACGCGAAACGAAGCGCGTGTCACGGCTCACAGAGCGTGCGGATCCCCGCCTGGACCGGCCTTCTCGCGGATTTCCCCGAGAAGCTGCCGGTCGTGCTTGTCGAGGCTGTCCGGATCCAGCCTGGCGAGCAGTTCCGGCCTCTTCTCCGCCGTACGGCGAAGCGCCTCGTCGCGGCGCCAGCGAGCGATCTTCCCATGGTGGCCGGACAAGAGGATCTCCGGCACGTCGTGGCCGCGCCAGGTGGGAGGCTTTGTGTAGACCGGGCCTTCGAGCAGGTTCTCCATCGTCCCCGGCGCGAACGAGTCGTCGGCCACCGAGGCCGCGTTGCCGAGAACGCCGGGCAGCAGCCGTCCGACGGCTTCGACCATGACCAGCACGGCCGCCTCACCGCCGGCGAGGACGTAGTCGCCGATGCTCACCTCGTCCACTCGCAGGCGGAAGCCGTACTCGGCCATGACACGGGAGTCGATCCCCTCGTATCTGGCAGGGGTGAACAGCAGCCAGGGCTCCTTGGCGTACTCCAGCGCGACTTCCTGAGTGAAGGGCCGCCCGCTCGGCGTCGGCACGATCATCCTCGGCGCGACGGCACCCTCAGGCGCGGCCTCTCCCCCGGCGGCGGCCGCGCCGACCACGGCGTCGATCGCCTCACCCCAGATCTCGGGCTTCATCACCATGCCCGGCCCGCCGCCGTACGGCGTGTCGTCCACGGTCCGGTGCACGTCGTGCGCCCAGTCCCGGAGCTGGTGGAGGCGGATGTCGAGGATGCCGCGCTCGCGCGCCTTACCCATGAGCGAGACGTCCAGCGGGGCGAAGTACTCCGGGAAGATCGAGATGATGTCGACGCGCATCTATTCGGCCTCGTCGAGATCCAGCAGCCCGGGAGGCGCGTCGACCACGAGCACGCCCTTCTCCAGGTCGATCTCGGGGACCAGCGCCTTGACGAACGGCACGTACGCCTCGGCGCGGGACGGGCGGCGCACGACGAGCAGATCCTGGCCGTGGTGCAGGACGTCGGCGACCTCACCGACCGGCTCGCCGCCGACGGTGACCACGGTGAGCCCGACCAACTCGTAGTCGTGGAACTCGTCCGGGTCGCCGGACGGGGGGAGGTCGGCCGAGTCGATCACGAGGAGCGTGCCGCGCAGCGCCTCGGCGGCGTCGCGGCCGTCCACTCCGGCCAGGCTGAGCAGCAGGATGCCCTTGTGCCAGCGGGCACCCTCGATTTCCAGCGGCCCGGCCGTGGCGGGGTCGGTGGCGAGAGCCGTACCGGGGGCGAAGCGCAGCTCCGGATCGTCGGTGCGCACCTCGACGGTGACCTCACCGCGGACCCCGTGCGGTCGGCCGATCCTGCCAACGACTAGCTGCACTTCTCGTCTTCCTCCGATCATGCCGAAAAGCAAGCCGGGGGACCCCCTGACGAGGGTCCCCCGGGTGTGAGGTTCTCCTTAACGGGCCTCGTTCAGGTCGACCAGGTCGACCCGGACGTACTTGCCGTCGGACAACGCGTTGACGACGGTGCGCAACGCCTTGGCCGTACGGCCCCCGCGGCCGATGACCTTGCCGAGGTCGTCGGGATGGACCCGGACCTCGAGGACGCGCCCGGTGCGGATGCGACGGGCACGAACCCGGACATCGTCGGGATGCTCGACGATGCCCTTGACCAGATGCTCGAGGGCCTCCTCGAGCACCTCAGGCCTCGCCTTCCGACTTCTCCTCGCCGGCCGGGGCCTCGGTGACATCGGCGGCCTCGTCGGCCTTCACGGGCTTCTTGGCCTTCTTCGGCGTGGTGGCGGCGGCGCCGGTGTCACCGGACAGCGCCTCCTTGGCCGCGGCCTCGTAGAGGGCGTGACGGTCCGGCTTCGGCTCGGCGACCAGGAGCGGCGCCGGGGCGGGCTGGCCCTTGAACTTCTGCCAGTCACCGGTCAGCTTGAAGAGCTTCAGGACCGGGTCGGTCGGCTGCGCGCCGACACCCAGCCAGTACTGCGCCCGCTCGGAGTCGACCTCGATGCGCGAGGGGTTCTCCTTCGGGTGGTACAGACCGATCTCCTCGATCGCCCGGCCGTCACGCTTGGTGCGGCTGTCGGCGACGACGATGCGGTACTGCGCGTTGCGGATCATGCCGAGCCGCTTGAGCTTGATCTTGACTGCCACGGGTGTGGTCTCTCCTGCTTCAGAGCGTGGGTGAGCGGTGTCACATCGAGTGGGGCACGACGCGAACCCGCCCGAGGGACAGGCGCGACCGGCGGGGTTGAGAGGGCACCCGCGTGGTCACGATGTTCCAACATGACATTCTGCCAGACGATCCGGGGTGCTTGGCGAAATCCCGGTGTGTGCCGGACACGAACAAAACCCTGAGGTCAGGCATCCAACATGGCATGGAGCGAACCAACCGTACATCCCGTGCCATGACGATCTCCGCGGCGGTCGCGAGCCTGGCGTTCGTCGCCGCCTGCGGCGCCGCGGACGCCCGGACCGCCGGCACCGTCTCCGCGGGCGCGGGCACCCCGGCGACCGTTTCCGCAGACAACCCCGCGGCTGTTTCAACGGGCGTCCCCGGGGCCGTTTCGGCGGGCGTCCCCGCGGCGGTTCCGGACATGCCCGGGAAGGCGACCGTACCGGTGACCTCCCCGCCGGGCACGGCCGCGCTCGGGGCCGGGCCGGGAACGGCCGCGCTCGGGACCGGCGCGGCGGCCCCCGCCGCGCCGAAGAGGTGCCGCACCGACGCGCTGAGTGCGCGGATCGGCACGGCGGACGCGGGGGCGGGCCAGCGGTACGCGCCGCTGGTCCTCACCAACACCGGGTCGCGGCCCTGCTGGGTCTACGGTTTCACCGGCCTGATCATGATCGACGGGAACGGCGACGCGCTGCGCACCAGGACCCGCAGGGAGAGCGTCCAGCCGCGCCGGGTCACGCTCCGGCCCGGAGCCGGCGCCCACGCGCGCCTGCACTGGACCGTGGTGCCGACCGGGAAGGAGACCACCTGTCCCCGGTCGGCGCGGCTGATGATCATCCCGCCGGACGAGGTCGCGCACCTCGAGATCCCCTTCGACGCCATGGTCTGCGGCGACGGAAGGATCGACGTCAGGCCGATGGAGCCGGGGACCCGGCTCTGATCACTTCTTGGGGAACTTCAGCTTCGACGGGTCGAACCCGGGCGGCAGCTCCAGGCCAGGCGGGAGCTGGCCCGCGCCCAGCTTGCCGAGCGCTCCGAGGCCCGGCGTGCCGGTCGAGCCGGTCGAGCCGTCCGGGCCGTCCGGGCCGGACGCCGCGCCCGACTTGGCCTGCGCGGCCTTGCGTGGGTCGCCGCTGACGCGGCGGCCCTTCTTGGCCTTCTGCGCCTTCTGCGCCTTGCCCCGACCACCCGGCATGCCGGGGATGCCCAGGCCCTGCGACATCCGCTTCATCATCTTCTGCGCGTCGAAGAAGCGGACGACGAGGTTGCTCACCTCGGTGACCGTGACACCGGAGCCCTTGGCGATGCGGGCCCGGCGCGAGCCGTTGATGATCTTGGGGTCGTGTCGCTCGCCGGGGGTCATGGAACGGATGATCGCGGCGATGCGGTCGAGGTCGCGGTCGTCGACCTGGTTGAGCTGGTCGCGCATCTGCCCCATGCCGGGCATCATGCCGAGCAGGTTCTTGATCGGGCCCATCCTGCGGACCATCATCATCTGCTCGAGGAAGTCGTCGAGCGTGAAGCCGTCGCCGGAGGCGAGCTTGCCGGCCATCTTGGCGGCCTCGGCCTCGTCGAACGTCTTCTGTGCCTGCTCGATCAGGGTGAGGATGTCACCCATGTCGAGGATCCGGCCGGCCATGCGGTCCGGGTGGAAGGCGTCGAAGTCCTCGAGCTTCTCACCGGTGGACGCGAACATGATCGGACGGCTCGTGATGTGCCGCACCGACAGCGCGGCGCCGCCTCGGGCGTCGCCGTCGAGCTTGGTGAGCACGACGCCGTCGAAGCCGACGCCGTCCATGAACGCCTGGGCGGTGCTCACCGCGTCCTGGCCGATCATCGCGTCGACGACGAACAGCACCTCGTCGGGGCTGACCGCGTCACGGATGTCCGCGGCCTGCTTCATCATCTCCTGGTCGATGCCCAGACGGCCGGCGGTGTCGATGACCACGATGTCGTGCTGCTGCCGCTTGGCGTGGTCGATCGACTGCCGGGCGACCGCGACGGGGTCGCCCACGCCGTTGCCGGGCTCGGGCGCGTAGACCGCGGCACCCGCGCGCTCGGCCACCACGGCGAGCTGCTGGACCGCGTTGGGCCGCTGCAGGTCACAGGCCACGAGCAGCGGCGCGTGCCCCTGGTCACGCAGCCACTTGGCGAGCTTGCCCGCGAGCGTCGTCTTACCGGCACCCTGCAGACCGGCGAGCATGATGACGGTCGGCGGGGTCTTGGCGTAGCGGAGCCGCCGGGTCTCGCCGCCCAGGATCTCGATCAGCTCGTCGTTGACGATCTTGACGACCTGCTGGGCGGGGTTCAGCGCCTGGGAGACCTCGGCCCCGCGCGCCCGCTCCTTGACCTGGGCGACGAATGCCTTGACCACCGGCAGCGCGACGTCCGCCTCGAGCAGGGCGATGCGGATCTCGCGGCAGGTCGCGTCGATGTCGGCGTCGGAAAGCCTGCCCTTGGACCGCAGGGAGGAGAAGACCGAAGTCAGCCGGTCGGAAAGCGTCTCGAACACGTGTTTGGCCAGCCTCGAAGCGAGTGGACGGTAAAGAGCTCGCGTCCCAGCCTAGCCGCCCGTGCGGCATGCGTGCCCGAGCCCATGTCGCGTCACCATCCTCCGCCGCTGCCGACATGGGTGGTGAGGGCGTGCTCGACCAGGGTGATGAGCGTGTGCTTGACCGATTCCCGGCTGCGGGCGTCGGTCCGTACGACGGGGACGCGAGAGGAGAGCGTGAGCGCCTCCCTGAGCTCGTCCTCGGTGTGGCCGTACTGCCCGTCGAAGCCGTTGACGCCGACGACGAACGGGAGCTGGGCCTCCTCGAAGTAGTCGACCGCGGGGAAGCTGTCCGCCAGCCGCCGCGTGTCCACCAGCACGACCGCGCCGATCGCACCGCGTACGAGGTCGTCCCACATGAACCAGAAGCGATGCTGACCCGGCGTACCGAACAGGTAGAGGATCAGATCCTGGTCCAGGGAGACCCGGCCGAAGTCCATCGCCACGGTCGTCGTGGTCTTGTGCGGTACCAGCCCGACGTCGTCGATGTCCTTGGACGCGTCGGTCATCACCGCCTCCGTCGTGAGCGGCACGATCTCCGAGACCGCGCCGACGAAGGTGGTCTTGCCCACACCGAAACCGCCCGCCACCACGATCTTCGTCGAGGTCAGACCCCGCTGAGAGCCATGGCTAGAGCCTGCGAAGTCCACTGAGCACCCTTTCAAGCAAGTTCAGATCAGGCTTACCCGCGTCGAGCTGCGGCTGGTGCACGTGCACCAGCCCCTCCGCCGCCATGTCCGCGATCACGACGCGGACCACGCCCAGCGGGATCCGCAGCATCGCCGACACCTCCGCCACCGATCTCACCTGGCGGCACAGCGAGCTGATCGCGCGGTGTTCCGGCGGCCTGCCGGACAGGTCGAGATGCGTGGACGTGGCCGAGGAGACGAGCGCCTCCAGAGCGAGTTGCATGCGCGGAGCCGTGCGGCCTCCCGTCACCGTGTACGGGCGCACCGGCGAGGAGGGCTCCTGGGGAAGCGGGGCGCCGCCGTACGGCTGCCCCCATTGGTCCACCGTCAGCCCCTCGGGTGCGATGCCTGGAGTTCCGCACGTACGGCGGGGGTGAGCACCTGCCCCGCACGATCCACCAGTAGCGTCATCTGGTAGGCCACCAGGCCCATGTCGCATTCGGCCGAGGCGAGCACCGCGAGACACGAGCCGTCGCTGATGGACATGATCAGGAGCAGCCCGCGCTGCATCTCGACCACCGTCTGGTTGACCGGGCCGCCCTCGAACACCCGCGACGCGCCCTGCGTCAGGCTGATCAACCCGGCGGCGACCGCGGCGAGCTGGTCCGCCCGGTCCTTGGGGAACCCATCGGAGTACGCCAGCGGCAGGCCGTCCGCCGACACCACCACCGCGTGGGCGACGCCGGGGACGGATCCCACGAAGTCGCTGATCAGCCAGTTGATGCCGCGAGCCCCCTGGCTCATCTCTCTCATGCGTCCTCCACATTCTTGGGCCCGGGATATCCCTGGTCCTCGCTCAGTTCGCCTCTGGTCACCGCGCGGCCCTGCTGTACGCCGCGTTGCAGGCTGGAGAGCCGGCTGCGCATGCGGTCGGGGGACAGCGCGGGCGGCGGGGAGGCCGCGGGCCCGGCCGAGCCGACGGAGCCGACGGAGCCGGGAACGAGGTTGGCCCTGGGCACCCGCTTGGGCAGGCCCGAGGACGTGTTCCCCTCCCAGGACGGTTTCCGCACCGCGGCGTCGGCGGCCTGCCAGCCCGCCTCCACGTTCTCCTGCTGCCGCCATTCCGGCCCCGTCTCCGACGGGGGCACGCGCTGGAACCACGCGGACTCCACCGAGGCGAAGATCGGCAGGAACTCCTCCTGCTGGCGTTCCTCGACGGGCGTGTTGCGCAGCGCTGGCAGCGGACCTGTCGCGTCGTCGAACTCGTGCTCCTGGCGGCGGGGCCGCATCCGGATCTGGGTGTCCTGAGGAGGAATGGACGAGATCGCGGGCGGCGGCGCGTGCCAGCCGACCTGGGGAGGAGGCGCGCCCCACCCGGGCTGTGGGGCGGTCGGCGCGCCCCAGACGGGCTGCGGATCATGCTGGGGCGTCCACGCGGAGGGGAAGCCGTTCGGGTGCGCGGCCACGGCGGGCTGCGCGATCACGGGTTCCGGCAGCAGGACCATGGCGGTGAGCCCGCCGTCGTCGTGCGGCCTGATCTGGACGCGGATGCCGTTGCGCAACGCGAGACGGCCGACCACGAACAGGCCCATGCGGCGGGACACCGACACGTCCACGACCGGCGGGTTGGCGAGCCGCCAGTTGGTCTCCGCGATCTCCTCGACGGTCATCCCGATGCCGGTGTCGGTGATCGAGACCATCATCCCGCCGCCGTCGATGCGGTTGCCCGACACGATCACACGGCTGTCCTTGGGAGAGAAGGCCAGGGCGTTCTCGACCAGCTCGGCGAGCAGGTGGATGACGTCGTTGACGGCCTGCCCGACGAGCGCGACGTCGGACGGCATGTTGATCACTACGCGCTCGTAGCCCTCGACCTCGGAGAGCGAGGCGCGGACGACGTCGGTGACCTCGACCGGCTGGCTCCACCGGCGGGCGGGCTCCTGGCCCGCGAGGACCAGCAGGTTCTCACTGTTACGGCGCATGCGGGTCGCCAGGTGGTCCAGCTTGAACAGGTTCCCGAGACGGCCCTCGTCCTGCTCGCCCTGCTCCAGCCCGTCGATCAGGGCCAACTGCCGCTCCACCAGTGTCTGGGTGCGGCGGGACAGGTTCACGAACATGGCGCTGATGTTGCTGCGGAGCTGGGCCTCGTCACCGGCCAGCCGGATCGCCTCGCGGTGGACCTCGTCGAAGGCGCGCGCCACCTCGCCGACCTCGTCGGCCGAGGCGACACCGATCGGCTGGACCGCGGGCGGGCCGCCCATGCCCTCGGATTCGCGCAGCCGCTGCACCGTCTCGGGCAGCCGGTGCCCGGCGATCTCCAGCGCCTCGCGGCGCAGCCGCCGCAGTGGCAGTACGAGCGAGCGGGCCATGATGGTGGTGATGAGCACGACGAACAGCAGGACCGCGACGACGAGCGTGATGTTGAGCACCGCGACGCTACGGGCGTCCTGCTGGAAGGTGAGGCTCTTCGCGATGACGGACTTGGTCAGCGCGTCGCCGACCTTCTGCATGCTGTCGATCCGGTCGCTGATCGCGTCGAACCACCGCGTCTCGTCGGATCCTCTGCGGTCGAGTGCCCGGACCGGCTGCCCGGCCTTGGCCATGCCGAGGGCGCGTTCGGTCAGGAACGCGGCACGGTCGACCTTCTGGCCGGTCACGGTGTCGCTGTAGAGCTGGCGCTGGCCGGTGCTCGCCTCGGCGAAGAATCCGCTGAGCTCGCTCTCCTGCCCCGCGCGCGCGGAGGTGAAGGCGTCCATCTCAGCGGGGTCGAACTGCTGCCTGGCCAGCCCGACGGCCAGCAGCGCACGCTGCTTCGACACCGCTTCCTTGGCGCGGACGAGTGAGCCGAGCGCCTTGATGCTCGCGTTGAGCTCCTCGTCCACGACACCCTCCGCGGCCGTGTCGTACAGCCGCAGGAGGTCGGAGATGATGATGGAGTACTTGGTGAGGGACGGCAGCGGCGGCAGCGAGCTTTCCAGCACGATCTCCCGCAGCGCGGCCATCTCGCCCAGGCGGCCGTTGGCGCGGACGACCTCCTGCCGGCCGAGGTCGCCGAACACCTCGGTCGCGGCCTGCATCTTGATGCGTACCTGTTCGACCGCGGTGTTGACGGTGCCCTGCTGGGTGCGGATCGGCGTGAGGTAGCCGCCGCCGCGTCGGCCGGCGGCGATGTAGCGGATCGACAGGTCCCGTTCGAGCTGGAGCTCGTGCGTCAGGTTTCCGACGCTTCCGACCAGGTCGATCGCCTGCCGTACGCGCTGGTATTCGGCGGCGGTGCTGATCGAGCTGGTCACCCGGAATCCGCCGAGAAGCATCGCGACCACGGTGGGCAGCACGATCAGCGCGAGGAGCCGGGTGCGCACGCGCCAGTTCTTCAGTGCCCACTGGTTCCCGGTCGCCGGTTCCGGCGGCTGCGTGCTCGCGGTGGGCGCACCGCCGGCGACCGGCTCGCCGGGCGGCTGGAGCTCGGCGCGGCGACCGCTCTCGATCGTTGCTGTCCTCACAGGTCGCAACCTCTCGCGCTGGTCTTTCCAGAAGGACTTTCAGGGGATTCGCTCGGGAAGCCTGCCACGAGTCCGGGGCAATTTGAGCACAAAGCGACGAGATTGACCAACCACTCGATCTCCTTCAAACGTTCCAAAGACCGCCTGGATGGCGAGGAAGCGATGCGGAGAGAGCGATATCCAGGGAGGATTACGCACAGCGACACATGACCGAATCTCGCCCCGGTCGCAAAACCGGTCCAAATCCCTACACGCAGGGTTATGGACATAGTGGATTTATTGACAAGTTTTGCGACATAGGCGACTTATTCCGCGTTAGGACGTTTTGTCTGCTGTACGCTTCTCGCCCGTCGCCCGTCTTCCGCGATCTTCACACCGGTCGGGCACACTTCCTTCCCCAGCCAAGGAGACTCCATGCGACTTATGGGTCGGACCTTCGCCGTCGGTGTCGTGGCCGCGCTCGCGCTCACGGCATGCGGCGGTTCAGATACGGACACCTCCTCCTCGTCGAACGGCGCCGCCGCGAGCGGAGGACTCGAGAAGACCACGCTGGTCGTCGCCACCATCCCGGTCCCGGACATCGCTCCGCTGCAGGTCGCGATCGACCGCGGCTTCTTCAAGGCCGAGGGCCTCGACGTCAAGACCGAGGTCGTCGCCGGTGGCGCGGTGGGCATCCAGAAGCTGCTGGGCGGGAGCATCGACCTCACGCTCGGCGCCTACATCGGCACCTTCCTCGCCCAGGAGAAGGGCGCCGGCAAGTTCAAGTACGTCGCCGACAGCTACGGCGCCGCGCCCGGAGCCTTCGTCCTCATGGTCAAGAAGGACTCTCCGATCAAATCCGCGGCCGACCTCCGAGGCAAGAAGATCGCAGTCAACACGTTCAAGAACGTGAGCCAGATGACCGCCGAAGTGCAGATGAAGGTGGCCGGAGTAACGGCCACGCAGGACCAGTTCGTGGAGAAGGCCTATCCGGACATGCCCGCGGCCCTGGAAAACGGTCAGGTCGATGCCGCGGCTATGGTCGAGCCGTTTATCACTGTGGAATCCAAGGCGGGCGGAAGAATCATCGCCGACGCCATGGCCGGACCGACTCAGGACCTCCCTGTCGCCGGCTGGCTGACCACAGAATCGGTCGCCGATAAATACCCGAAGACCATGGCCGCATTCCAGCGCGCGCTCGGAAAGGCGCAGGAACTCGTGGCGAACGACCGAAAGATCGTGGAAGAGGTCCTGCCGAACTACACCAAGATCGACGCGGCCACCGCGGCGGTGATCGCCCTCGGCTCCTACCCCACGTCGCTGAGCGAGACGCGGCTCCAGCGGGTGGTGGACCTGATGAAGGAGTACAACTACCTGAAGACCGACCTCGACGTGAAGTCCATGATCCTGGCGCCTCCCGCCGCCTGACAGTGACGATCACACGATCATGAACTACGCACGAGTGCTCCGCGGCGTCGTGGGCGCCGCGGGGTTCCTCGCCGCCGCCGAGCTCGTCGGCATGAGCGGGCTGGTGGACGACCGATTCCTGCCGCGCATGTCCACGGTGCTCGCCGGCGCGGCCGGCCTGGTCACCGACCAGGACTTCCTCGCCGACGCCGGGGCCACGCTCACCGTCTGGCTCCTCGGGCTCCTGCTCACGGTCGCGGTGGCCGTACCCGCCGGGCTGCTGCTCGGCACCCTGCCGCGGGCCGAGGCGGCGGTGCGCCCGCTGATCGAGTTCCTCCGCCCGATCCCGTCGGTCGCGGTCATCCCGCTGGCCATCCTGCTCTTCAGCGACAACCTGAACCTCAAGCTGGCCGTCATCGTGTACGCGTCGTCCTGGCCCGTACTGATCAACACCATCTACGGCCTGAAGGACGTCGACCCGCTCGCCAAGGAGACCCTGCGCAGTTTCGGTTTCGGTCCCCTCCCTGTCCTGGCCAGGGTGGCCCTGCCCAGCGCCGCCCCGTTCATCGCCACAGGGATCCGCGTCGCGTCCGGCATCGCGATCATTCTGGCGATCAGCGCGGAACTGATGGCCGGAGGATCCGAGGGCATCGGGATCTACATCACCGAGGCGGCGAGCGGAAGCCGCGTCGACCTCATGCTGGCCGCCACCCTGTGGGCCGGCCTTTTCGGCGTCGTCGCCGACTCCGTGATGGTGGCGCTGGAACGCCGCCTGTTCCGCTGGCACCACGTCCGCACCGGAGGAGCCCGATGAACGTCGTCAAGGCTCTCGGCCGCCTCTGGCTCGTGCCGGTCGCGCTCGTGGCGTGGGAGGTCGTCACGCGCGTGGCGGAGCAGCCGTTCTTCCCTCCCCCGTCGGCGATCCTGGCGCGGATGTACGAGCTCTGGTTCTCCGGACCGCCCTCGCACCTCCTGCTGACGGACGGCGCGCTCGCCGACCTCGGCCCCAGCCTGGCTCGGCTGTTCACCGGCTGGCTGGTGACCGCGGTCATCGGCATCGCCGCCGGGATCGCGATCGGGTGCTCGCCCCGGCTGTCGGACTACGTCGACCCGCTGATCCAGTTCGGCCGGGCCGTGCCCCCGCCGCTGCTCGTGCCGTTCTTCCTGGCCCTGCTGAAGCTCGGCACCCCGGCCCAGCTCGCCACCATCGTCTTCGGAGTGATCTGGCCGATCCTGCTCAACACCATCGACGGCGCGCGTACGGTCGACCGCCAGCACCTGGAGACCGCGCGCATCTTCGGGTTCTCCGCGGCCCAGCGGTTGTGGCAGGTCATCCTGCCCTCCGCGATGCCCAAGATCTTCGCGGGGCTGCGGCTGGCGCTCTCCCTCGCGCTGATCCTCATGGTGATCGCCGAGATCTTCGCGGGCACCGACGGGATCGGCTACCGGCTGCTCTACACGCAGCGCAGCTACCTCTACCCCGACATGTGGGGCTGCATCGTGCTGCTCGGCCTGCTCGGCTACCTGCTCAACTCAGCGTTCCTGCTGGTGGAACGGCGCGTTCTGGCCTGGCATCGAGGTGCCAGGCAGACTACCTAGGAAGGTCCCGTGCTCGAGATCACCGATCTGGTCCACTCGTACGGCTCGCACCGCGTACTCGGCGGCGTGAGCTTCTCCGTGGCCGAGGGCGAGCTGGTCAGCGTCGTCGGCCCCTCGGGGTGCGGGAAGTCCACACTGCTGCGATCCGTCGCCGGGCTCATCCGGCCGTCGGGTGGGCGGATCACCCTCGGCGGGGAGCCCGTCGAACGCACGCCCGACAACCTGGCGATCGTCTTCCAGGACTACAGCCGGTCCCTGTTCCCGTGGATGTCTGCGGCCAACAACGTCGCCCTGCCGCTGCGGCGCAAGGGGATGGACCGGAGGCGGCGCAGGGAGGCCGCGATGACGGCCCTCGAACAGGTCGGCCTGGCCGACGCGGGCGGGAAGTTCCCGTGGGAGATGTCCGGAGGCATGCAGCAGCGCGTCTCCATCGCGCGGGCGCTCGCCTACCGGCCATCGCTGCTGCTCATGGACGAGCCGTTCGGATCCGTGGACGCGCAGACCCGCGAGGACCTGGAGGACCTGGTCCTGAACGTCTGCGCCCACCACGGGATCACCATCCTGTTGATCACCCACGACATCGACGAGAGCGTGTACGTCGGTGACCGGGTCATCGTCCTCACGCGGTCCCCGACGCGCGTCGCCGCCGACCTGGAGATCGGCCTCGGCCGTTCGCGCGACCAGATCGCGACCAGGCAGCTCGACGCCTTCGTCCGGCTGCGCGCCGAGGTGGGCCGTCTCGTCCGGGGCGGTCACACCACCACCCCCGCCTCAGTTCTGGAGAAGCATTGATCGACTCCACCGGCCCCATCTGGGACGCCATCATCGGCCTCTCGCGGTTCGGCGCCCTGGCCACCATGGCCGAGCTGGGCTGCGCGGACCATCTGGCCGCCGGCCCGCTCAGCGTCACGGACCTGGCCGCCGCCTGCGGCGCGCACGCCCCGTCGCTCGACCGGGTGATGCGCGAGCTCGCGGCGATGGGCGTGGTGCGCACGGTCGCCCCCCAGGTCTACGAGCTCACCGAGGCCGGCGACATGCTGCGCGGCGACGTGCCCGGCAGCATGCGCCCCGCCGTACGGGTGATGGCCGAGGCGGGCTACTGGCACGCGCTGGGCACACTCCCCGAGTCCGTACGGCGCGGCCGTTCCGTGTTCGTGGAGCAGTACGGGCCGTACTACGACTACCTGGCGGAACGTCCCGAGGCGGCGCGGAACTTCAACGCCTACATGGCCACCCGTGCGGCGCCGATCGAGGCGGCGCTCGCCGGCGGCTACGACTTCTCCGGCGTGAAGACCCTCGTGGACGTCGCCGGAGGGAAGGGGCACCTGCTGGCCGCGGTGCTCGACGCCTACCCGGCCGTGCGCGGCGTGCTCTTCGATCTGGACCACGTGGTTGAGGACGCCCGCGAGCCGCTGGACGCGCGGGGTCTCGGCGACCGGTGCGAACTCGTCGGCGGTGACTTCTTCCAGGGGGTGCCCGCCGCCGACGCCTACCTGCTGGCCAGCATCATCCACAACTGGGACGACGACGCGGCCCTGCGGATCCTGGGCAACGTCCGTGAGGCGATGACCGCGGACGGCAGGGTGCTGCTGCTGGAGATGGTGCTGCCCGACGACGACTCGCCGCACATCGGCAAGGAGATCGACCTGCGGATGCTCACGCTGTTCGCGGGCGGCAGGGAACGGACCCGCGGCGAGTACGCGGCGCTGCTCGCCGCGTCGGGCCTGTCGGTCTCGCGCGTGGTGCCGCTCCCGGCCGGGGCGAGCCTGATCGAGGCCCTGCCCGTCTAGGGTCCGTCTCTCCGGCGGGCCGTCCCCGTGGATCGTCCCGTGGATCGTCCCGTGGGTCGTCGCTGCGGCGATCCACGGGGCCCGGCCGGGAGCACGCGCGCGCCGCCGATCTCGGGCAGAGAGCCCCTCCGACGCGCCCCCGAAGGGCATAACTCGAAAAAATAGGACCGCAACAGGAATTCATCCGGCCCGAAACCGGCACGATTCGTGGAACGGTCCAAAGCAGCAAGCGATAGCAACCGGGATATCTTCGGCATCTATCGCGCTTCGCCTGGCATCTACCCAGTTAGGTGACAAAAGCCAGATATGGGGATCTTTCGCAGGCCCGAAGCTCGGGGGAACCTGGCCGCCGCTTCCCGCGTACGGGGCTGAACGGACGAGGCGGGCGAGGCGGACGACACCGCCGGCCGGGGCGGACGCGTGGCGGACGCGCACCCCGGCCGTTCGAGCGCACGTCTCGCCGGGACTCCGGCCGTTCGCGCGCTCGCGTGCCGGGCCCCGGTCAGCGGCCGCCCCAACCGGGTACGGCGACACGCATCGTCAGGGCGTGCTCGACCAGAGTGATGAGCGTGGTCTTGACCGACTCCCGCGTACGCGCGTCGGTGCGGACGATGGGCACGTGCGGCGACAGGCTCAGGGCCTCGCGTACCTCGTTCTCGCTGTGCGGGTACTGCCCGTCGAAGCCGTTGACGCCGACGACGAACGGGAGCTGGGCCTCCTCGAAGTAGTCGACCGCGGGGAAGCTGTCCGCCAGCCGCCGCGTGTCCACCAGCACGACCGCGCCGATCGCACCGCGTACGAGGTCGTCCCACATGAACCAGAAGCGATGCTGACCCGGCGTACCGAACAGGTAGAGGATCAGGTCCTGGTCCAGGGAGACCCGGCCGAAGTCCATCGCCACGGTCGTCGTGGTCTTGTGCGGTACCAGGCCCACGTCGTCGATGCCGGCGCTGGCGTCGGTCATCACCGCCTCGGTCGTGAGCGGCATGATCTCCGAGACCGCGCCGACGAAGGTGGTCTTGCCCACACCGAAACCGCCCGCCACCACGATCTTCGTCGAGGTCAGGCCCCGCTGAGAGCCATGGCTAGAGCCTGCGAAGTCCACTGAGCACCCTTTCAAGCAAGTTCAGATCCGGCTTACCAGCCTCCAACTGCGGCTGGTGCACGTGCACCAGCCCCTCCGCCGCCATATCGGAGATCACCACGCGGACCACGCCCAGCGGGATCCGCAGCATCGCCGAGACCTCCGCCACGGACCTGATCTGGCGGCACAGCGAGACGATCGCCTGCCGCTCCGGCGTGAGCGTGGACAGATCCTGGTGAGTCGAGGTCGCGGAGGACACGAGTGCCTCCATCGCGAGTTGGAGACGCGGTGCCGTACGCCCACCGGTCACCGCGTAGGGGCGCACCAGTGAACTCGGTTCCGCCGGCCCCGGTTGAGGAATCGGGTTCGTCCCGCCATAGTGCCGGTGGGCGTCGTCCACCGGCGGGTAGGGCTCATCCGTCCAGCCGCCGCCTGCCACAACGTCCTCCTGTCATCACCTTTATCTGGGCTGGGACGCCTGGAGCTCGGCGCGTACCGCGGGGGTAAGCACCTGTCCCGCACGATCCACCAGCAGCGTCATCTGGTACGCCACCAGACCCATGTCGCAGTCCGCGGACGCGAGCACCGCGAGACACGACCCGTCACTGATCGACATGATCAGGAGCAGCCCGCGCTGCATCTCGACCACCGTCTGCGTGACCGGGCCGCCCTCGAACACCCGCGACGCGCCCTGCGTCAAACTGATCAACCCGGCGGCGACCGCCGCCAGCTGGTCCGCCCGGTCCTTGGGGAACCCATCGGAGTACGCCAGCGGCAGGCCGTCCGCCGACACCACGACCGTGTGGGCAACGCCGGGAACGTTGTTCACAAAGTCAGTGATCAGCCAGTTGATGCCGCGAGCCGCCTGGCTCATCTCCCTCATGCGTCCTCCTTGTCAGTGTCCGGGCCGCCGCCGGTCATCGGCGTCGCCCCCGGATAACCCTGGTCACCGCTGACCTCTCCTCGCGCCACCGCGCGTCCCTGCCGGATGCCCTGCTGGAAGCTCGCCAGCCGGTTGCGTACGCGGTCGGGCGAGAGCGAGGGCGCGGGCGGCGGGGGTGCCGGCGCCGCCGACGCCGACGCCCCACTGGAGGCGATCGCCGACGCGGAACCCGGTACCAGGTTGGCCTTGGGGACCCGCTTGGGCAGACCGGAGGAGGTGACTCCGCCGAGCGACGGGTCGCTGGCGGCCTTGGCGGCCTGCCAGCCGGCGTCGGCGGGGGACGACCATTGCCGTGCTTCCAGCGGATTGGTCTCCATGCCGGACTTCTTCTCGGGCTCTTCGGTCCCCGGCTCGACCTTCTTGAACCAGTCGGACTCGACCGCCGCGAAGATCGGCAGGAACTCCTCCGGCTGGTCCTCCATCGGCGAGGTCCGTACGACGGGCAGGGGGCCGGTGTTGTCCACATCCGGCTCGAACGCCCCGCGCGGAGCTGCCGGCCAGCCGCCCGAGTCTCCCGGCGGGCTGGGCCAGGAGGAGCTGCCGGGCGCGGGCAGGTGACCCGGCCACGGCGTGTCCACGGGAGCGCCGGTGGCCTTGCCACGCTCGAACGGGGGCGGGTCGAAGGGGTTGCGCGCGAACGGCTCCGGCTCCGGGGCCGCGCCCGCGCCGAACGCGTTCTTCGCGAAGGGGTCCGCGGCCGAGCCCTGCTCGAACGGAGGCGGGTCGAACGGGCTGCGCGCCGGAGCGGGCGGCGGGTCGAACGGGTTCCGCGTGGCCGCCGGCGGGTCGAGCGGGTCGCGGGCCGTCTGGGGCGCGTCGAACGCGTCACGCGCGAACGGCTCCGGCTCCGGGGCCGCGCCCGCACCGAACGTGCTCTTGGCGAACGGCTCCTTGTCCCGTCCGAACGTGTCGAACGGGCCACGCTCGAACGGGTCCGCGCCCGGGGTGCCGACGCCCGGCGCGTCCGACCCGATCACCGGCGTACGCGGCGGGGCGTCGAAGGACGTCGGGCTGGCCAGCGCCGGGGCCCCGCCGAACTGGGCGGCGGGGTCGGCCGGCGGCATGCCCGGGAAGGCCGGGCCGGCCTGGGCGAGCAGCGCCTCGGGCAGGAGCACCATGGCGGTGAGGCCGCCCGCGTCCTGCTGACGGAGCTGCACCCGGATGCCGTGGCGCAGCGCGAGGCGGCCGACCACGAACAGGCCCATGCGGCGGGACACCGACACGTCCACGACCGGCGGGTTGGCGAGCCGCCAGTTGGCCTGGGCGAGCTCGTCCGCGGTCATGCCGATGCCCAGGTCGCTGACGGAGATCATGAGACCGCCGCCGTCGATCCGGTTGCTCGACACGACGACCTTCGTCTCGCGGGGGGAGAACGAGATCGCGTTCTCGACCAGCTCCGCGACGAGGTGGACGACGTCGTTGACGGCCTGGCTGACGACCGCGCCGCCCGCCGACACCTGAAGGCTCACTCGCTCGTAGTTCTCGACCTCGGAGAGCGAGGCGCGGACGACGTCGACGACCGGGACCGGCTGGCCCCACCGGCGGGCGGGCTCCTGGCCCGCGAGGACCAGCAGGTTCTCACTGTTACGGCGCATGCGGGTCGCCAGGTGGTCCAGCTTGAACAGGTTCCCGAGACGGCCCTCGTCCTGCTCGCCCTGCTCCAGCCCGTCGATCAGGGCCAGCTGCCGCTCCACCAGCGTCTGGGTGCGGCGGGACAGGTTCACGAACATCGAGTTGACGGCGCTTCGCAGCTTGGCCTCGTCGCCCGCCAGCCGGATCGCTTCCTGGTGGACCTCGTCGAAGGCCCGGGCGACTTCACCGATCTCGTCGCGTGTGTTGACCTGGATGGGCGCGACCTCGACCTTGACCGAGTCGTCCTGTGCCTCGCGCAGCATCTGGACCGTGCGCGGCAGCCGCGAACCGGCGATCTCCAGCGCCTCGCGGCGCAGCCGCCGCAGCGGCCGGGTGAGCGATCCGGCGACCGCGGTGGTGATCAGCAGCATCAGGCCGAGGAGTAGGAGGATCGCGGAACCGGAGATGATCGCCCGGCGCTGCTCGTCGTCCGCCAGGGTCTGCGTCTGCGTCACGACGGACCCGGCGAGGCGCTGCTCGACGACGTTCATCTTGTCCACGGTCGTGGTCATCGTCTCGAACCACAGGCGCAGGTCGTCGCCCCTGCGGGTGCGGTCCAGGTCGATGATCCGGTTGTACTCGCGCATCTGGGCCAGCGCGCCGGCTCGGAGGGAGTACGCCTTCTCGATCTGGAAGCCCTTGACCGTCTGGGTGTAGAACTTGACGTCGTCGGGCGAGGCTTCCTTCTGGAAGGTCTCGAAGTTGCTGTCCTGCGCCTGGCGGGCTCCGAGGAAGTCGGAGAGGTCGTCGTAGGTGAGCGCCTTCTCGGCGATTCCGACGGTGAAGATGCCTCGCTGGCGGGCGACCTGCTCCTTGGCCCGGCTGAGCGCGCCGAGGGCGATGCCGTCGGCGAACAGGCGGTCGCTACCGGTGGCGGATCGCAGCTCGTCGCCCAGCGCGTTGAACGCCTCGATCATGGTCGTGTACGTGCCGAGAACGGCTCGGGCGGGCACGCCGCTGGAGACGAACTGCTTCCGGAGGCCGGTGAGGCCCTCCATCCAGCGCTCGATCTCCTCGACCCGGTTGCGGACACGGGTGGAGTGGCCGCTGTCGAGCTGCGCGATGGTGTCGGCGACCTTCTTCCTGGCCTTGTCCACGTCCTGCTGCGCGCTGCGCACTTGGGCCAGCCGGGCCGGCCTGCGGCCGGTCGCCGTGTACCAGGCGGTGTAGTCACGTTCCATCGCGACCTCGTGCGAAAGGCCGCTGACCGCCTGGACCAGGCCCGCCACCTCGTTGAGGCGCCGGTATTGGACCGATGTGTTGACCGCGTCGGCAAGCTGGATGCCACCGAGTAGCACACCGACGACCGTGGGAAGCAGGATGAGCGCGACGAGACGCGACCTCACCCTCCAGTTCCCCAGCCGGAACCAGCCGCCGTCCCCTGAGGCGCGCCTGGACGCGGTGTCGGAGGCCGGCATCGATACCGGTACCGCCTCCGGCTCTGGGGCAGCCTTGGGTTCTTGAGTACTCACGGGTTTTCGCAACCTCTTGCCGAAGCTCATATACGCGCAGCTATGGCCCTCAGCCGCGGGGCGGCTGTGATGCCTGGGACGTCATTGAAGCGAGGGTAATTGGAACACACCATTACCAGATCGGCCAAACGTGCACCGCGCGCAGTCGTGACCTTATTCCCACAGAACGGGATGTATAGGACCGCATTTGGGTCAGCCCAAGTGATCAAAATCGGCTGATCCTGTCGTTGTAACGGTCCCGGCGCCCCCCAGAAGGGAGGCGCCGGGTCACACGTCGAACGTGAGGTCAGCCGTGGGTCACTCGGATCACTGCTGCGCCGCGACCTCCGTCGCGAGGCGGGTGTACTTGGCCGAGTCGGCACCCAGGTCGATGATCGACTCGCCCTGGAGCAGGTCGGCAGGGCTCAGCTTGAGCGACGGGAACGACTGGACGAGAGCGGGGTCGACCTTGTCCATGGCGGCCTTGTTCGGCACCTTGTAGAGGATGTTCGCGGCCACCCAGCCGTGGATCTCCGGGTCGAGGATGTAGTTGATGAAGGCGTGCGCCGCCTCCTTGTTCTTGGAGCTCTTCAGGATCACCATGGTGTCCGCCCAGAGGTCGCTGCCCTCCTTCGGCACGGTGAACTTGATGTTCTTGACGTTCTCCGGGCACCAGCCGTCCCACGCCTCGACCATCACGGCCTCGCCCGACTTGAGGCGGTCGCCGAACGTCGTGTCGTCGTACGCCAGGAGGTGGGACTTGGCCTTGAGCAGGAGCTCCTTGGCCTTGGCGAGCTGGCCGTCGTCGGCGGTGTTGATGGAGTAGCCGAGCGACTTGAGGGCGGGCAGGGCCAGCCAGCGCTCGGTGGTCATCATCGTGACCTTCTTGTCGTACTCCGGCGCCGGGTTGAGGATGTCGTTCCAGCTCGTCGGCGGCGTCTTCACCAGGTCGCTGCGGTAGCAGATGCCGGTACTGCCCCAGGTGTAGGGAACCGAGAACTTGTTGCCCTTGTCGTAGGACAGCTCCGACGCCTCGGGGTAGAGGTTCGCGAGGTTCGGGATCAGCTCGGGGTGCAGCGGCTCGAGCAGGCCCTGCTCGCTGAGCGCCTGGGCGTACTGGCCGGAGACGAAGGCGACGTCGAAGCCGCCGTTGTTCTCGCTCGCGGTGAGCTTAGCCATCGCGGTCTCGTTGGTGTCGTGGATCGCGATCTTGATGTCGAAGCCGAGCTTCTGCTTCACCCGCTGGGGAAGGTCCTTCGGCGAGTAGCCGTCCCAGATGGTGATGTTGAGCGACTGCTTCTTCAGGTCGGCGTTGGGGTCCAGCTTCGCGGCGGACGCGGTTGGAGCCGCCCCGGCTCCTGTGGTCTCCGACGAGCCGCACGCTGCCAGGGCAAGGGCAAGACCGGCCACGACGGCGGCAGCCGGAAGACGACGGGTGTACCGGGTACGGGACACGACCGTAACTCCTTCGGGATTCAGATCTTCGAGAGCTCTGCAAAGGGCAGGCCAAAGGAGGAGTGTTGCAGCCCAGACCAGGTTTAAGCAAGACTTATCGGACAGCGTTAACGATCGGACGACGAGTTGATTTGAATCCGTGTTCAACATGGCGCATCCTGTGACTGGTCCGTGAAATCGGACAAAACGCCACAATCGCCATCAATAAGGGGCGCCTCGACGACCCTTTTCGGCTCGGTCCGGCGCCGCGCTCAGGACACGGCCCGCACGCGGAGCACGTACTCCACGAGGCTGATCAACGTGGACTTCACCGCCTCGCGCGAGCGTGCGTCCGTACGGACCAGTGGGACGTGGGGGGCGAGGGACAGCGCCTCCCTGACCTCTTCCACCGAGTGGTGGAACGTGCCGTCCCAGCCGTTCATCGCCACCACGAAGGGCAGCCCGGCCTCCTCGAAATAGTCGATGGCGGGAAAGCAGTCGGCCAGCCTGCGGCTGTCGACCAGCACGACCGCGCCGATCGCGCCGCGTACAAGATCGTCCCACATGAACCAGAACCTGTGCTGACCGGGAGTGCCGAACAGGTAAAGGATGAGGTCCTGGGCCAGGGAGAGGCGCCCGAAGTCCATCGCCACGGTGGTCGTCGTCTTGTTCGGCGTGAGGCCGAGGTCGTCGATGCCCGCGCTCGCGTCGGTCATGACGGCCTCGGTCGTCAGCGGGAGGATCTCCGAGACGGCACCCACGAAGGTGGTCTTGCCCACGCCGAACCCACCGGCCACGACGATCTTCGTTGAGGCGAGGCCCCGTTGAGAGCCGTGGCTAGAGCCTGCGAAGTCCACTGAGCACCCTTTCGAGCAGGTTGAGGTCTGGTTGTCCCTGGTTGAGCTGGGGCACATGCAGGCGGACCAGACCCTCATCGGCCAAATCGGCGATGAGCACGCGGGCCACGCCGAGCGGAACCCGCAGCAGCGCGGAGATCTCCGCGACGGAACGAACGGAACGGCAGAGCACGATGATCGACTCCTGCTCGGGGCTGAGCAGCGAGTAGTCATCGCTCATCAGGGTCACCGATGATACGAGAGTCTCCATCGCCAGGTGGTAACGCGGCTCGGAGCGTCCGCCGGTGACGGCGTACGGACGGAAGAGGGGCTCGTCCTCTTCCCCATCACCAGGGCGCATGCCTGTCTCCCATGACCGGGCGTCAGCGGCGGGTGGACTGCAGCTCGGCGCGGAGCGCCGGGGTCAGCACCTGGCCGACCCGCTCGACCAGCAGCGTCATCTGGTAGGCCACCAGGCCCATGTCGCAGTCGGCCGCGGCGAGCACGGCCATGCAGGATCCGTCGCTGATCGCCATGATCAGCATCAGCCCGCGCTGCATCTCGACCACCGTCTGGGTCACCGGACCGCCGTCGAAGACGCGGGACGCGCCCACGGTCAGGCTGAGCAGACCCGCCGCCACCGCGGCGAGCTGGTCGGCGCGGTCGGGCGGGAACCCGTCGGAATTGGCCAGCCGCAGCCCGTCCGCCGACACGACCACGGCGTGCGCGACACCGGGGGTGCCGCCGACGAACTCCGTGATCAGCCAGTCGAACCTACGTGCCTCAACGCTGAGGGCGGTCACGAACTTTCCTCCTCATTACCGGGCTTCTCGGCTTCGGCGCCGGACACGTCGGCCCGGCCGCGCCGTACACCCTGCTGGTAGCTGGACAAGCGGCTGCGCACCAGATCCGGCGACACCGCCGGCCTGGGTGGGGCCGGAGTGCCCGGCGCCGCGCCCACCGAGCCGGGCACAAGATTGGCCCTGGGGGTCCGCTTCGGCAAACCCGCCGACGTGACGCCTCCCAGAGAGGGGGCGCTCGCCGCGGCCGCCGCCTCGAATCCGCTGTCCGCGCGGGACGCCCAGCCACCCCGCGACGGGTCGCCGCCGGGACCTCCGGAGGTGGCCGGAACGGCGGTCGCGCCCCCGCCCGGCGACACGGTCCGCCCCTGTGCCGAGCCGTTCCCGTGCCCGGTCGCGGATCCGGTCGCGGATCCCGGCGTCCCGGGTACGGCACCAGCGGGGGCGGCACCGGGCACGGCGCCCGCGGCCGGAGTCGCCGGGCGGCGGAACCACGCGGACTCGACCGAGGCGAAGATCGGCAAGAACTCGTCTCCCCGTTCGAGGTGCGCGTCGTCCGCGATGTGCGAGGGGACCGGCGGGGCCCCCTCCACGGGGAAGGCGCCGGAATGCTCCGTGAACCTGGGCAGGGCCGACGGCGCGTCCATCGTGGACGCGTACGACGCCGGGGGTGCCTGGCGGCTGTCGCGACCGGAGCCGTCGGCGGGTGCCGTACGGTCCGCGGTGCCGGCGCGGTTCGGGAGCCCGGCCGAGCCGCCCGAGTCTCCTGTGGGAGCGGGATAGGCGACGGGGCCGCTCGGGCCCTGCCGGTCCGCGTCCCTGAACGCGGGGAACTGCCCCGTGCTCCGCCGATCCCCGTCCCTGAACGCGGGGAACTGCCCCGTGCTCTGCCGGTCCGTGTCTCTGAAGGCGGGGAACTCCCCTGTGCTCCGCCGATCCCCGTCCCTGAACGCGGGGAACTGCCCCGTGCTCTGCCGGTCCGCGTCTCCGAACGCCGAGAAGCCCCCTGTGTTTCCTGTGCTCCCGTTGTCCTGCCGACCGGAATCGCCGAAGGCGGAGAACCCTCCCGTGGGAAGCTGGGCCGCTCCCCCGGAGGCGGAGAAACCACTGGCGGCCGGTGTGCGTGTCGGCAGCCCGTTCCCCCGGGTCGTCCCCGCTCCTGAAGGAGCGGACGTCGCCGAAGGCTCACGGCCCGGCGCCCCGCTCCCCGACGCACCGGTCCCTGCCGCATGGGCGCCCGCCGTGCGCGCGACGGGACCTGTCGCCGGACCCGGCGCGGCGGCGATCTGGGCCCGGCCGACGCCGTTCCCGGCGACCTGTCCGAAGCCGTTGCCCTGACCCTGGCCGAACCCGCTCCCGGCCGGCGCGGGGCCGTTCCCCGGAACCTGCCCTGTGGTGGTTCCCGGAGCCTGCCCGGCGACGGGCCGGTCGGTGCCGGAGACGAGCTCGGCGGGGAACAGCACCATGGCGATCAGGCCGCCGGCGTCACCCCTGCGCAGCTGGACCCGGATGCCGTGCCGCAGCGCGAGGCGGCCGACCACGAAGAGACCCATCCGCCGGGAGACCGACACGTCCACCATGGGCGGCTCCGCGAGCCGCCGGTTGGCCTCGGCCAACTCCTCCTGCGACATGCCGATCCCGGAGTCGCTCACCGAGAGCAACACCGCGCCGCCCTCGATGCGGTCGCTCGACACCACGACCTTCGTACGGTCCGACGAGTAGGCGATGGCGTTCTCCACCAGCTCGGCCACCAGGTGGACGGAGTCGTTGGCGGCGTACCCGGCGACCGAGGCGGTGCGGTGGACCCGGACGGTCACCCGCTCGTAGTCCTCGACCTCCGAGAGCGCGGCGCGCACGACGTCGACCAGGAGGGCCGGCTTACTCCGCTTGCGCGCGGGCTCGTGCCCGGCGAGGACCAGGAGGTTCTCGCTGTTACGCCGCATGCGGGTGGCCAGGTGGTCCAGTTTGAACAGGTCCGACAGGCGGGCGCCGTCCTGCTCGCCGCGCTCCAGGCCGTCGATCAGCGAGATCTGCCGCTCCACGAGCGTCTGGGTGCGCCACGACAGGTTCACGAACATGGCGTTGACGTTGCTGCGCAGCCGGGACTCCTCGGCGGCCAGCCGTACGGCCTGCGCGTGCACCTCGTCGAACGCCTGGGCCACCTCGCCGATCTCGTCGTTCGTGCCGAGGTCGATGGGCCGCACCTCGGGCACGTTCTCGGGGTCGTCGGACTCGCGCATCCGCCGTACGACCTCGGGCAGCCGCATGCCGGCGACCTCCAGGGCCTCGGCGCGCAGCCGGCGCAGCGGCCGGACCATCGACCGGGCGATGAGCACGGTGGTGGCGAGGACGAGCAGGAGGAGGGCGAGGATGAGCCCGGCCGCGATCAGCGCGTTGCGCTGCTCGGCGGACTGCAGGTCCTTGGCACGGTCGATGACGGCGCCGGAGAGCCGCTTCTCGGCGACCGCGAGCTGCCCGATCGTCTTGGTGCTGTGCTGGAACCAGCGCACCAGGGTCCGGTCCCTGGCCTGGTAGCGGCTCAGCGAGGAGTTCTGGATCGCCAGCGTGATCGCCCACGACTTGGTCAGCTCGGCGTCGACCACGTCCTTGTCGCTGAGGAGGCCGGCCAGGAACGCGGCGTCGCCGGAGCCGGTCTCGGCGTAGAAGCGGTCGATGTACCCCTGCTGCCGGGACTGGGAGGCGATGAAGTCCCTCAGCTCGTAGCCGGTGAACCGCTGGTTGGCCTCCATCAGCTCCCTGGTCAGCATCTGCCGCTGCTGGGACGCCTCCTCCTTGGCGTACGCCAGGGCGCTCAGGGCGCGCATGTCCGCGACGACGAGGGCGTCGTCGCTGCTCTGACCGAGTTCGTCGTGCAGGCGCAGCAGACCGGCGATGATGCCGGTGTAGTCCTCCTCGGTGCCCTTCTCGCGGACGTTCTCCAGGCCGGAGAGCCGGTTCCCCGCCTGCTCCGCCTGCTGTACGGCACGCACGCCGTAGCTGTCGTCGATCTTCGCGAGGTCGGCCGCGACCTTCCGCGCCAGGCCGTCGACCGCCACGCGCTGGTCGGTCAGCGTGAGCTTGGTGGTGCCGTCCACGTTGAACACCCGCTTGGCACCGCCGCCGCGCGCGGCGAGGTCGCGCTCCATGGCGAGCTGCTGGGCGAGGTCGCGGAGCCGTACGGAGTATTCGGCGGCGGAGCTGGTCCGCTGGTATCCGTTCAGGCTGCCGACCGAGTCGACGACCCTGGCGCCCGCGAGGGCCACCGCCACGAGGGTCGGGGCGACGATCAGGGCGGTCAGCCGGGAGGGGACACGCCAGTTGCGCGGTGCGAGGCGGTCCGCCCACGTGCCGCTCCGCGCTCCGGCCGCTTCGGGCGTACCCTCCGCGCCACCGCCGCTCTGCTGCTCCGTACTCACCGGCCCCGCCATTCTCGGGATGCCATCACGCATCCCGACAGCATGAAATGACATCGCTACGCAAACGCGGACAATTCGACCACAAGGTCACGATTACCGGCGATTCGCCCTCCGAGGGCGACAGAATTGTTACCAACTGGTAAGGGGTTGCTCCCCTTCTTCCGGCCTCACGTCATCCAGCTAGGTCATCGCAGCGCGGCGAGAACGTGCCGCCGCACCTCGCCCCGCTGCTCCTCGTCCACGAGAGGCCTGCCGGCCCGATCGACGACGTAGAAGACGTCCACGGCCTCCGCGCCGAGAGTCTCCACTCTGGCCGCTCTCACGTCAAGGCCGCATTCGCCGAAGGCCCGCCCGATGCGCCACAGAAGCCCCGGGCGGTCGTGCGCCCGCACCTCCACCACCGTCGCCGTACTGGACGCGTCGTCCACCAGCGAGACCTTCGGCGGCGCCACCGGAACGCGGGGCGGCCGCAGGGCGCGGGCCCGGCGGGCGAGCCGCTGCTCGATGTCGAGGCGGCCCGCGAGCACCAGGCGCAGGTCGGCCTCCAGCGTCGCGGGATCGGGCGGCGATCCGTACTCCGGGACGACGGCGAACTCGATCACGGCGGTCGAGCCCGCCGACGCCGACGCCGCCGACCTGACGACGAGCCGGTGCGCGGCCAGCACCCCCGCGGCGTGCCACAACAGCCCCGGCCGGTCGGGCGCGACCACGGTCACCGCGCCGCCGTGGACCCGGACGGCGCCTCCTCCGTGCCTGGCCAGCGCGGCCTGCTCGGGAGACAGGACCGGCGCGGGCGCGGGCGGCGCCCCCGAGAGGACCGACTTCACCCGGCGCACCAGATCGGAGACCAGGGACGCCTTCCAGGAGTTCCAGGCGGCCGGTCCCGTGGCGTTCCCGTCGGCCACCGCGAGCGCGGCGAGGAGTTCCAGCACCTCGCGCGACCCCACGGCCTCGGCGACCCGGGAGATGGTCACCGGGTCGTCCAGGTCGCGGCGGGTCGCCGTCTCGGGCAGCAGGAGGTGGTGGCGGACGACTCGGGCCAGGATGTCCACGTCCGCGGGCGGCAGGCCGATCCTGGCGCCGATGTCCCTGGCGACGACCTCGCCCGTCACCGAGTGGTCGCCCGGCCAGCCCTTGCCGACGTCGTGCAGCAGGGCGGAGATGAGCAGCAGGTCGGGACGCGAGACGTCGCGCGTGTACGCGGCGGCGCCGGCCGCCGTCTCGATCAGATGCCGGTCGACGGTGTACCTGTGCACCGGGTTGCGCTGCGGGCGGTGCCGTACCCGCTCCCAGTCGGGGATGAGACGGACGAGGACGCCCGCCTGGTCCAGCTCCTCCCAGACCGGTACGGCGGCGCGCCCGGCACCCAGGAGGGAGACGAGGGCGTCCCTGGCCTCCTCCGGCCACGGCACGGGAAGCGGGGGCGACTGGGCGGCCAGCGCGGACACCGTCGCGGGCGCCATCGGCAGCCCGGCCTCGGCCGCCGCGGCGGCGACGCGGAGCACGAGCACCGGGTCGTTGCGAGGGGAGACGCCTCGGGCGAGCACCACCTCGCCGCCGTGCTCGACGACCCCGTCGGCGAGCGGCCGTCTGCCACGCGGAGCGGGACCGGTCAGCAGCCGGTCCACGGTGCGCCAGGTCGAGTCGAACGCGTGGGAGACGGTGCGTCCCGCCTCGGCCAGGCGGCGCATCAGCGCCTCGGCGTCCAGCAGTCCGAGGCTGCCCGCGACCGCGTCCTGCTCCTGCAGCACGAGCCGGTCCGCGCCGCGCGCGGTGACCAGGTGCAGCCCGTGCCGGATGTCCAGCAGCAACTCGTACGCCTCGCGGACGCGCGGGCCGGGGGCCGAGGCGACCCAGGCTGCGGCCACGGCCTGCATCGCCTGGACGTCCCTGAGCCCGCCGCGCGAGTCGCGCAGGTCGGGTTCGAGCAGGAAGGCCAGCTCTCCGCTCGCGCCGGCCCGCTGGTCGGCCGCGTCCCTGAGCTCGGCGAGCCTGCGCCGTGACTCCGCGCGCCAGTCGGCGAGCACGGTCTCGCGCACCGCCCGGGTCAGCTCGGCGTCGCCCGCGACGTGCCTGGCCTGGATCAGGCCGAGAACCGCCTTGAGGTCCTCGCGGGCCACCTTGGCGGCCTCGTCGATCGTGCGGACCGAGTGGTCGAGCCCGACGCCGGAGTCCCAGATGGGATACCAGACGCGGTCGGCGATCCGGCCCACGTCCTCCCGGCCGTTGTGCAGCAGCACCAGGTCGAGGTCGCTGCCCGGGGCGAGCTCGCCCCGCCCCAGGCTGCCGACCGCGACGAGCGCGACACCGCCGAATCCGTTCCTGTCGGCGGAGCCGCGCTCCTCCGGGAGCCCGCTCCTGGTTCCCGGCCCGTTCCGCCCTTCCCGGGCGTACGGCTGCGTGCAGGCCGTACGGAACAGATCGGTGAGCCACCTGTCGATGTCCGCCGCGCGCTCCTTGCGGGCCGCGGCGAACGAGCGAGCATCCCCTCTCATCATGCGATTACAGGGCCTCCGGCCCGCGCTCGCCGGTGCGAACGCGGATCACCGTGTCCACCGGGACGGACCACACCTTGCCGTCGCCGATCTTGCCGGTCTGGGCGGCCTTGACGATGACGTCGATGACGTCGTCGGCGTCGTCCTCCTCGGCGAGCACCTCGATCCGGACCTTGGGGACCAGGTCCACCTGGTACTCGGCGCCGCGGTACACCTCGGTGTGCCCCCGCTGGCGGCCGTAGCCGCTGGCCTCGCTGACCGTCATGCCCTTGATGCCGAACTGCTCCAGCGCCGCCTTGACGTCGTCGAGCTTGAAGGGCTTGATCACTGCCGTGATGAGTCTCATGCGTCCACCTTCTTGGCCTCGGCCGGGACCGCCGGCCCGTTGAGGGAGGCTACGCCGGAGGCGTGGATGGTGCCGAGGTCGTAGCCGGTCTCGGCGTGGGTCGTGATGTCGATGCCGGTGACCTCCTCCTCCTGCGTGATCCGGAAGCCCATCGTCTTGTCGATGATCTTGCCGATGATCCACGCCATGGCGAAGGAGTAGAGGCCGACGACCACCGGGCCGAGCGCCTGGACGCCCAGCTGGGAGAGCGGGCCGCCGTACAGCAGGCCCTTCTCCTGACCGTCGGCGAACGGGTAGCGGGCGATGATGCCGAGGGCGACCGCGCCGATCGCGCCGCCGACCAGGTGCACGCCGACCACGTCGAGCGAGTCGTCGAAGCCGAACCGGTACTTCAGGCCCACCGCGTACGCGCAGACCGCGCCGGCGATGGCGCCGAGGACCACCGAGGCCCACGGGTCGATGAAGCCGCAGGCGGGGGTGATGGCGACCAGACCGGCGACCGCGCCTGACGCCACGCCGAGCGTGGTGGAGTGGCCGTCGCGCAGCTTCTCGACCAGGATCCAGGCGCCCGCGGCGGCCGCCGTGGCGACCTGGGTGTTCATGAACGCCAGGCCGGCGGTGCCGTCGACGGCGAGCTCGGAGCCCGCGTTGAACCCGAACCAGCCGAACCACAGGAGACCGACGCCGAGGAGGACCAGCGTGAGGTTGTGCGGCCGCATCGGCTCCTTGCGCCAGCCGGCCCGCTTACCGAGCACCAGCGCGAGCGCCAATCCCGCGGCACCCGCGTTCACGTGGACGACCGTGCCGCCCGCGAAGTCCTCGATGCCGAGACCGGCCAGCCAGCCGCCGCCCCAGACCCAGTGCGCGACGGGGAAGTAGACGAGGGTCGACCAGACGACGGAGAACACGACCCAGGCGCCGAACTTGGCGCGGTCCGCGATGGCGCCGCTGATCAGCGCGACGGTGATGATGGCGAAGGTCATCTGGAAGGCCGAGAACACCATGCTCGGCATTCCGCCCTCCGCCTTCGTGGCGGTGTCGATGATGCTCTGCAGGCCGAGGGCCTCGAAGCCGCCGACGAACTTGTCGATGAAGCTGTTGCCGCTACTGGTGAAGGCCAGCGAGTACCCGTAGAAAACCCATGCGATGCTGACCGTGATGATGCTGACGAACGACATCATCATCATGTTCAGGACGCTCTTCGCCCTGGTCATGCCCCCGTAGAAGAACGCGAGGCCGGGAGTCATCAACAGCACCAGCGCGGTGGCTGTGATCATCCAGGCCGTGGTGCCGGTATCGATCTTGTCCATCGAACGCGGCCCTCCTTAACATTGCCATGTGGCCGGCTATTCACGCGCTCAGTTGCGTCCGTCCAGGGCATCGTCGACCGGTTGGCGCACTGACGTTGGCCACAGCGTGTTCTTCCACCGTTTCCGGGCGGGACTCTGTGTGTTTCACGTCTGTGAAACTCGCCTGGGCGGTGTTTCGGGTGCGTTTCGGATGGCTCACACACAAACGAAGCGCGCACCGTAATCGGTGCGCGCTCGCATTACGTCCTTCTCACATCGATCGGCGGCTCACATCGACCGGCGGGCGGCCGCGCCGATCTCCCCGTACTTGTCGCCGCCGTCTCGGCGCTCTCGTCCTTGTCGCTGTCGTCCTTCTTGCCGGTGGTCCTTCTCGGGGTTCGCGTCCGTCTCGTCCGCGCGGCTCAGGCCGCCGCGCCGGCCATCTTGCGCAGACGCAGCAGCGCGTCGCGCTCCAGCCGCCTGGCCCGGTCCCGGCCGATGCCGTACCGCTCCCCCACCTCGGTGAGCGTGTGCTCGCGGCCGTCCACGAGGCCGTACCGCCACCGGAGCATCTCGCGGATCTGCCCCTCCAGACCCGTCAGCCAGAGCTCCAGGCGCTCCTTCTCCAGCGTCGCCATCGCCTGCTGCTCCGGATCGGCCCAGGTCTCGTCGGCGATCATGTCGCCGAGCTCGGTCTCGTCCTCGTCACCCACACCGAGCTGCAGCGACACCGGATCGGACGCCCAGCGGCGCAGCTCCTGCACCCGCTCGATCGGCAAGTCGAGCAACTCGGCGAGGTCCGCGTCGGTCGGCTCGACGTCGAACTCGGCCAGCAGATCGCGGCGGACCCGCATCAGGCGGGTCATCTGCTCACCCGCGTGGGTGGGCAAGCGTACGGGCCGCGCCTGCTCGTGGATCGACCTGCCGACCGACTGGCGGATCCACCAGGTGGCGTAGGTGGAAAACTTGTAACCACGCCGGTAATCGAATTTCTCCACCGCGCGGACCAGGCCCAGATTTCCCTCCTGGACGAGATCGATCAACGGCATCCCCCTGCCGGAGTATTTCCGGGCCACCGCGACCACGAGCCGCAGGTTCGCCTGGATGAACTCGTCCTTCGCACGCCGCCCGGAAACCGCGAGGCGTTCCAGCTCCTCGTCCGCCGCGTCGGAAACCCTGGGCTCGGCGCGCCCGCTGTCCAACAGGTGCTCGGCGAACAGGCCGGCCTCGATCCGCTTGGCGAGATCCACCTCCTGTTCCGCGGTCAACAAGGGGACCCGCCCGATTTCGGCCAGGTAGGTCCCCAGCAGGTCCCGATCAGAGACGTGCTGGTCGTGCGTCCGATTCCCCGTCGCCATTCGATGGCACCTCGTTCCGCCGCGCCGCAGTATGTCCGAGTCGAGTCGGCCCAGACCAGGGCTTTCCCGCCGTCTTTGTCCTGACCCGATCAACGATTTCCCTGGAAGAAAGATTCCCTGAACTAATACGACTGGAGAATGGTTTTCGGCGTCCTACTCAAGGAGGAGGCGAACGCCTGGAAAGCCCGTCGATTACCCCTTCCGCGCGTTCTCAAACGACGCGGCTTCCGTCCTTCCGGGCCCGCGCCACGAGCGGCACCCCGGGACGGGAGGCCAAGTGGCACGTACGCGCTACCTCCGGACACCCGCGACGGCGTCGCTGAGGAGGACGCCGACGTCTCCCAGCATGTGCCGCCCGTCCTCGACCACCCGGCGGCCCCCGGAGACGACCGAATGCACGTCACCCGCCGTCGCCGCGAAGACGACGGCCTCGGCGGCCGTGCCCTTCGTCGTGCCCGCCGTACGGACCGAGTCGAGGCGCACCGAGACCAGGTCGGCCCACGCTCCGGGGACGAGCATGCCCGCGTCGGGGAAGCCGAGCGACGCGTGCCCGGCCGCGGTGGCCGCGTCGAGCAGCTCGGCGGCGCGGAAATGGCCGCGCTCGCGCGTGGCGAGCCGCTCGTCCAGCTCCACGGCGCGCGCCTCCTCGAACAGGTCGATCACCGCGTGGCTGTCCGAGCCCAATGTGATCGGCGAGCCGCCGTCCAGCAGCCTGCGCGCCCGCCCGATGCCGTCGGCGAGGTCCCGCTCGGTGGTCGGGCACATGCAGACGTGCGTGGTGGAGCCGCCGAGCAGCACGATGTCCACGTCGGACAGATGGGTCGCGTGGACGGCGGTCGAGCGCGGTCCCAGCGCCCCGTGCTCGTGCAGCAGCTGGACGGGAGTCGCCGAATACGCCTGGACGCAGTCGTGGTTCTCCGCGCGCTGCTCGGAGACGTGCGCGTGGAGGGGAATCGCGTGCCGGTTGGCGAACTCCGCGACCAGGCACATCTCCTCGGGGGGCACCGCGCGGACCGAGTGGATCGCCGCGCCGACCACCACGTCCTCGGCCGTCCGCTGGGAGCGGCCGAGCAGCTCGACCCGGTGTGCCCAGCGGGTCGCGTCGCCGTCGCCGAAGCGGAGCTGGGTGCCGATCAGAGGGTGTCCGATCGCGCCTGTGAGGTAGCAGGTGTCCATCAGGGCGATCCGCAGACCGGCGTCCCTCGCCGCCTCGATGAGCGCGTGCCCCATCGCGTTCGGGTCGTCGTACGGCACGCCGCCCGGCCCGTGGTGCAGGTAGTGGAACTCGCCGACGCAGGTGACGCCGGCCAGGGACATCTCGGCGAACGTCGCCCTGGCCAGCGCGAGGTAGCGGTCGGGATCGAGCCGGGCGGCCACGGCGTACATCTGCTCGCGCCAGGTCCAGAAGGTGCCGCGCGCCGTCTGGGTATGCCCGCGCAACGCCCGGTGGAAGGCGTGCGAGTGCGCGTCGGCCAGGCCGGGCAGGGTCAGCCCGGCCAGCCGTACGGCTCCCGGCGGCGGTGGGACCTCGGGCTGGATGGCGGCGATCCGCGTCCCCTCGACCCGGACGCACACGCACTCCACCACCTCGCCGGGCGGCAACCAGGCCATCTCGCACCAGTAGGTGACGCCGCCGCCGTCGCCGCCGGCGAGGACACCCGCGTCGTGCCCCGCCCCCGTCGGTCTGACCGGAGCCTTCTCAGTCGCCATCGCTATGCCCGGAACGCCCTTTCTCTCCGCCGCCGGCCTGGCCGGCGCGGGCTTCCCGCCCCCTGTCGGTCGACCGGATCACCACCCCCGCATGGCACGGTCGATGGCCCCCTACCCCCGGGGGGCCGGTCGGCGCATCCTCGCCCGCTTCGTACGGCACGCCTGGTGAATGGACTCATTCACCAGGGAGCCGGGATCAGCTCGGGAGGGACGCCGACGGACGGATCGTGATCTCGGTGATCTGGGCGTCCGCGGTGACGGTCACCGCGGCGAGCACCGCCTTCGCGACCGAGTCCACGTTGAGGTACTTGCCGGGTTCGTAGTCGCCGCCCTCCTGCGCCCGGACACCCCTCTGCATGTCGGTGTCGGTCCGCCCGGGATAGATCGTGGTGACGCGCACGCCGTGGGAATGCTCCTCCAGGCGAAGCGCGTCGGCGAAGGCCCGCAAGGCAAGCTTGCTCGCTGCGTACGCGCCCCAGCCGGCGTTCACCCGCTGCCCGGCGGTGGAGTTGATCAGTACGACCTGCCCTCCGGCCGCGCGCAGCGCGGGCAGCAGCAGCCGGGTCAGCTCGGTCACCGCGAACAGGTTGACCTCGAACGTCCGCCGCCACTCCGCCGCGGGAGTCTCCGCGACATCGCCGAGCCGTACGGTCCCGGCGCTGTGGACGAGCAGGTCGAGCCGGTCGACGCCCTCGACGTCCGCCGCGGTGACCGCGGTCAGTTCGACCGGCCAGGGCCGCGCGCCGGGCAGTCCGGCGCACACGGAGTCGAGCGCGGCGCGGTCGCGCCCGCCGAGCACCAGGTCATGCGTGGGGGCGAGGGCTCGCGCGATGGCCGCACCGACCCCGCGAGAGGCTCCTGTCACCAGCGCCACAGGTCTTTCGGACATTCGCCCACCATATTGATTCCAGGCGGGCCACGGTGAACACGGGACGATCACGCGGGTTCGGCCGGGCGTGTTCATCCACCCCTCAGCGCCGCGAGCACCTCAGCGTTCGGGGCGGAAGGTGCCGGGGCCGGGACGCTCCAAGGTCAGCGCGTAGACGTCGCGCGGATAGCAGTGGTCGTCGGGCCGGACGCGGACCTCGGTCGCGTCGGCTTCGAGTATCACGCAGCGATACCACTCGCCGCCCTCCAGGAAGAGCCACCGGTCGGCGAGCCGGGCGAGCCCGTCCCGCCGCACCCGCTCCTCGGCCTCCTCGTACGGCCCGGCCTCGGCGAGCGGATAGCCGAACACGGTCAGGGCCTGCCACGCGCCGCCCACCGGCCCCACATAGCCGAGCAGCGCGCCGTCCTCGTCACGGTGAATCGCGTCCATGATTGACGATGGTACTCAAGTTTGTATAAAAGTTTGAGTATGTCCTCGACGCGAGTTCTGATCCTCGGAGTGCTGCTTGACGGACCCATGCACGGCTACGAGGTACGGCGCCGCCTTGAGCTGTGGGGCGCCGATCACTGGGCCAACGTGGCCTTCGGCTCGATCTACCACGGGCTCGCCAAGATGGCCGACGAGGGTCTGCTGACGATCGTCGACAAGGGTCGCGGCGGCAAGACCGTCTACGAGATCACCGACGACGGGCGGCTGGAGTTCCAGCGGCACCTGCTGAGCTACTGGCGGGAGATCAAACCGATCGTCGACCCGTTCCAGGTCGCGCTGACCTTCATGGACCGGCTCTCCCCCACGGACCTGGCCAACGCCATGGAGTCCCGCATCGCCCAGTTGCGCATGTCGATCGAGATGACGGAACGGGCGATCGGCGGCAAGGCCGGATACGGCGCGGCCCGGCACATCGACGAGTGTCTCCGGCTCAACATCCGCCATCTACGCGCCCAGCTCGAATGGGCGGAGGAGGCGCTAGGGAAGGTCAGGAACGGCGAGCTTCCCTAGCGAGGTCGTGTCCGGCGGACCACGCCTGCCGCTTTCCACGATGGCCCTTCTCTGAGGCGAGTCAGCCACCGGCGTTGCTCGGCGGTCAGCGGTCGGCGGTCGGCGGCGTTGCGAACCCGTCGTGTCCTTCCATCGCCGGCGAGCAGGGCTGCGCGGACCGAACAGACCGCGCGTCGCGTCAGGGGTGGAAGACGCCGGTCTGGTCGGTCATCCGCTCGTACTCGTCGAGCCGCGCCTGGGTGCGCAGCGGCGCCGCGTCCGCCATCGCCTCCACCAGCACCATCGTCAGCGCCATCGGCGCCATGTGCGAGTCGAACACGAGCCGCTCCCCGACCGGCGCGTCCATCACGACGTCGGCGGGGAAGGGCACGTCGCACCGATCGGTGATCACCGCCGTGTTCAGGCCGAGTTCCTTGGCCTGCTCCAACGCGCGTACGGCCTCCGCCGGATACCTGGGCAGGATGACGGCGAGCAGCCACCCCGCTCCCGCCCTCCGCGCGGCGTAGAGCCCCTCGGTCAGTTCGGATCCGCCGTGGACGAGCAACCGCACGTCGGGATGGATCCGCCTGGCGTAGTAGGCGAACGTCGTGGCGAGGCCGCTCGACACCCGCAGGCCGAGGACCGGCAGCGGCTCCGACGCGGCGAGAGCCGTACCGAGCTCGCGGAGCGATCCGGCCAGACCGGCGGCCCGGCCGTCGCCGGCCAGCCGGTCGCGGATCATGGTCAGGTCGCGTATATCGCCGTCGACGGCGTCGCACAGCACCCGGTCGGGCTCGGGACGGCCGGGCTCCGCGCCGTCCGCCCCGTTTCCGCCGACGACCAGGGGACGCAGCGCGTGCCTCAGGTCGAGATACCCCGAGAAACCCAGGGCCATCGCGAAGCGTGTCACGGACGGCTGGCTGACTCCGGCGCGTTCGGCCAGTTCGACGCTGGACAGGAAGATCGCCTCGTCGAGGTGCTCCCTGAGATAGTGGGCGATCCGGCGTTGAACGGGCGACAGCCGCCGGCCCTCCAGGAGCCGATCAAGTCCACCACTCACGCTGTGCCCAACGCGGAATCCCCCTCCTGCTCATCCCCATGATCGGAAACGGGCGCCGTGCGGGGAGGAGGCGGCGGGGCACCCCATGCCGAGGCAGGGATGCCCCGCCCAAGGCCGAGTTCCAGGACGCACCGCACGCGCTCAACCCGGAGCCGGCCATGGCGAAGGAGAGGTTCCGCACTGCCGGATCTTCCCGGTCCATCGGCGGGCCAGCGGGTCAGCGCGGTAAAGGGTCCGTACGACTTCCGCATCGCCGCAGGTCACCGGACACGCAGTCAACCAGTTACACCATTTCCCGCTGTCATCTCCTTCTGTCAGGATGCCGCCGATCGCCTTCTCCCGCGGGCGCGACGCCCCGCGGCGTACGGAACGACGGAGCTCAGGACGCGACGAGGAACTGTGTGGCGGCCAGCTCCCGGTAGAGGTCGTCCGCCTCGACGAGCTCCTCGTGCGTGCCGGAGGCACGGACCCTGCCCGCCTCCATGACGATGATGCGGTCGGCGCCGGTGACCGTGGACAGGCGGTGCGCGATCACCAGGACCGTGGTCTCGCGCGCGACCTCGGCGACCACCTCGCGCAGCCGCAGCTCGTTGACGGCGTCCAGCTGGGAGGTCGCCTCGTCCAGGAGCAGGAGACGCGGCCTGCGGAGCAGCGCCCTGGCGATGGCGACCCGCTGGCGTTCGCCGCCGGAGAGCAGCACGCCACGATGACCGACCGGGGTCGCGAGCCCCTGGGGCAGCCGCTCGACCAGGTCGTCCAGCCGGGTCCTGGCCAGCGCGTGCGCGATCTCCTCGTCGGTCACGCCGGGGGCGGCGAAGGTGAGGTTCTCGCGGAGCGTCCCGGCGAGGATCGGCGCGTCCTGCTCCACGTACCCGAGCGAGGACCGCAGCTCGTCCAGCGGCCAGTCGCGGATGTCCCTGCCGCCGACGGCGATGGTCCCCGAGTCCGGCTCGTAGAACCGCTCGACCAGGCCGAACACCGTGGACTTGCCCGCTCCCGAAGGGCCGACGAGCGCGGTCATCCCGCCCGCGGGGACCTCGAAGCTCACCCCGTCGTGGACCACCGGCCGGTCGTCGCCGTACCGGAAGGCGACGTCGGTGAAGGTGACCCCGACCGGCGCGCCGCCGCCCGTGACCGCGGAGACGGGGGGCTCGGCGGGCAGCTGGGCGATCTCCTGGATGCGGGTCACCGCGGCGAGGCCGTTCTGCATCTGGGTCAGGCTCTGGACGAGCTGCCCGATGGGCGAGACCAGGTAGAACAGGTACAGCAGGAACGCGATCAGCGCCGATATCTCCATCGACCCGTTCGCCACCCGCGCGCCGCCCACGCCGAGCACCGCGAGGAACGCGAGCTGCACCGACATCCACGCGCTGATGCCCGCGGCGGAACTCCACGCGGCGGCCGCGACGCCCCGGTCGCGCGCCTCGGTGGCGGCGGCGGTCACCGCGGTGATCTCGCGGGTCTCCGCCCCGCTGGCCTTGACCGTACGGAACGCTTGGAGCGCCCGGTCGAGCGTCGAGCTCATCTCGCCGAGCGCCACCTGGGCCTGGAGGGACGACCGCCTGATCTTCGGCGCGATCGAGACGCCCGCGAGGCCCACCAGGGCCACGACGCCGAGCGTCACCAGGAGGAGCACCCCGTCCATGATCGCCATCATCACGACGGCGCCGAGGAACATGAAGACCGACCCGACCGCGCCGGCCAGGGCGTCGGTGCACACGGCCCGCAGGAGGGTGGTGTCGGAGCTGACCCTGGAGAGCAGATCTCCCGGCTTGAGCCGGTCCACGTCCGGCACCCGGAGGCGCAGGATGCGGTCGACGAGGTTCGTCCGGGACGCGAGCACGATGCCCTCGCCCATGCGTTCGAGCAGGAACCGTCCGCCGGCGGACACCACCGCGCCCACCAGCACCGCCACGGACAGGCCGAGAACAGGGCCCACAAGATCCTGCCCCTGCCCGAAGGCGTCGATCACCGTCTTCGCGAGCAGCGGCATCGCGAGGCCGGCGAGGCTGCCGAGGAGGCTGAGCGCCCCGCCGAGCAGCAGGGCTCGCCTGTGGGGACGGATCTGGCCGATCAGTAATCGCCAGGCTCCCCGCTCGGTCATCCCGGTCATCCCTGCTACTCGCACCCGCCCCCGAACAGCCTCCCGCCGCCGAACTTCTTGTGCACTGCCTGTTTGCTGACCCCCAGGGCCTGCGCTATCTGCACCCACGACATCCCCTGCACACGGGCTCGCCGTACCTGCACGGCGGCCAGCCGATCGACCTGCCGGCGCAGCTCGGCGGCGGCCCGTAGCGCGCGCAGCGGATCGTCCCCCTCGGCTTCGGTCACCAGAGCCACGAGTTCTCCGTTCATGGAGTCAACCTATGTTGACCGGCATCCCGGGTCAATCTACGTTGACCGCACGGCGGAGTCAACACCGGTTGACGCGCAAACGGCGGCGAGATCGAGCCGGAGACGACCGCCAGCCGGCCTGAAGCGCCGTCGCATCTAGCCCGTGCGGTAGGCGCGGAAGGCGGGCACGGACAGGCCGACGACGAGCACGACGAGGGCGCAGAGCAGGCCCCCTCCCACCCACGCGGGGACCAGGCCGAACGTCGCCGCCGTCGCTCCCGCTCTCATGTCGCCGAGCCTCGGCCCACCCGCCACCACGACGAAGAAGACACCCTGGAGGCGGCCGCGCATCTCGTCGGGCGCGTATGTCTGGAGGATCGTCTGCCGCCACACCGCCGAGACGAGGTCCGCGAAGCCTCCGGCGGCGAGCAGCGCCACGGCCAGCCAGAGTTGCTCGGCCAGCCCGGCCGCGGCCACCGTGAGGCCCCACAGCGCGATCACGAATGTCAGCGCCACACCCTGCCTGCGGACCCGGCCCACCCAGCCGGAGAACACGCCGCCGATGACCGCGCCGAGCGCCACGCTCGCGGACAGCCAGCCGAACGCCATCTCCGAGCCCCCGAACCGTGTCGCGGTGAGTTCGGGAAAGAGGGCGCGCGGCAGTGCGAAGGCCATCGCGATGATGTCCACGACGAACGACATCAGCACGATCGAACTGCCGAGGATGTAGCGCAACCCCTCGGCCACCGCGCGAAAACCCGGCGCGGCGGTCTCGCCGAGCGGTTCGAGCCGCGGCAGCCGTACGGCCGCGTAGAGGCTGGCGCTGAAAAGGAGCGCGTCGATGAGGTAGGCCATGCCGTATCCGCCCCCGGCGAGTACGACACCGCCGAGCAGCGGCCCGAGGACCGATCCGAGGCTGCCGAGGGTGAAGTTCAGCGTGTTGGCCGACGGCACCAGGTGCTTGGGAACCAGCCTCGGGATGATCGCGTTGCGGGTGGGCGAGGCCACCGCGACCCCGGTGGACTGCACGGCGACGGCCGCCATCAACAGCCATACGTTCGAAAGGAACACCGCGTTGACGAGCAGCACCAGGGTGGCGGTCCAGCTGATGAGCGAGCAGGTCAGGAGCAGCTTGCGCCGGTCCACGGCGTCGGCGATCGCCCCGCCCCACAGACCGAAGACGACCAGGGGAACCAACGCCACCGGCCCGAGGAGTCCCACCCACAGCGACGACTGGGTGAGCGCGTAGACCTGCGCGCTCACCGCGACCGCGGTGAGCTGGAAACCGATGAACGAGAGCCCCTGGCCGAACAGCAACCGGCGATAATGCGGGATCGACAGCGGCCGGGTGTCCACGATATGCCGACGTACGAATCCCTGAACGCCCATGGCTTGGTCAGTCACGGGCAACCACCATCCCATGCCCGCCCGATTCGGGGCTTTCGGGGGGCGTCAAAGTGCGGACCGCGCCGCCCCTCCCAACCTCGCCGCATCCCGCGCCGCCCATCACAGCCTCGCCGCCCGACTCCGCGCCCGGCCTCGCTCGTTCAGCGGGCGAGGAGGTCGCGAAGCGCCGTGGCGATGTCGGCGGGGGCTTCTTCGGCCATGAAGTGGCCGCAGGTGACGCCGATGTGCCGCAGGTCCGGCGCCCAGGCGCTCCACAGGGCCGCCGCGTCGTAGCCGAGCGCGGCGCCCCAGTCCTGCTGGAGCACGGTGACCGGCATCCGCAACTGGTTGCCGGCGTCCCGGTCGGCCTGGTCGTGGGCGACGTCGATGCCGGCGGAGGCGCGGTAGTCGGCCACGATCGAGGGCACCGCGTCACGGCAGGCGTCGAGGTACGCGGCGCGTACGTCGGCGGGGATCGCCCGCGGGTCGTTGGTCCAGATGTCGAGGAAGTGGCCGAAGAACGCGTCCGAGGCGGCGCCGATCATCTGTTCGGGCAGGCCCGGAGGCTGGGCCATCAGGTAGAGGTGGAAGCCGACGGCGGCGGTGACGCCGCGCATCACCTCCCACATGTCCACCGTGGGGAGCACGTCGAGGCAGGCCAGGTGGCTGATCGTGTCAGGGTGATCGAGCCCGGCGCGGAAGGCGACCAGGGCGCCGCGGTCGTGCCCGGCCAGTGCGAATCGCTCGTGCCCCAGCGCGCGGGCCAGCGCGACGACATCGGCGGCCATGGTGCGCTTGGCGTAGACGGTGAGGTCGGTCTCGGCGGGTTTGTCGCTGGCGCCGTAGCCACGCAGATCGGGACAGATCACGGTGTGGTCGGCCGCGAGGTCGGAGGCGACGTGCCGCCACATCAGGTGGGTCTGGGGGAAGCCGTGCAGCAGCACGATCGCGGGGCCCGAGCCCGCGACGGCCGCGTTCAGGGACACGCCGTCGGTGACGGCGACACGCTGGTAGTCGAATCCGGCGATGGCGGATGCCATGGTTTCCATCTCTTTCGGTAGATGACTTCGATGAGTGGGCGACGTCGATGAGCGACTTCGGTAGGTGAGCCCGGTAGGTGACCGGGTGTCCTCAAGGCTGCCGGGCGCGAATGAGCATCCGATGAGCGCGCTAGCGTGACCAGGGGCGATGTCCCCGGAAAAGGTGGTCAGGGGTGCAGGCACAGGTCGCGTTCGGGGTGCTGGGGCCGGTGGTGGCCTGGGACGCCGCCGGAGGCGCGATCGCGCTGAAGGGTCCGCGGCACCGCGCGGTGCTGGCCCGGCTGATCGTCGCCCGCCGCCGCGTCGTCCCGGTCACCGGCCTGGTCGAGGACCTGTGGGACGACCCGCCGCCCGGGGCGGTAGGCGCGGTCCGTACCTTCGTGGCCGCGCTGCGCCGTGCCCTGGAACCCGCGCGCCCGCCTCGCGCCGCTGCCCGGCTGCTCGTCACCGAGGGCCCCGGATACGCGCTGCGCGCCGAGCCGGGCGCGGTCGACGCCTGGCGCTTCGAGAAGGCGGTGACCGCGGCCGCGACGCTGCCGCCCGAGGACGGGCTCGCCCTGCTGGAGGAGGCGCTGGCATGGTGGCGCGGCCCCGCCTACGCCGAGTTCACCGAGGAGACCTGGGCCCGCGCGGAGCGTTCCCGCCTGGGCGAGCTACGGCTGCACGCCGTGGAGCGCCGGGCCGAGGCCCGGATGGCCCTGGGACGTGCCGCCGAGGCGGTGCCGGATCTGGACGCGCACGTGGCCGAGCACCCCTGGCGGGAGGACGCCTGGCGGCTGCTCGCCCTCGCGCTGTACCGCACCGGCCGCCAGGGTGACGCGCTCGCGGTGCTGCGCCGGGCACGAACGCTCCTCGTCGAGCAGCTTGGCGTGGATCCGGACCCGCGGCTGCGCCGCCTGGAGGCGGACATCCTCCACCACGCCGAGCACCTCGACCCCGTCCCTCGGCCCGGTGAAGCGGCGGGGCGGGTGTGGGCGCTGGCGGCCGCCGCCTACGACCGCACCGTGGCGTCCGGCGCCCGGGCCAGGCTGGAGTCGACGGTGGGCCTGCTGCGCGGTCTCGCGGTGACCGGCGGCGGCGGACTCGAAGCGGCCCGCGAGCACCGCGTGGCGGCCATCGCGGCAGCGGAAGAGCTGGGCGACACAGAACTGACCGCCCGCGTGATCGGCGCCTACGACGTCCCGGCGATCTGGACCCGCGTCGACGACCCGGAGCAGGCCATGCGGGTGGTCGCGGCCGCCGAGCGTACTCTGGCCGCTCTCCCGACCGGCGAGCATGCGGCCGCGCGGGCCCGGCTGCTGGCCACGATCGCCCTGGAATCACGCGGCACCGGCTCGGCGCACGGACCGCGGGCGGCTCGGCAGGCGGAGCAGATCGCCCGGCATCTGGACGATCCCGCACTGCTGGCGTTCGCCCTCAACGGCACCTTCATGCAGACCTTCCACCGCGCGGGGCTGGCCTCGCGCCGGGACGCGATCGGCGCCGAACTGGTCGCCCTGTCCGCCCGGAACGGCCTGGCGACGTATGAGATCCTCGGGCACCTCATCCGCCTCCAGGCCCGCGGCGCGCTCGCCGACTTCCCCGGAGCCGACCATCACGCGGCCGCCGCGGACCGCCTGGCCGAGCGCCACGAACTGCCGCTCACCGGCGTGTTCACCGAGTGGTACCGGGCGCTGCGGCTCGCGGCCGACGGGCGGGCGCCGATGGATGAGATGGAGGCGGCCTACCGGAGTGCCGCCGCACGGCTGGACGGCGCAGGCATGCCCGGGCTGGAGCACGGCCTGCTCCCGCTCGCCCTGCTGTGCCTCCGGGTACGGCACGCGCTGCCCGTCCAGGCCGACGAGGGCACCGACTGGGGGCCGTACGAGCCCTGGGCCCGCCCCCTGGTGCTGCTGGCCGACGACCGGCGCGGCGATGCCGCGGCGGCGCTGCGCGAGGTCCCGGCCCCGCCCCGCGACCTTCTCTTCGAGGCCCTGTGGTGCCTCGCCGGGCGCGCGGCCATCGCCGTCGGCGACCGGGAGACGATGGAACTCGCGCACAACGAGCTCATCCCCGCGGCGGCGGAGCTGGCCGGAGCGGGCAGCGGCCTGCTCACCTTGGGCCCGGTCACGGAGCACCTCGACGCTCTCGCCACCGCCCTCCGGCGTTCTCGTACTCGGTGAGCGGAGACAGGCGCTGACCTGTCGCCCACCACCCCATGACGGCGGAACGGAGCGCGCGGCTACCCCTGGCGGCGGTGGGATCTCCGCTGCGGCGCGGGGAGGTCGTGCCGGCCGGAGACGAACTCCTGGAAAGCGATCTTCATCCGGATGGCCGGCCGCCGCCACCGCTCCTCCCGGTGTACGGCTCGCGCCATCCGCCTGGGCTTGGGCCGCCTGGCGCTTTCGGCGTAGAACCAGCGGGCCCAGGGCGAGCCGGGCCGGGCCAGCCGTACCGCGCCGACGTAGACCACCGGCGGCAGGAAGAGTCCGAGCAGACCGCTCCAGATCTTGCCCTTGAGCAGCGTGGTCACCGCGAAGAGGAGGTTCACCATGAGGAAGCCGGCCGCGAGCCATCTGCCCTCCGGCGTGCCGTCGGACTCGCCCCAGCCGAGCGGGCGCAGGCCGAGCAGCAGCAGGCCCGTCGCGGCGACCGCCACGAAGACCGCGTCGACGGAGGTGCGGCCCTCCTGTGACCAGTAGACGTCCCTGACGTGCAGGATCAGGGCGAACTCGTCCAGCACGAGGGCGGACCCCACCCCGAACACCGCCGCGGTGAAGGCGTACCAGCCGGTGGAGATGCCCGACACGATCAGGCTCGCGACGCCGCCGAGCAGCATGAGGATCACGCCGAACACGACGTGGTGGATGTGCATCTCACCGACGCTGACGTTGCCGAACCACCGTACCCGCGACCTGATCAGCCGGACGTTGATGCGTGTGAACACGAAGGCCACGATCAGCGCCACGAAGAAGCAGAACAGCGGCAGGCGGTGGGTCTCGACCACGCTCTCGTGAAACCAGTCAGCCATGTGGAAGTCCCCGTCCCCGCCCGTGATGCTAGTGCCCCTTCGTCAATCTTTGCCCCGTCGCGTCGCCCGAGGCGCCACCTCGCGGCGTTGTCGGCGTCGGCCGTAGGACGACGATGCCAATCTTGATCACGCCTCCACCTCCACTATGGCCTTTCCGCGGATAAGGCCGCGCTCGGCGGCCCGGTGCAGGTCTGCCAGGGACTCCAGCGGGCGAACGTCCGCCTCGACGTGGACCACGCCCTTGTCGATCAGCGCCACGAGCTCGGCCAGCTGGCCCGGGTCGTTGCGGGCCACGAACTGGACGGCGCGCGGATGCTCGATGGGCTGGGTGATCGAGACGAACTCCTTGGCCAGCCGCGTCACCGAGGCGGGCACGTCGGCCACCAGATTGATCAGCACCCGGCTGTCGCGGCCGATGCGGGCATGCTCGAAGACGGCCTGCCACGCGGTGAGCCCGAGCACCCGGTCGCCGGGGGCGAGCAGCGCGCGCACCGCGACGGCTGCGACGTCCCGCTCGTGGATGGGGAGAAGGCCGCGTCGCCGTACGGCTGCCGCACGACGCCCGCGCGGACCTGCTCGGCCCATCGCGCCGGCAAATACCGCCGACTGGGCTGCCCGCCTACGGGTCGAACGGCGGCAGGCACCGCTTGAGGTCACGTGGCGACGCGCGATGCGCCGATTTCGCTCTGACGAGCAGCCTCACTCCTCGTGCGTGCGGCGGGCCGACAACTCGTCGGAGGCCACCTCCAGCCGGTTGAGCCGTTCCCGCATCTCGGCGACCTGCTCGCGCACCAGGGCGACGGCGGTCTCGCCCGATGTGACGGGGGCGGGCAGATTGATCAGCGTGCGGGAGCGGCGGCCGATCCCGGCGAAGACCGGCAGTGACACCACCGCCCACGCCAGCACGGCCACCCCTGCCGCCAGGGCCTGGCCGGCCGCGGGGCTTTCGGCGTAGACCATCGCCACGGTGCTCGCGCCGTACAAGGTCCAGGCCAGGCGCACGCCCCAGGACCGGAACAGGCCGAGCAGCCACAGGCCCACCCCGGTCACCGCCCATGCCTTCCACAGCGCCTCGGCGGTGATGGGAAGACCTGCGGCGTGCTCAGTGAGATAGGCATGGACCGGCTTGGTGATGACGTCCATGAACTGCGAGGAGGTCGCCGCGTCCACCCCTTCGGCGGCGGCGCCTGTGGCGGCTCCCACGAGGGCTACGCCGATCGCGATCACCACCCACAGCACAGCGATCACGAAGGCGAGGGCGGCCAGGACCACCGCGGCCACCACGGCGACGAGCACGATCCGGCCGCGCTCGCTGCCTTCGCCATACCGGTGATCGATCCGGGCCAGGAGGCTGTCGTAGATGGTGAGCAGCCTGATCAGTAGGGGTTCGTCGGTGTCAGCTTCGCGGGGGTCGGGCGATTGGGCCATCAGCAGTGCTCCCGCTTGCCGAGATCATCGCTCATACCTCCATAGGAACATTTCAGCGGGGCTGTGGCACCCCTCAACATCTCTTGTCAGGATTCGGCGGGGATGTCCTCCTGCGCGCCTACGCGCGTAGGTACGCGCGCGAGGCCGGGCGGTCAGGTTTCGTCAGGAGAGGAAGCCCCGCAGCAACGCCGCCGTTCCCTCGAGATGTTCGGCGACCGCCCGGCGCGCCGCGTCGGGGTCGCGGGCGAGGATCGCGGCCACGATGGCGGCGTGCTGGACGGAGGCGTGCTCGATGTTGGGCCCCAGCACGGGGATGGCGTTGAGCAGGTCGGTCACCCGCAGCCGCGCGTCCGCGCAGGCGGCGGCGAGCAGCGGCGAGCCCGTCAGCTCGGCGATCGACAGATGGAAGGCCGTGTCCAGGCGCCGGTAGTCGGCGGGAGCGGCCTCGTTCACCTCCTCCAGGCGGCGGGTGAGCGTCCCGCGCTGCGCGGCCGTCAGCTCCGCGCTCGCCAGGACCTCGGCCGCGCCGCATTCGACCGCCATCCGGAAGGTCAGGGCGTCCTCCAGGTCGCCCTGGCCCATCGCCTTGACCGCCCTGCGCAGGTCGCCCTGCCCCGGGCGCGGCGGCTCGTAGACGACGAACGCGCCGCCGTACCGGCCGCGCCGTACGTCGAGGAATCCGGCGTCCTGCAACGCGCGGATCGCCTCCCGGAGGGTCACCCTGCTGATGCCGAGCTGGGCGGCGAGCTCGCGTTCGGGGGGCAGCTTCTCACCGTGGGCGACGACCCCGAGCTTGATCGCCTGCAGGAGCCGCTCGACGGTCTCCTCGAAGGCGTTTCCCGACCTGACCGGGCGGAGCAGCGGAAGCAGCGGGGCGCTCACCGCGCTCACCGCGCTCGCGCGGGCTCGGGGCGCGTCCACTGCGGCTCCCTCCCTTGTCACCTGCTCGGTCATCCGCTCGGTCACGTGCTCGTCGTCACCTGCTCGTTCCGGTGCGGCTCTCCCGGGTATCTCACCCAGGCGTCCCACCCCGTGCGGCCGCCCCGGCGTACGCGTCCCGGCGGTGAGATCCGCAGGACACGCCCGCTGGTCCGTCCCCGTCTCGTCCTCACAGGGCGTTTTGGCCCGAGATTAGCTCACGGTCATGGTTGACGCGGGGCCGGGCCGAATGCTTGCATCCATCCATTGGTCTGTTTCCAGACTTTTGACGCCCCGAGGAGGCGGTGTGCTGACCGTCGAGCAGCTTCGCGCGGAAATCGAGGCGGGCCGGGTTGACACCGTCCTGCTGGGGATCACGGACATGCAGGGCCGGTTGCAGGGCAAGCGGCTGGCCGCCAGATACTTCCTCGACGAGGTGCTCGAACACGCCGCCGAGGGGTGCAACTACCTGCTCGCCGTGGACGTCGACATGAACACCGTGGACGGGTACGCGATGTCCTCCTGGGACCGGGGATACGGCGACTTCGTGATGAGGCCCGACCTCTCGACCCTGCGCAGGGTGCCGTGGCAGGAGGGAACGGTCCTCCTCCTCGCCGACCTTGTCTGGGAGGACGGCTCGGACGTCGTGCCCTCTCCCCGGCAGATCCTCAGGAGGCAGATCGACCGGCTCGCGGCGTACGGCTGGACCGCCTTCGTCGGCACCGAGCTGGAGTTCTGCGTCTACAACGACACCTACGAGCAGGCCTGGCAGCGCGGCTACCGCGATCTCTCCCCGGCCAACGTCTACAACGTGGACTACTCACTGCTCGGCACGGCCAGGATCGAGCCGCTCCTCCGGAAGATCCGGCTCGGCATGGAGGGCGCCGGGCTGTACGTCGAGTCGGCGAAGGGCGAGTGCAACCTCGGGCAGCACGAGATCGCCTTCCGGTTCACCGACGCACTGACGACGTGCGACAACCACGTGTTCTACAAGAACGGCGCCAAGGAGATCGCCGCCCAGGAGGGCAGGTCGATCACGTTCATGGCCAAGCCGAACCAGCGTGAGGGGAACTCCTGCCACATCCACATCTCGCTGCGCGACGCCGACGGCGTCCCGGTGATGGCGGGGCGGGAGCAGTACGGGCTGTCGAAGATCGGGGAGCACTTCATCGCGGGCCAGCTCGCCGCGATGCGGGACCTGACGCTCTTCTACGCGCCGAACATCAACTCCTACAAGCGGTTCGTCCCGGGCAGCTTCGCCCCGACCGCCGTGAAATGGGGCATCGACAACCGCACCTGCTCGCTGCGCCTGGTCGGGCACGGCCCCTCCCTGCGCATCGAGAACCGGGTGCCCGGCGGCGACGTCAACCCCTACCTCGCGGTGGCCGCCCTGATCGCCGCCGGGCTGCGCGGCGTCGAGAACGAACTGCCCCTCGACGAGCCCTATGGCGGCAACGCGTACACGTCGGGGGCCGAGACGGTGCCGAGCACGCTGCGTGACGCGCTTTCCCTCTGGGAGAACTCGGCCCTCGCCGAGGAGTCCTTCGGGAAGGACGTCGTGGATCACTACGCCAACAACGCCAGGGTCGAGATCGCCGCCTTCGACGCGGCCGTCACGGACTGGGAGCTCTTCCGGGGGTTCGAACGACTGTGAAGATCATCAATCCGGCGACCGAGGACGTCATCGCCGAGGTCGAACCGGCCGACGCGGCCGAGGTCGATCGCGCGGTGGAGCGTGCCAGGGCAGCGTTCGCGGCCTGGCGGGCCACCGCTCCGGGCGACCGGGCCCGGCTGCTGCGACGATTCGCCCAGGTGGTGGACGACCACGCCGAGGAACTGGCCCTGCTGGAGGTCGCGGGCGCCGGGCACACGATCGGCAACGCCCGCTGGGAGGCCGGGAACGTCCGCGACGTGCTCGACTTCTACGCCGGGGCGCCCGAGCGCGACCACGGGAAGCAGATCCCCGTCCCCGGCGGCGTGGACGTCACCTTCCAGGAGCCGCTGGGCGTCGTGGGGGTGATCGTGCCGTGGAACTTCCCCATGGTGATCATGACGTGGGGCGTCGCGCCCGCGCTCGCGGCCGGGAACGCGGTCATCGTGAAACCCGCCGAGTGGACCCCGCTGACGGCACTGCGACTGGCCGAGCTGGCCCTCGACGCCGGCCTCCCCGAGGGGGTGCTGCAGGTCCTGCCTGGGGCAGGGGAGGTCGCTGGATCCCGGCTGGTCGAGCATCCGGACGTCGCGAAGATCGTCTTCACCGGTTCGACCGAGGTCGGCAGGCTCATCGGCGCCAAGGCCGCCGCGCGGGTGAAGCGGGTCACGCTGGAGCTCGGCGGCAAGAGCGCGAACATCGTCTTCTCCGACGCCGACCTGGACCGGGCCGTCGCCTCCGCGCCGATGGCCGTCTTCGACAACTCGGGGCAGGACTGCTGCGCCCGCTCCCGCCTGCTCGTGCAACGCGAGATCTACGACGAGTTCCTGGACCGGCTGGCCCGAGCCGTACGGGAGGTGCGGGTCGGAGACCCGCTCGACCCCGCCACCCAGATGGGGCCGCTGGTCAGCGCCGAGCACCTCGCCCGCGTCGCGTCGTTCACCGGGCCCGAGGTGACGCCGTACGCGCGGGGCGCCTGCCCTGACGGGCCCGGCTACTGGTTCGCGCCGACGGTCCTCGCCGCACCGCCCGGGTTCGACCCCCTGTCCCGTACGGGGGATCCGGAGTTCCGCCGGGCCTACGAGGAGGAGATCTTCGGGCCGGTCGTGACGGCGATCCCCTTCGACGGCGAGGAGCACGCCGTGCGCCTCGCCAACGCCACGCCGTACGGGCTGAGCGGGTCGATCTGGACCGGGAACGTCGGGCGGGCGCTGCGGATGGCGCGCGCGGTCGAGGCGGGGAACCTGTCGGTCAACTCGCATTCGAGCGTCCGCTACTGGACCCCGTTCGGCGGGTTCAAACAGTCGGGCCTGGGCCGGGAGCTCGGCCCTGACGCCCTCGCCGCCTTCACCGAGACCAAGAACGTCTTCATCTCAACGGAGTAGACCTATGCAGCGTTTGCAGGACCGCGTGGCCGTCATCACGGGTGCGGGCAGCGGCATCGGGCTCGCCACGGCGCGCCGGTTCGCCCAGGAGGGCGCGAAGGTCGTCGCCGTGGACCTCGACGAGGTGGCGGGGACCAAGGCGGCCGACGAGGTCGGCGGGCTCTTCGTCAAGGCGGACGTCTCCCAGGAGGACGACGTCATCCGGATGTTCCGGACGGCGCATGAGACCTACGGCAGTGTGGACATCGCCTTCAACAACGCGGGCATCTCGCCTCCGGAGGACGACTCGATCCTCACGACGGGCATCGACGCCTGGCGCCGGGTGCAGGAGGTCAACCTGACCTCGGTCTACTACTGCTGCAAGCACGCGATCCCGTACATGCAGCGGCAGGGCAAGGGCTCGATCATCAACACGGCGTCGTTCGTGGCGGTGATGGGGTCGGCCACCTCGCAGATCTCCTACACCGCGTCCAAGGGCGGCGTGCTGGCGATGACGCGGGAGCTGGGTGTGCAGTTCGCCCGCGAGGGCATCCGGGTGAACGCCCTCTGCCCGGGGCCGGTCGACACGCCGTTGCTGCAGGAGTTGTTCGCCAAGGACCCGGAGCGGGCGCAGCGCCGGCTGGTGCACATCCCGATCGGCCGCTTCGCGCGGGCCGAGGAGATGGCCGCGGCCGTCGCGTTCCTCGCCTCGGACGACGCGTCCTTCATCACGGCGTCGGAGTTCCTGGTCGACGGCGGCATCTCCAGCGCGTACGTCACGCCGCTGTAATCGGGGTATCGGACCCCTCGTCACACCGGACGCACAGAGTGTCGTCGATCACGCGCGTACGCGGTCGCGATCGTGGACGCCTGTGCGTTCGCCGTGACGTGGGCATCGGGGAAACACGAGGAAAGGCGGCGGCATGTCCCGTCCCGTCATCGGGATCACCTGTTACGTCGAACCCGCGAAGTTCACCGTCTGGGAGATGACGGCGGCGCTGCTGCCGTACATGTACGTCGAGCGGGTGAGCCGGGCGGGCGGGCAGCCGGTCATCCTGCCGCCGGCGGGGGACCCGGCCACGGTGGCCGGACGGCTCGACGGGCTGATCATCGCGGGCGGGGGCGACATCGACCCGGCCAGGTACGGCTCGCCCCCGCACGACCAGACCGGCTACATCCGGAAATTTCGGGATGAGGCGGAGTTCAGGGTGTTGCGTGCGGCCCTCGACGCGGGCATGCCGTTCCTCGGCGTCTGCCGGGGCATGCAGGTGCTGAACGTCGCCAGGGGCGGGACCCTCCACCAGCACCTTCCGGACATCGTCGGCCACTCCGGCCACTCCCCCGCGCCCGGCACCTTCGGCCGGATCCCGGTACGGCTCTCCCCCACCCTGGCCAAGATCTACGAGGCCGAGGAGGTGACCCCGGCGCACTACCACCACCAGGCGATCGACCGCCTGGGCGACGGGCTGGCCGTCACCGCGCACGCGGACGACGGCACAATCGAGGCGGTCGAACTCGACGGCCACCCCTTCGCCCACGCCGTCCAGTGGCACCCCGAAGCCGACGAACACGCGCCCGTCTTCCACGCCCTCGTCACCGCCGCCGCCCGCGCCGCCCGCGCCCGGCGCCGCTGACTGTCCGGTCACTCCCGGGCGAGCAGGCGGGCGAGGGGAAGCCGCTGCGCGAGCAGGGCGGGGGCGACGGAGGCGGATGCGGCCAGCAGCACGGCGAGCCCGCTGGCGGCCCCTGCCCCGGCGACGACGGGGGCCGGCAGCTCACCCGCCACGGCGTACGTCGCGACGAGCCCGGCGACCGAACCCGACAGGGCACCGAGCATGCCGATCCCGACCCCTTCCGACACGATCAGACGAGCCAGCGCGGCACCCGACCAGCCGGTGCTCCGGAACGCGGCCAGTTCGGTGTCCCGCTCACGCACGCCGAGGTACAGCACATCGGCCACGGCCAGCGCGGCCAGCGCGAACATCACCCCGATCGCGACGTAGTCGGCCGTTCTCGCCTGCAGAACGATCGCGTCCCCCAGCAGGGAGCCGACGACCCGCCCGCGGAAGCCGTACGTCACTCCGAGGAGCAGGGTCAGCGCGAACACCGCCACCGCCAGGGTCGACGCGCCGAGGAGGGCGCGGCCGGGGACCCTGGTCAGCGTGGTCAGCGCCAGCCCGGTCACCCCGCGGGGCGACCTGGCCCGGCGCGGAAGCCGTACGGCGGGCCTGACCGCCTCCACCGGGGGCACCCGCGACGCGCGCCACGCCGGCACCAGCCCCGCCAGCAGTGCGAGCAGCAGGGCCGCGGGTACGGCCAGCCAACTGCGGGCACCGGGGTCCGGCAGGCCCGCCCACGAGGAGAGCGGGACGGCCGGCGCCGCCGCGAGACAACCCGCGAGCAGGCCGATCACGCCGACCTCCAGCAGCACAGTGCCGAATATCCGGGGCCGCGACCAGCCGAGACAGCCGAGCACGCCCAGCTCGGCGCGGCGTGCCCGCACGGCGGCCGACGCCGCGTTGACGACGAAGAGCCCGCACACGGCGAGGATCAGCACGAACAGCGCCATCGACTTGCGGTCGGCCGCGGCCAGGATGCGGTAGGCCACCCCCTTGTTCACCCAGCCCTCGCGCAGGGTCAGCGCGGGCCGCCCGTACGAGCCTGCGGGCAGCTCCACGGTCATCGGCGACGGCGACGACCCGATGGTGATGTCCACGTCCAGGCCGGTGGCGGCCACGATGTCCCGGGCCACCTGGCTGATCCGCTCCCGGCTGACCGGGTCGGGGCCGATCACCCCGGCCACGCGCACCCTGACCACGCTGAGCGGGGCGGCGTCCGTGGCCGCCTGCGCCTTCTCACCCGCGCCGCTCGCCTTGGCCGCCGAAGTGATCCGCCGCAGCCCTTCGAGGTTGGTCAGCAGCAGGGGCGGCGTCTGGAGGTAGCCGCCGACGTTGTCGTTGGGCAGCAGGTCCTGCCCGCCGAGCAGCTTCCCCGTACGGCTGTCGCCGGGCCTGGCGACCGGCGGGTTGTAGGTCTCCATCGGCAATCCCGTCAGCTCGCTGAACCCCGGCAGCCTCTCCGGGTCGAACCGGCCGATCAGGCGGGTGGACAGCGTGTCGATGTCCGGCACGAACGTGGGACGCAGTGGCCGGAACTGCGCGTCCGCCGCCCCGATGGGCGCGTTCGCGTGCCCCTCCCACCCGAGGAAGAAGTACGCCGGCTCCCCGAAAGCCTTCCCCCACGCGGGGTCCTTCCAGACGGCCGGATCGTTGTCCACCGGAGCCGCGGCGACGTGCCGGTCTCCCAACTCCCGGTACTCGGTCGGGCCCGCCGTCCAGAAGCGGGTCAGCGGGGTCGACACCTGGCCTTCCGGGATGTCCTGCCACCCGTCGAGCATGCCGTCGTAGACGTCGGCGGCGTCCAGTGTCACCCGCTTGACGACCTCGCCGTCCTGCGCGGTGAGGTACTTCTTCAATGCCTCCGCCAGCGTTCCCTTGACGACCTTGTCCGCCGCCTCGGCCGGAAGCCTGCGGATCTCGATCTCGTCCCGCTGGTCGGCGTACTGCCGCGCCGCGGCGAGGAGCAGGACCTCCCTGCCGCCTCCGGTCGGCGGCACGCGATACTCCTCCTCCGCCCTGAGGTAGCGGCCGGCGACCATCGCCTTGTCCAGGCCGGCCAGCCGGGCCTCCGCCTCGGGATCGACGGCGGCGAGCAGGAACGGGAACTCCTGCTCGACGCTGACGATCGCCCGTCCCGGGGTCCAGTCGCCCAACGTGTTCTCGGTGATCGTCCCCATGCCGTACGCCGTGCTCGTGGACCAGTACCCGACCTGCGCGCCCCCTTCGAAGGGGAACGTCTTCTGGGCCGCCCAGCCGCGTTCCTTCCGTTCGAGCAGCGATGGGCCGAGCGCGACCTCCCGCCCCGAGGCGGTCGTCTCCTTGGCGAGCAATCTGGCGTCTCCGCCGTTGTGCTTGGTGACGGGCACCGTGACCGGCCTGCGGGTGACGTACTGGTAGCGCGGCCCGCCGTAGGAGATCCGGGTGAGACCGCGGTCGGCGACCCGGGTCTGATCCATCCGCAGCATGGTCCGGTCGCCCTTGTGGAGCACGTCGGTGACGTCGATGTCGGCCGAGCCTCCCCTGGTGAGGTAGCCGACCATGCCGATCGGCGCCGCGATCTCCACCCCATTGATGTGCTTGACCTTCTCGTACTGGTCGAGGGTGATGCCGCCGAAGATGCCCGACAGGTGGTTCTGCCGTACCAGGGAACGCGTCCGCTCCAGATCGGTGGTCGAGCCCTTGGGCCGGACGAGGATGTCGTACTGCGCGCGGAAGTTCTTCCCGACGGTCCCGACAATCTCCAGGCGCTGGGTCTCGGCCGTGCCGGTCAGCACGGTGAAGCCAGTGGCCGCGACCAGGATGCCGATCAGCAGCACGAGCGAGCGGCCCAGCCGGTGACGGAGCTGGGCCCACATCAGGCGGATCACCCGAGCCTGCCGATCCGGTCGAGCACGTCGTCAGGTGGGGTCAGCCGCTCGTCGGCGGCGATCTTCCCGTCCCGCATCCGTACGACCCGGTCGCACACGGCGGCGACCTCGGGATTGTGGGTGGCGACCAGCATGGTCATGCCGTACGCCTCGCGGAGCGTGAGAAGCAGATCGACGATCTCGTGACCGGTGCCGCTGTCGAGGTTGCCGGTGGGCTCGTCGGCGAGCAGCAGCGGCGGGCGGCCGATGAGCGCCCTGGCGATGGCGACGCGCTGTTGCTGGCCTCCGGACAGCCTGCTCGGCAGCGCGGAGGCGCGGTCGGTCAGCCCCACCGCGTCCAGCAGGTCCATCGCCCTCGCCTTGCGGTCGAAATCGACTCGGCGGGGCAAGACGGGGGCGAGCACGTTGTCCAGCACGCTGAGCGCGGGCAGCAGGTGGAAGCGCTGGAACACGAACCCGATGCGGCGGCGGTATCGGTCCAGCCCCCGGCGCGGCAGGTCGTCCACCCTGGCGCCGTCGACCAGGATCTCCCCCGCGTCCGGCCGGTCCATCGCGCCGACGAGATGGAGCAGCGTGGACTTGCCCGCTCCGGACGCTCCCATGAGCGCGACCGCGCTTCCCGCTTCGATGTCCAGGCTGACCTCGTCGAGCGCCACGGCGGACGCGTATCGACGGCTCACATGCCGAAGGCTGACGTCGACTCCCATGCGCCCATACATTGTCACAATGTAGGGCAGTATGGGAGTCCCTACATTGTGACAATTCAGGAAGGCAGCTCCGGATGCCGCTCAGCCACGCGGTCCTGACCCTCCTCGCCGACGGCCCGAGTCACGGCTACGAGTTGAAGGCCAGGTTCGAGGCCGCCATCGGCCCTCAGTGGGGCGGGCTCAACATCGGGCACCTGTACCAGATCCTCGACCGCCTGGTCCGGGACGGGCACGTCGTCCGCGACCACGTCGCGCAGAGCGACCGGCCGGACAAGACGACCTACCAGCTCACGCCGGAGGGAGCGGAGGAGCTGCGATCGTGGGCGACCAGCCCGTGGACCCGCTCGTCCGGCTTCAGGGACGAGCTGTTCCTCAAACTCCTCGGCGCGAGCAGGCTCGGTGCCGAGTCCCTGGCCGCGTTCGTCACGGCGCAACGGCAGGCCCACCTGTCCGACCTCGGCGCGCTCACCAGGCAACGCCGCGCGCACACCGGCGATCCGCTCGTCGCACTGCTCATCGACGCCGCCGCCGCGCACATCAAGGCCGACCTCCAGGTGCTCGACACGGCCGAAGAACGCCTGGCCGGCCTGACGGCGGGAGACGTCCAGGTCCACACCGCCTCCGCCGACGGCCAGGCCACCGCCTGACCCGGCGACACCCGTCACGCGGCGACGCCGTCTGGTCGAGGGGAGCTCCGCGACCTGCCGGAAGGACCGCCGCACAGGCGGGCTCCGGGAGACGCGTCGGGAGACCCGGGAGACAGGGTGGGACCGTCGGCCGGAGATCGCCCACAGGGGATGTCCGGATTCAACCGGGCGTGGGCCGGGCGGCGACTGCCGCCCGGCCCACGCCAGGATCCTCGGACATTTCCTTCAGGTCACGTCAGTTGACGCTGATCACGGTTCCGGCCCCGTTGGGGTACTCGATGTAACCGGTGTGGGGCCGCCCGTCCGGCAGCCTCGACCAGCCGGCGGTCACCGTCTCGGGAACCCCCGGGGTGCCCTTGAGCTTGCGCGGCGACACGGTCAGACCACCCACGCCCGGGGCGTCGGTCACCACGTTCGCCTGCGCGTGGAACGGGGTCGACGTGGTGCCCGGCGCGGTCAGGTAGCTGACAAGCACGAAGGTGTACTTCCCGGCCTTCGGCCGCGAGATGACCAGCCGGTAGTCATCGCCGTCGCGATCCACCCAGCCCGCGAACTCCCGGCCCTCGTAGAGCACGCCTCCGCCGAAGCCCAGCTCCAGGCCGTTGTCGGGGCGGGCCCGGAACTCCACGGCCTTGGTCCCCTCGGGGACGTCGATCGTGTACTGCTTGCCGTTGGCCTCCTCGGGACCGACCGAGCCGACGATCTCCGGGCCGGAGACCAGCCCGTAGGCCGTCATGTCGGTCTTCTTCTTGACCGGGGTCACCTCGAAGGACACCGACCCGTTCGCGTCCTTGCCCCTGACCTCGGCGGGAGCGAGCACGCCCTGAGCGGTCACCGCGACGACGCTGCGAACGGTACGGCCCTCGCCGGTCCAGGTCAGCGAGCCGGTGATGCCGGTCGCGACCTCGTCCTTCAGCTCCATGGTGACGGTGAACGACTTGGTCTCACCGGCCCGGTCGAAACGCAGCGTGGAGGGGCTCACCTTGGCCTTGACGCCGGGCAGGTCGATGTCGGCCTTGTACTTGCCGGGCGTGACGGCCGTCAGCGTACGGGTGACGGTCCGGGGGCCGGCCAGCCCGCCGAGCGCGATCGAGGGGTAGTTCAGGTCGCTGGTGGCGATCGGTGCCACCCCACTGCCCGTCCTGACGCCCAGGCCCTCCAGGTAGCCGAGCCAGTTCTGCTCCGTGGAGTCGTAGACCAGGCCGGGCTCGAGCATCCGGGCCGGATCGACGTTGCCCGCGCCCTGCGCGAAGGCGTCGGTACTGTCCGTACCGTCGGCGTTCCTGGTCGGCACGGTGGTCGTCATCATCGCGGACTTGATCGCCATGGGCGACAGATCAGGGTGCTTGCCCAGGTAGAGCGCGGCCAGACCCGCGATGTGCGGGGTGGCCATCGAGGTGCCGTCGTAGAAGCCGAAATCGTTGCCGTTGTTCGTCGGCGGAGCGACGGCCGCCAGGATCGAGACACCGGGGGCGGCGATGTCGGGCTTGAGCAGGTCGCCGCGGTTGGCCAGCGACGGTCCGCGCGAGGAGAACCCCGCCACCCGCGGGTAGACGGCGCCCTCGGCGCTCGCGGGCCGCAGGATGGCGGTCGCCCCGTCCGTCGCCGCGTAGGCCAGCACGGCCGGCACGCCGGGCCCGCCGATGTGCACGGTCGGCACGGCGTGCGAGTCGGCGACGGTGTCCTCGTCGGCCATGTTGACCATGATCATGCCGACGCCGCCGGCCCGCTTGACCTCACCGGACTTCTCCAGGCGCGTGACGGTGCCGCGCTCGCAGACGACGATCTTCCCGGCGGTCCTGGCCGGGTCGAGGCTGTTCGGGGCGCAGACCTGTGCCTCGAAGTCGTCGACGGAGGCGTTCTTGACCACCGGGCCCGTGGCCAGCGGCTTGGGCCCGAACGTGTCGCTGACCGTGGTGCTCGAACCGCGGTGCCTGGTGCCGTCGCCCAACTCCACCTCGGCCACGTACGGCGCGGCCGTGCTCGCGGCCACGGTGGTCGTCCACGGCATGGTGTTGTCCAGCGTCGAGGCACCCGGGCCGCTGTTGCCGCCGGCGGTGGCCACGAAGATGCCGCTCGCGGCGGCCGCGCGGAAGGCGAGCCCGATCGGGTCCTCCGCCGGGGACTCCGTTTCGGAGCCCACGGAGTAGTTGATCACATCGACGCCGTCGGCCACCGCCTGGTCGACGGCGGCCAGGATGTCGGAGTCCAGGCCGCCGGTCTGCTGGCCGTCGGCACTCTCCCAGAGCGCCTTGTAGACGGCGATCGCCGCGCCGGGCGCGACACCGGAGATCTGGCCGAAGTCGGTGCCGTTCACGCTCGCCGGCACGTCCGCGTTGCCCGCGGCGGTGGAGGCGGTGTGCGAGCCGTGCCCCTGCGCGTCGCGCGGCGAGACGTAGTCGGCGCGATTGGCCGGCGGTACCCGCTTCAGCCAGGCGTCACCGAAGTAGCGGGCGCTGATCAGCTTCTGGTTGCACAGGTTGGCGGCGAACTCCTCGCCGGTCTGGCAGACGCCGGTGAACGTGCCGCCGTCGGCCTTCTTCATGACCGCGGTCGAGCCCTGCAGATAGGGCCGGTACGGATCGGCGTCCGTGGGCGCCGTGGCGTCGAGGGCCGGGGCCGCGAACGACGGGTTCTCCGGCCAGACGCCGGTGTCGATCACGCCGACCACAATGCCCTTGCCCGCGTTCGCAGTGCCGCCGAGCCTGGACCACAGACCGGACTCGCCGGACAGGCCGAGGAAGTCGGTGGACCTGCGGTCGTCCAGAGCCTTGCGCAGGCGGTCGGGAACGACGGAGAGCACACCGGGCGTGGTGTTCAGCCGCGCCGCCTGGGTCATGGTGAGCTCGGCGACGAACGCGTTGGAGGCCACGGAAAGCTGCTTGGCCGGCGTGGCGTCGACGCTCCGGGAGACCTGGTCCTGCCTGCTCTTCAGGTGGTCGCGGTAGCGCTTGGCGTTCGCGCTGCCGGTGTCCACCTTCTTGCCCTTGCCGGGCTTGGTGGCGGGGATGCCGGCGACGCCGCCGTCATAGGTCGCGAGCGGCTGCTCGGCCAGCGTGACGATGTAGGTGTCGATCGGGCCGGCGGTCAGAGGATCGGTGGTCAGGGGATCGGCCGAAGCCGGCGCCGAGGCCGTGGTGATCACCACGGCGGCGGCGAGTGCCATCGCGCCGAAGGCACTCACTCGTCGGGGGTTGCGGGCCATTGCTCCTCTTCGAGACGGGGGGTGCCGCCCTGCAGCAAGGTCGCCGGGAGGCAGCTAGAAGTGAACGGCCCGTGAGGATCAGTTGTCGAGATATAGTGCTGGCGTTTTCGGTCATATGGCGAAAAGCGTCACGATCCGGTCAGGTGGTGGGTGGACGACCAGCCAGTGCTCGGTGCGGTGGGCATCGGCGATTTCGACGAACAGATCTACCGGTCCCTGCTCCGCCACCCCGACCGCACAGTCACCGACCTGGCGGGCTCGCTGCGGGTCAGCGCCGCACGGGTACGGCACGCGCTGGCCCGGCTGGCCGAACTCGGGCTGCTACGACGGATCAGGCCGGGCAGGTACGAGCCGGTGGCGCCGGAGGCGGCGCTCGGATGGCTGATCGACCGGCGCCGACTGGAGGCCGAGGCGGGGCTGGCCGAAATCCGGACCACGGTCGCCGACTTCGCACAGCTCTACCAGTCGGGCCGGCTGCGGGCCGACCCGGCCGGCCTGGTGGAGATCCTCTCGGGCGAGGACGCGGTGAAGCGGCAGATGACGGAGACGAACAGGGCGGTCACGTCGGAGGTGTTGGCGCTCGACCGGCCGCCCTACATCGGGTGGCCCGACAACTCGGTGGACAGCAACGAGTCGGAGGTCGCCGGCACCCGGGAACTGATCGCGCGCGGGGTGGACATCCGGGTCGTGTACTGCCCGGAGTCCCTGCGACGCCCCGGCCGGTTCGAGACCCTCCTCCGGCTGGCCGAGGAGGGTGAGCGGTCCAGGTTCCTGCCCAGCCTGCCGTTCAAGCTGCGGATCGTGGACCGGCGAGTGGCGCTGATGCCCCTCGTGGACGGCGTCTACGACAACGTCGCGCTGATCCGTCCCTCCGGCCTGCTCGACGCGCTCATCGAACTGTTCGACGCCTACTGGGAGCGCGGCCAGCCGCTCACCGGGACCCGGCCGCCCGTCGGCGACCGGCCGGACGAGGAGGACCTGCTGGTGCTCCAGATGCTCAAGGCCGGGCTCAAGGACGAGACGATCGCCAGGCAGCTCGGGGTCAGCGCGCGAACCGCGACCCGCCGGATCGCCGCGGTCGTCGAACGGCTGGGCGCCACCACCAGGTTCCAGGCCGGAGCGGAGGCGTCGGCGCGCGGCTGGATCTGAGAGAGGCCCACCGGTTTCGCGAGACGGGGTACGACCACTAGGCTGGCAGAACACCATCGATCCCGTGCGGGAGAGCGTCCTGACAGCCGGTCAGGTCCCCTGAAGGAGCAAGCCCTCCCCGCGAACCTCTCAAGGCAAAGGACCGCGCGGGCCAGGTGTCCTCTGGAAAGCAGGCCGTACGCGGCCTCGCCGAAGGTGAAAGTCCGGGTAAGGAAACGGACGAAGCTCTCAGGCACCCATGACAGAGGGGGAGGATGCTGTCATCCGTCTTCCTGAGGTGCGATCATGTCCCGATCTACCCCGTTGCGTGAGGTTCACGAGAGCCTCGGCGCGACGCTCACCGACTTCGCGGGATGGCAGATGCCCCTGCGCTACGGCAGCGAGTCAGCCGAGCACAACGCGGTGCGCACCGCTGCCGGCCTGTTCGACCTGTCCCACATGGGCGAGATCCACGTCACCGGCCCGCAGGCGGGAGAGGCGCTGGACTTCGCTCTCGTCGGGCATCTGAGCGTGCTGGAGCCCGGCCGCGCCAGGTACACCATGATCGTGACCGAGGACGGCGGCGTGCTGGACGACCTGATCGTCTACCGCCTCCGGCCCGAGGAGTTCATGGTCGTCGCGAACGCCTCCAACTACGCCAGGGTGGCCGAGGAGCTGGCCGAGCGCGCCAAGCCGTACGACGCCCGGGTCGAGGACAGGTCGGACTCCTACGCGCTGATCGCCGTCCAGGGGCCGAACAGCACGGACATCCTCGGGAAGCTGACAGACGCCGACCTGGTCGGGCTCAAGTACTACGCGGGGCTCCCCGGCGAGGTCGCCGGGTTCGAGGTCATGATCGCGCGTACGGGTTACACCGGCGAGGACGGCTTCGAGCTGTTCGTCCGGCCCGAGGACGCGGTCCCGCTGTGGAACGCCCTGTCCGAGGCGGGGGCGGAGCTCGGACTGCGGCCCTGCGGGCTGTCCGCGCGCGACACGCTGCGCCTGGAGGCGGGCATGCCGCTGTACGGCAACGAGCTGACCGCGGACACCACGCCCTTCGACGCCGGCCTCGGCCGGGTCGTGAAGTTCGACAAGCCGGGCGACTTCGTCGGGCGGGCCGCGCTCTCCGGGCGCACGGCCCCCGGACGCCGCCTGGTCGGCCTGGTGGCGCGCGGCCGCAGAGTCCCCCGCCACGGCTATCCCGTCACGTGTGAGGGCGAGGTCGTCGGCGAGGTGACCAGCGGCGCGCCCTCGCAGACGCTGGGCAAGCCCATCGCCATGGCGTACGTCGCCGCGGACGCTCTCGAAAAGGGAGGTCTGGCCGTGGACATCCGTGGTAGCCATGAACCCGTTGACGTCGTTGATCTGCCTTTCTACAGGAGGAGCAAGTGAGCAGCATTCCCGACGAGCTGAGCTACACCAAGGAGCACGAGTGGGTGGCCGGTCTCGATGACGGCCTCACCGTGACGGTGGGCGTGACCGCGTACGCCGCGGAGCAGCTCGGCGACGTGGTCTTCGTGCAGGTGCCGGAGGTGGGCACCAACGTCGAGGCCGGTGACGCGGTCGGCGAGGTGGAGTCCACCAAGTCGGTGAGTGACATCTACGCGCCGGTCGGCGGCGAGATCGTGGAGACCAACCCCGCGGTCGTGGACGATCCCTCTCTGGTCAACTCCGACCCGTACGGCGACGGCTGGCTGTTCCGCGTGCGCCTCGAAGGCGAGCCGGAGGACCTGCTCTCCGCCGCCGAGTACACCACCCTCACGTCGGGTGAATCCTGACATTTCCAGATAAGGGCATGGATCAATGGCGATCAGTGTCTTCGATCTGTTCAAGGTGGGCATCGGGCCGTCCAGTTCGCACACGGGCGGCCCGATGGCCGCGGCGCACAAGTTCGCCCGCGGTCTCCACCAGGACGGTCTGCTCGAGAAGACCTCGCGCGTCGAGGTCATCCTGTACGGCTCGCTCGGCCTGACCGGCAAGGGCCACGGCAGCGACAAGGCGGTGCTGCTCGGCCTGTCCGGTGAGAAGCCCGAGCTCGTCGACGTGGACACCGTCGACGAACGGCTCGCCGCCATGCGGGACACGGGCACGGTCACCCTGTACGGCTCCCGCGAGATCCCCTTCGTCGTCGGCGAGGACCTCGTCTTCGAACGGAAGATCACACTGCCCCACCACCCGAACGGGATGCGGTTCACCGCCTTCACCGAGTCGGGCGAGATCCTGCGCGAGAAGATCTACTACTCGGTGGGCGGCGGGTTCGTCGTGGACGAGAACGCCACCGGCGCCGACCGCATCAAACCGGACGACACGGTCCTCCCGCACCCGTTCACCACGGGGTCGGAGCTGCTCGCCCGGTGCGCGGAGACCGGCCTGTCGATCTCCGCCCTCATGCTGGAGAACGAGCGGGCCTTCGGCCGTACCACCGAGGAGATCCGCGCGGGGCTCCTGCACCTGTGGTCGGTCATGGCCGAGTCGGTGCGTCGCGGCAGCACCCAGGAGGGCGTCCTCCCGGGCGGCCTCAAGGTGAAGCGGCGGGCGAACCAGCTCCTGCGCAGGCTGCAGACCGAGGCCGACCTCGACCCGCTGCGCGCGATGGACTGGGTGACCCTGTTCGCGCTCGCCGTGAACGAGGAGAACGCGGCCGGCGGCAGGATCGTCACGGCGCCGACGAACGGCGCGGCCGGCATCATCCCCGCCGTGCTGTCGTACTACACGCGGTTCGTCTCGGGAGTGGACGACGACGGGGTCGTCCGCTTCCTGCTCACCGCCGGTGCGATCGGAGTGCTCTTCAAGGAGAACGCGTCGATCTCCGGCGCCGAGGTCGGCTGCCAGGGCGAGGTCGGGTCGGCGTGCTCGATGGCCGCGGCCGGGCTCACCGAGGTCCTCGGCGGCACGCCCGAACAGGTCGAGAACGCCGCCGAGATCGGCATCGAGCACAACCTCGGCCTGACCTGTGACCCGATCGGCGGCCTGGTCCAGATCCCGTGCATCGAGCGGAACGCGGTGGCCTCCATCAAGGCGATCGCCGCGGCCCGGATCGCGCTGCGCGGTGACGGCCGCCACTTCGTGTCGCTCGACAAGGCCATCAAGACCATGCGCGACACCGGCAGGGACATGCTCGACAAGTACAAGGAGACCAGCCGGGGCGGCCTCGCCGTCAACGTGATCGAGTGCTGACCGGGGCGCCGGTCCGCCCGCGCGGCGGGGCCGGCACGGTCACCCTGTAAGAACCGGGCACAGGCGGGCGCGACGTCCGGCACGGGGCAACCCGTGACCGGACGCGGTCTCCGCGGAAACGGCCCACATGCGCGCCCTTCTATACACCGCGTATATACCCCCGGTATATAGTCATCCGTCATGACAGTCCCCTTGGCCCTGATGGGCCTCCTGGACCGCGAGCCCAGCTACGGATACGACCTGAAGCGCGACTACGACACCTACTTCGGCAGGGGCAAGCCGCTCCCCTTCGGGCAGGTCTATTCGACGCTCGGCCGCCTGGCCAGGGACGGCAAGGTCACGGCCGGCCAGAGCGAGCCGGGCGACGGCCCCGACCGCAAGCGCTACACCATCACCCCGCTGGGCAAGCAGGAGGTGAAGGTCTGGCTGGCCGAGCCGGTGGCGGCGGAGCCGTTCCTGCAGACGGTGTTGTTCACGAAGGTCGTGCTGGCGCTGATGCTGGGCCACGACGCGGAGCGCTACCTGGTCACCCAGCGCGCCACGCACATGCGGCGCATGCGCGAGTTGTCGGAGATCAAACGCGGTGGCGCCCTCGTGGACGCCCTGCTGGCCGACCATGCCCTTTTCCACCTGGACGCCGACCTGCGCTGGATCGACCTGACCACGGCCCGGCTGGGCGCGCTGGCGGAAACGGTGCGCCGCGCATGACCGTCGACGCCCTTCCCGTGCCGGGCCCGCTGCTGGAGGCCCGTTCCATCGACCGCTCCTACGGCCGGACGCAGGCGCTGCGCGAGGCGAGCCTGTCCGTGACGGCGGGGGAGATCCTGGCGATCATGGGCCCGAGCGGCTCCGGCAAGTCCACGCTGCTGCACTGCCTGGCCGGCATCTTCACCCCCGACGCGGGCGAGGTCTGGTTCGACGGGCGGCGGCTGGACACCCTGAGCGACGCCAGGCGGTCCGAGCTGCGCCGTACCTCATTAGGCTTCGTCTTCCAGTTCGGCCAGCTGGTGCCGGAGCTCACGGTGGCCGACAACGTCGCCCTGCCGCTGCTGCTCGGCAAGGTCAGGCGCAAGCGGGCCTACCAGCGGGCGGACGGCTGGCTGAAGCGGCTGGAGCTGGACGACCTGGGCGAGCGGCGCACCGGCGAGCTGTCCGGGGGGCAGGCGCAGCGGGTGGCGATCGCCAGGGCGCTGGTGGCGCGGCCCAAGGTGATCTTCGCGGACGAGCCCACCGGCGCGCTCGACTCGCTCACCGGCGAGAAGGTCATGGAACTGCTCGTCGGCCTGGCCCGCGAGGAGGGCACGACCGTGATCGTGGTGACCCACGACGCCCGCGTCGCCGCCTGCGCAGACCGGGAGGTCATGGTGCGCGACGGCAAGGTCACCGACCCCTACGCCGACGAGGCCGTCCGATGACGCTCTGGCTGGGCCTGCGGCTGTCGCTGCGCGGCGGCCGGGAGGCGGTTGTCCGGCTGGCGCTCGTCACCGCCGCCGTCGCGATGGGGGTGACGGTGCTGCTGTCCACGGTGGCGCTGTTCAACGCCTTCCAGGTCACCGCGGACCGCCCGTGCTGGGAGTGCACGACCGGCTCCGCGCCGGGCGGCTGGGCGCTGGGCGCCACCCCGGGCGCGGTGCTGTGGAACCACCGCCAGGACTCCTACGCGGGCCGTCCGATCAAGCGGCTCGACGTCGCCGTCCTCGACGCGCGGACGTCCACGCCGACCATGCCCGGCGTCCCCGCGCTTCCCGGCGCGGGACGGTACTACGTCTCGCCCGCGCTCGCCGAGCTGATGGACACCGTGCCGCGCGAGCAACTCGCCGATCGCTTCCCCGGCACCCGCGCCGGCCTCATCGGACGGGCGGCGCTGTCCGGCCCTGACGACCTGGTCGTCGTCGTCGGTCAGCGCCCCGACGGGCTGGCCGCCATGGCCGGCACCGTGGCCGTCGACGCCGTCGCCACCACCCCGGTCGCGGACGACACCACGGCCCTCTACGAGCACGGCTTCGGCATCGCCGCCATCGGCCTGATCTTCCCGCTGCTCGTCCTCATCGGTACGGCCACGCGCCTGGCCGCCGCCCGCCGCGAGGCGCGCTTCGCGGCGATCAGGCTGGCGGGCGCCACCACGCGGCAGATCAACGCGATCGCCTCGGTGGACGCGGCGCTCGGCGCGCTGCTGGGCGCGCTCGTCGGCATCGCGGTCTTCCAGGCGCTGCGGCCCGCCCTGGCCGGCGTCGCCATCACCGGCTCCCGCTTCTTCCCCGACGTGGTCGCGCCCACCGCGCTCCAGTACGCCGCCGTGGTCGCGGGGGTGCCGCTCGCCGCGGCAGGCGCCGCCCTGTGGTCGCTGCGCCGGGTGCGGATCACACCGCTCGGCGCGGCGCGCAAGGTGCGGGCCTCCGCCCCGGGATGGTGGCGGGCGCTTCCGCTCCTGGCGGGGCTGGGGCTGTTCGCCGGCCCGGTGTTCGCGGGCGGCAACGACCCGAACGCGGTGCTCGTCGACGTCGGCCTGGCGCTGATCATGGTCGGTCTCGTGGTGGTCGGACCCTGGCTGACGATGCTGGCCGCACGACTGGCCGCCCGGGTCACGCCCGGCGCGGCGACGCTGCTGGCCGCCCAGCGGCTGGCGGCGGACCCGAAGGCGGCCTTCCGGTCGGTGAACGGGATCGTGCTGGCGGTCTTCATCGGCACGGCCGTCGCCGGCATCGTCCCCGCCGTCGTCTCGGGCCAGAAGGCGGCGGGCGGCGGCACGCTGAGCGAGGTCATGCGGGCGTCGTTCGGGTACGGCAAGGACATCGACGGCCTGCCTCTGCCGCCTGGCACGGCGGCAGAACTGCTCGCCGAGGTACGCGCCCATCCCGGCGTCACCGTGCTGCCGATCTACCGCAGGGCCGACGCGCTGACCTGGCCGGACACCCCTCCTCCGTGCGACCCCGGCCCCGGCTGCCGACCCGACTTCCTGCTCGGGCACGTCGTCGAATGCGACGCCCTGACCAGCTTCCCGGCACTCGGCCGGTGCACCCCGGGCACCCGCGCGGTGAAGGCCGACTTCATCCGGCTGCTGTCCAGCGACAACATGCTCTCCGTCGACCGCAAGCTGCCGATCGTGGACGCGGCCAACCCGCCCGCACCCGGCGCCTCCGGCGGCTCCGGTGGCTCCGGCGGCTCCGGCAAGGACGCCCAGGCCGCCTCGGCCGGCCTCCCCCTGGCGGCGGTGCTGATCCGCGCGGACGACCCGGACGTCCGTGAACGGATCCGTACGCTGCTCACCGCGTACGTCGCCCGCTCCGGCAGCACCGAGACGCCGCAGACGTTCGCCGAGGTCGCCCAGGCCCGCGCGGTGCTGCTGGACCAGATGGAACGCGTCGCGCTGGCCATCGTCGCGCTGACCCTGCTGGTGGCGGGCTGCGGCCTGCTGGTGGCGGTCGCCGGCGGCGTGGTGGAGCGCAGGCAGCCGTTCACGCTGCTGCGGTTGTGCGGCACGCCGACACGGACCCTGTCCAAGGTGGTGCTGCTGGAGACGGCGGCCCCCGTGGTGGTGGCCGCCCTGGTGGCGGCGGCCGCGGGCTTCGGCGTGGCCGAGCCGATGATCGACCAGCTGGCGATCAAGAGCGCACCGGCGGTGCTGCCGGGCCCCGCCTACTTCCTGACCGTCGGCGGGGGGCTGCTGGCCGCCCTGCTCGTGGTCCTCGCCGGCCTGCCGCTGCTCAAGCGTGTGACCGCGCCCGACAACGCCCGCTTCGAATAGGACCGTCGATGATCATGACCCTTGCCAGGCGGCTGGCCGCACCGCTCGCAGCGGCCCTGGCCGGCGCCCTCCTTGTGGTGGCGCCCGCGCCGGCGCGGGCCGCCGAAGGCCGCTACGCCGCCGACATCAGGCGCACCGAATACGGCATCCCGCGCATCTCCGCGAAGGACCACGGCGGCCTCGGCTACGGCTACGGCTACGCCTTCGCCCAGGACAACCTGTGCGTCATGGCCTCGTGGGCACTCACCTTGCGCGGCGAGCGGTCGCGCCACTTCGGCCCGGAGGCGATGTCGGACGACGCCATCGACCCGGTCGCCAACCTGGCCAGCGACGTCTACTACAAGAGCGTCCAGGCGTCGGTTGCTGCGCCGGGTGCTCGCCCGCCCCGCGCCCTACGGTCCCAGCGCCGAACTGCGCGCGCTCGTGGACGGCTACGTCGCCGGGTTCAACCGCTACCTGAGCGACACGGGCGTGGCCCGGCTGCCCGACCCGGCCTGCCGGGGCAAGGAGTGGGTCGGCCCCATCACCGCCACGGACGTCTGGATGAACCTGCTCGACCTCGGCCGCCTGGGCGGCAGCTCCTCGTTCAAGGAGGCCATCGCCGCCTCCGGGCAGGCGGAGGAGCAGGCGGAGAACAGGAAGGAGCCGAACCAGCCGGACAGGACGGTCCCGTCGAAAACCGTGCCCGCCCCCGGAAGCAACGCCTTCGCCATCGGGCGCGAGGCCACCCGCGACGGCCACGGCATGCTGCTGGCCGACCCCCACTTCCCGTGGAACGGCTCCCGCCGCTTCTACCAGGTCCACCTGACCATCCCGGGCGTGCTCGACGTGTCGGGCGGCAGCCTGTACGGCACCCCCGTGGTCCAGATCGGCCACAACGCGAGCGTGGCCTGGACGCACACCGTCTCCCACGCCCAGCGCTTCACCCTGTACCAGCTCAAGCTGGTGCCGGGCCAGCGCACCGCGTACCTGGTGGACGGCCGGCCCGAGCCGATGGGTCGGCAGGAGGTGTCGGTCACCGTCCGGAACGCCCAGGGCCAGATCAACGTCGTCACCACCACTCTCTACACCTCCCGGTACGGCCCGGTGCTGGCCACCGGCTGGACGGAGGAGACGGCGATCGCCCTGGCCGACGCCAACGCCGCCAACCTGCGCTTCGCCGACGAGTGGCTGGCCATGGGCGCCGCCCGCGACCTGGCCGCGCTGCGCCGCGCGCAGGATACGCACCAGGGCATGCCCTTCGTCTACACGCTCGCCACGGACGTCGGCGGCGAGGCGTACTTCGCCGACGCCTCGGTGGTCCCGCATGTCACCGACGAGCAGGCGGAGCGCTGCCGCGCCAAGGACGACCCCGAGATGCTCCTCCTGGACGGCTCCACGTCGGACTGCCTGTGGGGCAAGGACGCGGACGCGATCGAGCCGGGCATCTTCGGCCCCGCCGCCCAGCCCCGGCTGACCCGCGTCGACTACGTGACCAACGCCAACGCCAGCCCCTGGCTGGCCAACCCGAAGGCCCCCCTCACGGACTATCCGCGCATCTACGGCGACACCCGTACGGAACGGGACCTGCGCACCCGGGTCGGCCTCGACATGATCGCTCAGCGGCTGTCGGGCGACGACGGGCTCGGCGCTCCCGGCTTCACGCTGGAGACGCTCCAGCGGACGGCGACGGGCAAGCGCAACCTGAGCGCCGAGCTGCTCCGCCCGGATCTGCGCGCGCTGTGCCGGGCCACGCCCGTGATGACGGCGACCGACGGCGAGAAGGTCGACGTCCGCCGGGCCTGCGCCACGCTGACGGCCTGGGACGGGCGGGCCCGCCTCGACAGCCGTGGCGCGATCCTGTGGCGCGAGTTCTTCCTGGGCCTGAACCGCCCGCAGAGGCGGCCCGACGGCACGGTCGTCCCGCCAAAGAGCTGGTGGAAGGTGCCGTTCGATCCCGAGCACCCGCTCACCACGCCGCGCGGGCTCGACACCGCCAACCCGGCGGTGCCGGCCGCGCTGGCCGACGCCGTGCGGGCATTCACGGCCGACGGCCTCCCGCTGACGCTCACGCCGGGGAAGGCCCAGCGGTACGGCTCCGTCCCGGTTCCTGGCTGCACCGAGGGGGAGGGCTGCTTCGACCGGATCCGCACCGGCGGCGCGCTCAGTAAGGAGGGCCGCTATCCGGACGTCAACACCGGTTCCAGCTTCATGATGGCCGTGGAGCTGACGCCGGCCGGGCCGCGCACCCGGACCGTGCTGACGTACTCGCTGTCGGCCAGCTCGGCCTCGCCGCACCACGCCGACCAGACCGAGCTGTTCTCGCGCGGCCAGTGGGTGACGGAACGGTTCACGGAAGCCGAGATCAGGGCGTATCCGCGGCTGACGACGACGTCGCTGCGGTAGCGAACACGCGCACCGGCAGGAGCGTGCGAGAGCCGCGGAACCCCCGCTCAGGCGAGGTTCGGCGGCTCATCGCACCGCTCTTGCCGGCACCCCGTGACGGGCACGCCAGCCGATCATGCCCTATTCTGGCTGTTCCTGATTTGTCGGGCGGATCGCGAATCGCAGGGGGGACATTGACCTCGTTCCTGCGGTCGCACCTGGCGTTCTTCGTCGCCCTCCTCATCGGCGTGGCGCTGCGGGCGCTGGCCGTGTTCGGCTACCGGCCCGCGCTGTGGTTCTGGGCCGACTCGTTCGCCTATCTCAGCTCGGGCCTCGATCTGCGCCCGCTGGCGTCCCGCCCGTCCGGCTACTCGCTGTTCCTGTGGCTGCTCAGCCCGCTGCGCGACATCCAGTCCGTGGTGGTCGTCCAGCACCTGCTCGGGATCGGCATCGCCGCTCTCGTCTACGCGGTCCTGCGACGCCGTACGGCACTGCCGGGCTGGGGCGCGGCCCTCGCCGCGGCGCCGGTTCTGCTCGACGTCCACCAGATCCAGCTCGAACACCTGATGATGGCCGACCTGCTGTTCACCTTCCTGGCCGTGGCCGGGGTGGCGATCCTGGTGTGGTGGCCCAAACCACCGGTGTGGGCCGCGACGGCGGCGCTGTTCCTGCTGGCGCTCGCGACGATCACCCGGACCATCGGGCTCCCGCTGATCGTCATCGCCGCCGCCTGGGTGCTGCTGTCCCGTGCCGGCCGCGGGGCGCTGGTCGCGGGTGTCGCCGCGGCGGCCGTCGTCCTCGGCGGTTACGCGGTCTGGTTCAACAGCGCGCACGGCTCGTACGGCATGGGCGGGAGCAGCACCTGGCTGTGGTCGCGGACCATGACGTTCGCCGACTGCGACAGGATGAACCCCGCTCCGCGCCTCACCGGCCTCTGCCCGTCGGAGCCCCGGCTCGCCGCGCCCGCGTACATCTGGGACGCCGCCTCACCGCTCCAGAAGGTCGGCGCGGGCAGGGAGGAGCTGGCCGGGGAGTTCGCCTCGCTGGCGATCCGCAGCCAGCCGCTCGACTTCCTGATGACCGGGCTGAAGGACGCCCTCTGGGCGTTCGAATGGGAGCGCCGGGTCTACCCCTCCCCCGGCCCGCAGAGCGCGTACGTCTTCCCCGAGTCGGTGAAGCCGTTCAGCGACAAGATCGCGTCGGCGGGCCGTACCGCCACCCAGCTCACCACGGCGTACCAGGGGTCGCCGGGCGAGACGCGCGTCGTCGAGCCCTGGGCCGGAGTGCTGCGCGCCTACCAGCAGCAGGGCTACCTGCGCGGGCCGTTCCTCGCGATCATCCTGCTGATCGGGCTCGGCGGCCTGGCCGCCCGCCGGTGGTCCGTGTTGCTGCCGCTGGCCGCGGCGGCGGCCCTGCTCGTCCTGCCGCCGATGATCGCGGCCTTCGACCACCGCTACGTCGTCCCGGTGGTGCCGCTCGCCTGCCTCGCCGCCGGACTGGCCCTGGGAGCACGGCGCTCAGCGTCGCCGGATGTGCAGCCTGACCAGCGTCGGAAGGTCGCCGCGGCCCACCACGCCGCGAACTCGTGAGACCGCCTCGCGGTTCAGCCGCCCGATCACCTCGGCCGGGTCGGCGTCGGGCAGGAGATCGATCCGGATCCGCATCCTGCGCTCGCCGACCAGCCTGACGTACAGCTTGCCGATGCCCTGGACGCCCTTCAGCGCGACGCCGAGCATGGCGATCCCCGAGCCGGTACGGCTGCCGCACCGCCCCCAGCCGGACGCGATCAGCAACCACCGCGTCGCGACCAGCCCGATCACCACGGGCAGCAGGATGCCGATCGGGCGCGCCCACGCGTTGTCGGTGAAGAAGCTCAGATCGAGGACCTCGTCCCCGGGACGGTCCCTCGCGGCGAGCAGCATCGTGATGCCGCCCGCCAGCAGGGCCACCCCCACCAGGAGGATGCCGACACGATTTCCGATGTGAGAGCGCATGGTCAGACCCTCGTCCTGCGCAGCCGTACGACGACGTCCTGGCGGCTCTGGACGCCGAGGCCCGCGAGCCGGTCTCCGACGGCGGTGCCGACCGCCCGGAGCAGTTCGCCCGTCCCCTGCGCGCGGGTGATCACCGTCACCTCGATCCGCCGGGGATGGATGCGCACGCGGGCGGCCTCCACCCCTTCGACGCCGCGCGCCGCGCTCGACAACGTCCGGCGCAGGCCGCTCCGGGTGAGGCCGATCACGAGCAGCGGGTCCGTGGTCTCCACGGCGATGAGCCGGGGGCGGCCGGGGATCAGAGCGAGGGCCACCAGGAGCGCTCCGGCGACGACCATCGCGCTGGCCGCGCTGCGGATGACCGGATCGCCGAGGGTCAGCGACATCAGACTGCCCAGCCGGGGGTCCGCGGGGGCGCCGAACAGGCCGCCGATGGCCACGGCGAGGACGGTCCACGACGACGTGGCGAGCAGAGCGGAGACCACGATGCCCGCGGGTGTCCGCCCGGGGCGCAGGGCGCGGATCGCGTTGCGCCGCAGCGTCCGCTGTTGGGTCCGCACCGCCGCGGCCGGGGAGGCCGCGAGGATGTCCTCCACGATGCTCATCAGGCCGATCACCACTTCCCGTGTACAGGCATGCTCACGTGCCTATGGGTACACCGCAAAAGATCTCGGGGGGACGCGCACCACTCCTTCGACCGGATCTTGAAGGCGCGGCGCCGCAAAATTTGCCCGGCGATTAATATGAACGCCACTCATATATTTCACCTCGGCGGCATTAAGCTGCCCATATGGACGACCGAGAGCGCCTGGACCGGGCCACCGCACACCTGGAGGCGCCGTTCGCGGTGCTCGACCTCGACGCGCTGCGGCTGAACGCCGAGGACATGGTGCGGCGGGCCGGCGGGAAGCCGATCCGGGTGGCCAGCAAGTCGATCCGCAGCCGCCCGATCCTCGAACGTGTCCTGGCGATGGACGGATTCGCCGGAATCATGGCGTTCACGCTCCCGGAGGCGCTCTGGCTGGTCTCCACCGGCATGCGCGACGTGCTCGTGGCCTATCCCACCGCCGACCGCGCGGCCATCCGCGCCCTGGGCGCCGATCCGGTCGCGGCCCGGGAGATCACGGTGATGGTCGACTCCCCCGAGCACCTGGATCTGCTCCAGGGCCAGCCCCACCAGATCCGGATATGTCTGGACATCGATGCGGCGTTCGTCGCGTTCGCCGGAAAGCTGCGCGCCGGGGCGCTGCGCTCCCCCCTGCGCGAGCCCGAACAGGCCGCCGAGATCGCGGCCGAGATCGCCAAGCGGCCCGGCCTCCGGCTCGCCGGGCTCATGGCGTACGAGGCGCAGATCGCCGGGGTGGGCGACAAGATCCCCGGCCTGTACGGCAGGGCGGTCCGCTGGATGCAGGCGCGGTCACGCCGCGAGCTGATCATCCGGAGGGGCCGGATCGTGCGGGCCGTACGCCAGGTGGCCGACCTGGAGTTCGTCAACGGCGGCGGCACCGGCAGCATCGAGAAGACCGTCAAAGAGAAGGCGATCACCGAGGTCGCGGCCGGCTCCGGGTTCTTCCACCCGCGGCTGTTCGACTTCTATCGCAACTTCGAGGGGCATCCGGCCGCGCTGTTCGCCCTGCCCGTGGTGCGCAAGCCCGCGGCCGATGTCGCGACCGTGCTCGGCGGCGGCTACCACGCCTCCGGGGCGCCCGGACCGACCCGGCTGCCGCAGCCGTACCTGCCCGCCGGCCTGCGGTACGACTCCAACGAAGGGGCGGGCGAGGTGCAGACCCCGCTGCTCGGCGACGCCGCCTCCGACCTGCGCGTCGGCGACCGGGTGTGGTTCCGCCACGCCAAGGCCGGCGAGCTCTGCGAGCGGTTCGCGACCCTGCACCTGATCGAGGGCGACCGCGTGGTCGAGGAGGTGCCCACCTACCGGGGCGAAGGGAAGACCTTCCTCTGACCCGCGGGCCCGATGACCGGGCGGGAGGTCGGCGATGACCGGGCGGGGCGGTCAGCTCCGGTTGCGGCGGCGCAGCAGGAGGACGGTCGCGCCGACGACGAGCGCGACACCCATGACGATGAGAACGGGGCTGATGTCCCGGGGCGCGTACTCGTCCCAGACACCGGCCTCGCCCTCTTCACCGGGCCTGACATGACGATGCTGAGCGCCCCCCACGAGACGCTCGGCGTTGGCCTTGACCTTCGCCACGCTCCGCTCGGCCACGCGCTTCGGGCTCACACGGTCCGCGATGGCGTCGACCGTACGAGCCAACTCCACCCGCGTACGCTCGATCTCCCGCTCCAGCGCATCGGGATCGGTCTCCGCCATGGCGACCCCCTCCTAGGTACTCGTGTCCGATCAGTCTGCCAGCTCGCGGGGCCGCGCCGCGCAGCGGCCGACCCGGTAGTTTGATTAGCGCCTACCCGCATCCGCACGGGTCACCCCCGTGGCACGCGAAGCATGGGCTTTTCCGTCCAATAGCAGGAGGACTTCATGAGCAGGCTCGAGCCCGGCGACGCCGCGCCGGACTTCACCCTTACAGACGCCGACGGGAACGACGTGTCGCTCGCGTCGTTCCGCGGCACGCGGGTCATCCTCTACTTCTACCCGGCGGCGTTGACGCCCGGCTGCACCAAGCAGGCATGTGACTTCCGCGACAACCTGAACGCCCTGACCGGCCACGGCTTCGCCGTCCTCGGCGTGTCCAAGGACAAGCCCGCCAAGCTCCAGCAGTTCCGCGAGCACGACGCCCTCACCTTCCCGCTGCTCTCCGACACCGGCCTCGACGTCCACAAGGCCTACGGCGCGTACGGCGAGAAGACCAACTACGGCAAGACGATCATGGGCGTGATCCGGTCCACCTTCGTCATCGACGCGGACGGCAAGATCGAGAAGGCTCTCTACAACGTGAAGGCCACCGGCCACGTCGCCCGCCTGCTCAAGGAGCTCGGCGTCTCCTGATCCGGGGGCGCCCCGCCGGTCGCGCACGTCGCGATCCCATACTCGGGCGGGGTCCGAACGTGGGGATGTGCCACATATCACGTGAACATTGGCGAATGTACCGTCACGGGCAAATGTCGGGCCTGTGAACGAGGAGCCGTTCGTGACCCCACTCCCCGACGGCGGTGCCCCGCTGTCCCTCCCCCCAGGACACACCCCAGTACAGACCCCAGGACGCCCCTCAGAACGCTCTTCCGGACGCCTTCCGGGACGCTCTTCGGAACCCCGCCCGAGACGCGTCCCGGCGCGTCCCGGTCGAGGCCCGCTCTCCGTCGGCGGATCCGCCCTCGTCCTGCCGCCGGGCGCCGTCACCGCTGTCACCGCCGCCGTCATGGCCGTCGTGCTGGTCGCCGCCCTGGTCGCCGGGGCGCGTCCGGCACGGGCGGCGGCGCTTGAGAAGGTCACCGGGTTCGGGTCCAATCCCGGCGGCCTCACCATGTGGGTCTACCGCCCCGACGGCCTGCCGGACGGCGCGCCCGCCGTCGTGGCCCTGCACGGCTGCACGCAGACCGCGAGCGACTACTTCACCAACTCCGGCTGGAGGAAGTTCGCCGACCTCCACCGCTTCGCGCTGATCCTCCCGGAGCGGATCGACTCCGCGAGCTTCCCGTCCAACTGCTTCCAGTGGTACCAGGAAGCCCACATCAGGCGGGGCCAGGGAGCGGCACTGTCCATCGCGCAGATGGTCGCCCACGCCTCCGGGGCGTACCGCCTCGACGCCGGGCGGATCTCCGTCACGGGGCTGTCGGCGGGCGGGGCGATGGCGGCGGTCATGCTCGCGACCTACCCCGACCTGTTCCAGGCCGGTTCCGTCGTGGCCGGCCTGCCGTACCGCTGCGCACCGCCCGCCTCGACGAGCACCTGCATGGGCGGGGCCGTCAGCAAGACCCCGGCGCAGTGGGGCGATCTCGTACGCGACGCGTACCCCGGCTACACCGGACGGCGTCCTCGGGTGGCCATCTGGCACGGGCAGGCGGACTACGTCGTCAACAAGGCCAACGGCACCGAGCTGCGCGACCAGTTCACCGATGTGCTCGGTGTCTCGCGGACACCCGCGTCCACCGAGAGCCTTCCCTCCGGCACGACCCTGGAGCGGTACGGCGACGACGCCGTACGGTTCTACGCGGTCGCCGGCATGGGCCACGGAACTCCGGTGGACCCCGGCGGCGCGGCCGAGCAGTGCGGCACGGCGGGCGCCTACTTCCTCGACACCATCTGCTCCGCGTACCACGACATGCGGTTCTTCGGGCTGGACGGCGGTGTCACCCCGAGCCCGACCCCCAGCACCACGCCCAGCCCGACCCCGAGCCCCACCCCCACCCAGACGCCGACCCCCACCCCCTCGGCCAGCCCGACGCCGACACCGGGCTCCGTCTGCGTGACCGCCAGCAACTACGCGCACACCACCGCCGGCCGGGCCTACCAGTCCGGCGGATACACCTTCGCCAACGGCTCCAACGACGCCATGGGCCTGTGGAACCTCTTCGTCACCCACACGCTCCGGCAGACCGGGCCGAACCACTGGGTGCTCGCCGACGGCTCCTGCTGATCTCTCCTCCCCCGGCCCGCCCGTCCCGGGCGGCACGCGTACGGTGACCACCGCGTCGCCGCCCGCCGCCGCCCGCCGCCACCACGCGCGACCGCGCCGCCCCCGGACGGCCACGTGGTGAACCGACACATGGCCGCAGGGTCGGGTATGGGCCGGGCACTCCGTCACGCCGATTCCCGCACCGGCGGGCGGACCCGCCCGTACGGGCCGCCACGGAGCGGTTTCACGGCGCGGAAGGCGACCACGAGATGGCGAGACCTAACACCACATTCCCACCCGTTGTGGGGACACGGCACATGGAACGCCCCCGGGACTTTGCCTAGCCTTTGCGCCAATCCGGTCAGGTCATTCGCCTGCACTACCCCCTATCTCCTCGATGCCAGCAGAAAAGAGTTGACCATGGGTCGAAAGCGTCACCAGGTCCGGTTGCCCGCGGTTCTGACCGCCGCGACGGCCCTGCTCCTGGCCGCGGCGTGCGGCAGCCCCGGTACCGCCGAATCGGGGAGCGGCGGCACCGGCTCGACGGAGCCGATCAAGGTCGGTCTCGTCTACTCCAAGTCCGGCCCGCTGGCCTCGTACGGCAAGCAGTACATGGAGGGCTTCCAGGCCGGGCTCGACTACGCCACGAACGGGAGCAAGAAGATCGGCGACCGCGCCGTGGAGGTGACGGAGGTCGACGACGCCGGCGATCCCGCCAAGGCGGTGTCGGCGGCGAAGGACCTGATCGGCAAGGGTTACAAGATCCTCGCCGGTTCCACCTCGTCCGGCGTCGCCACGCAGGTCGCGCCCATCGCCGAGCAGAACAAGGTGCTGTTCATCTCCGGCCCGGCCGCCACCGACGCGGTGACCGGCGCCGGCACGTACACCTTCAGGTCCGGCCGCCAGACGTCCCAGGACATCAACACCGCCGCCGCCTTCATCGGCGACGTGCAGGGCAAGAAGGTCCTCGTCTTCGCGCAGGACAGCGCGTTCGGCCAGGCCAACGTGGCGGGCGTGCAGGCCGTGCTCGGCGCCAAGGGCGCGAAGGTCGAGCCGCTGCTCGTCCCCGCCAGCGCCACCGACTTCACCCCGTTCGCCACCCAGGCCAAGGAGGCCAAGGGCGACCTGCTGTTCGTCGCCTGGGCGGGCACGACCGCGCAGGCCATGTGGACCGCGCTCGGCCAGCAGGGCGTCTTCGAGGCGACCACGGTCGTGACCGGCCTCGACATCACCGCCACCTGGCCCGCGTACGGCCCGGTCGCGGACAAGGTCAACTTCCTGTCCCACTACTTCGCCGGCGCGGCGGGGACCGAGCAGGAGAAGGCCATGACCGAACGGGTCACCAAGGCGGGCGGCACCGTCGACCTGTTCACCGGTGACGGCTTCACCGCCGCCCAGATGATCGTGCACGCCGCCGAGAAGGGCGACGACCCGGACGCGATGGTCCAGAGCCTCTCCGGCTGGAGCTTCGACGGCGTCAAGGGCAAGATGACCGTCCGGGCCGAGGACCACGCCCTCCTCCAGCCGATGTTCCAGGCCAAGCTGACCGGCGGCGCGACGCCCACGGCCGAACTGGTCAAGAAGCTCGAGGCCGACGCCGTCGCGCCCGCGGTCGCGACGAAGTGACGAGTACCGTGGCCGCCCCCGCCCGGCCGGTCCTGCGCGTACGCGGGCTGAGCTGGGCGGTCGGCGGGGCCCAGATCGTCTCCGACGTCGGCTTCGACGTGGCCGAGGGCGAGTTCGTCGCCGTCATCGGCCCCAACGGAGCGGGCAAGACCTCGCTGTTCAACCTGATCTCCGGGTTGACCCGGCCGACCGCGGGGACGATCGAGCTGGACACGCTCGACATCACCCGCGTGGCGCCGCACCGGCGGGCCCGGCGCGGGCTCGGCCGTACCTTCCAGTCCTCCAGCGTCTTCCCCGCGCTCACCGTCGCGGAGAACGTACGGCTGGCCGCCGCGGCCCACCGCGGCGCCTGCCTGCGGATCTGGCGCCGGGCCGAGTCCGACCAGGCGGCGTGGCACGCCACCGCGGAGGCACTCGAACGCGTGGGGCTCGCGCACCGGGCCGCCGAGATCGCCGGTTCGTTGTCCCACGGCGACAAGCGCAAGCTGGAGATCGCCATCCTGCTGGCCACCGACCCCCGCATCATCCTGCTGGACGAGCCCATGGCCGGGGTCGGCGTGGCGGACGTGCCCGCGCTCACCGAGGTCATCCGGGCCGTACACCGCGAGCAGGGGCGCACGGTGCTGATGGTGGAGCACCACATGGACGTCCTGCTCGGCCTCGCCGACCGGGTCGCCGTCATGCACCACGGCAGCCTGCTGGCCCTGGACGTGCCGGACGAGGTCATGGCCAACCCCGTCGTGCAGGAGGCCTATCTCGGGGAGGCGCTGTGACGCCGCTGCTGGAGATCGCCGACCTGCACGTGCGGATCGGCAGCTCGCACATCCTCCAGGGCGTCGGCTTCGCCGTCGCGCCCCAGGGGGTCACCGCCGTGCTCGGGCGCAACGGCGCGGGCAAGACCACCACGCTGAAGGCCGTGCTCGGCATCGTGCCCAAGACCGGCACCGTACGGCTGGACGGCGAGGAGATCGGCGGCCTGCCGACCCACGCGATCGTCCGGCGCGGCCTCGGCTACGCGCCCGAGGACCGCAACGTCTTCGCCGGGCTGACCGTGACCGAGAACCTCCGGCTCGCCGAGCGCGGGCGCGGCCCCCACCGGTACGACCTGGTCTACGAGATGTTCCCCGAGCTGAGGCAGCGGGGCGCGCAGCGCGCGGGCACCCTGTCCGGGGGCCAGCAGCAGATGGTCGCGATCGGCCGCACGCTGCTCAACGACAACCGGATGCTCCTGGTGGACGAACCCACCAAGGGCCTCGCACCGAAGATCGTCACAGAGGTCGCCGACGTGCTGGAGCGCGCCGCGCGCGAGGTGCCCATCCTGCTCGTGGAGCAGAACCTCGCGCTGGTGCGCCGGATCGCCGACCACGTCGTCGTCATCGAGCAGGGGACCGTGGTGCACACCGGGGAGGCCGACTCCCTGCTCTCCGACCCCGACCTCACCCGCGAACTCCTGGGGGTGGCATGAACAAGCGCAGCATGCGAGCCGACAGGCGTAACTCCCCCCGCGAACTCCTGGGGGTGGCGTGAGCAACGTCGTGCTCCTCGCGCTCACCGGCCTCGGCCTGGGCGCGCTCTACTTCCTCATCGCGTCCGGGCTGTCGCTCATCTTCGGCCTGGCCGACGTGCTGAACTTCGCCCACGGCCTGTTCCTCGCCGTCGGCGCGTACGGCACCTGGTGGTCGTCGGCCCATCTGGGTCTCGGCTTCGTCCCCGCCGTCGTGTTCGGCGTGGTGGCCGGTACGGCGACCGCCGTACTCGTCGAGATGCTGCTGATCCGGCCGCTCTACCGCAGGACGATCGAGCAGGTGCTGGTCACCGTCGGTCTCAGCCTCGCCGGGGTGGCGCTGCTGCAGGCCGGGTTCGGAGCCGACCCGCTGACGTTCCCCCGGCCGGAGTGGGCCACCGGGACCACCCGCGTGCTCGGCGCGATCGTCCCCAACGACCGGTTCCTGCTGATCGGCGCGGCCGTGGTGGTGCTGGTCGCGATCCAGGTGTTCCTGCGCCGGACCCGGTTCGGCCTGATCGTCCGGGCCGGCGTCGAGGACCGGACCATGGTCACCGCGCTCGGCATCAACGTGCGCACCGCCTTCACCCTGGTGTTCGCCATCGGCGGCGCGGCGGCGGCGCTGGCCGGAGCGCTGGCCGGGGTCTACTTCGGCAACGTGTCCCCCGGGCAGGGCACCTCCTTGCTCATCTTCGCCTTCATCGTCGTCGTCATCGGCGGCATGGGCTCGGTCACCGGCTCGGCGGTCGCCGCCGTGCTGGTCGGCCTCGTCCAGCAGTTCACCAGCTTCTACGCCGCCGCCGGTGTCGGGGAGGCCTCGGTCGTGCTCCTGCTCGCCGTGGTCCTGCTGGCCCGGCCGGGCGGTCTGGCAGGGAGGTCCGCGTGACCACGACAGCCGATGTCCCGGGAACCGTGACCGTGGACGACATCCGGCCGCGTCCGGCCTCGCCCCGCACGCGGTGGCTGCGCCGGGGCGTGCCGCTCGCGGCCGTCGCCGTACTGGCCGTGTTGCCGTTCTCGACGGTGAACCTGCCCGCGCTGCTGCCCGGTCCCGTCAACAGCCCAGGGTCGTTGCAGCTGCTCGCGATCTGCCTGGTCTTCGCCGGGCTCGCGGCCACCTACGACCTGCTCTTCGGCCGTACGGGGCTGCTGTCCTTCGGGCACGCGCTCTACGTGGCGCTGGGCAGCTACACGGTCAACATCGCCGTGACGAAGCTCGACCTCGCGCTGCCCGCCGCGCTGCTGCTCGCCGTACTCGTGGGCCTGGTTGTGCCCGCGCTGCTCGGCGCCGTGGCGCTGCGGGTGAACGGCATCGCCTTCGCCATGGTGACCCTGGCCACCGCGCAGGTCGGCTCCATCCTGGTGATGAGCGACCCGGGCAGGCTCACCGGCGGCGAGGAGGGGCTGCCGCTCGCGCCGGGCGCGATCCCCGGTTTCCTCTCCGGCGTGGCCAACACCGCGAACCTGTACTGGCTCGCCCTGGGCTACGTGGTCGTCGTGCTCGCCGTGATCGCGTGGGTGGTGGAGTCGGAACCCGGCCGTGTCTGGCAGGCGATCCGCGAGAACGAGCGCAGGGTGTCGGTGCTCGGCCTCCCGTCGTACCGTTTCCGCCTGCTGTCCTTCGTCGTGGCGTCCTTCCTGGCGACGCTCGGCGGGGTCGTCCACCTCTTCCTGGTAGGCGGCTCCAGCCCGCAGATCACCACGTCGAACTTCACCCTCGCCTTCCTGGTCATGGTGGTGCTCGGCGGTACGGGAAGCCGGTGGGGCGCCATGCTCGGCGGCGTGCTGTACACCTACCTCGACCACCGGCTCGCCGCGCTCGGCACCTCGGACGCCGTCGCGGGCCTGCCCGAGGTGCTGCGCGCGCCGTTGTCCGAGCCGCTGTTCGTGCTCGGTGTGCTGTTCATCGTGATGGTGTACTTCCTTCCCGGCGGTCTGGCCAGCCTCGCCACCCGCCTGCGCGGATCCTCGAAGTGACGGAGCCGTCGTTCTTTTCCGGATTTTCCGTACGGAAGAGAGCGACGGCCTCCCACTCCGGGATCATCCACGCACGGGTGTTCCGAGGAATTCGGATGACCACCCCGGCTCGGAGGGCCTTTCCGGCCTCGCCGTCGCGTTCCCCGCATGCGATTCCAACAGCGGCCGACATTTCAGCAATTACCCTATTTGACACACTTCCGAAATTGTCAGCGCCGGCCAATAAACTCGGGCCATGGCGACTCCGAAGTACAAATACACCCCCGAACTCCTCGCCGAAGCGGCCGCGAACTCCCTCAGCGTTGCAGGAGTTCTTCGACACCTCGGCATCCCCCCGTCAGGCGGCGCACACAGCCACATCAGCCGCCGCCTCAAGCTCTTCGGCATAGACACCTCGCACTTCCTCGGGAAAGCACACAGCCGCGGGACGTGGTCTCCAGCCCGCCGTCCCTCGACAGAGATCCTGATCATGCTGCCCGATGGCAGTCCTCGCCAGCGGCCGGCCTTCCTACGCCGTGCGCTTCGAGAAGCAGGAGTCGCCTACGCGTGCTCACACTGTAAGATAGGCGGCACTTGGCTCGGTCGACCGCTGACGCTACATGTCGACCACATCAATGGGAATTGGCTCGACAACAGAAAAGAGAATCTGCGTTTCCTCTGTCCGAACTGTCATTCACAGACAGACAATTTCGCAGGCAAAGGGAAATCGAAGGGGTCGTAGTCCAACGGCAGAGACAGCGGCTTTAGGTGCCGTACAGCGTGGGTTCGAATCCCACCGGCCCCACTCGAATTACAGCAAAAATCGAACGCCAAGATCGGAAATCGAAGGCATTGACCTCTCCAAGGTGAATATCAGCCTCACTGTGGACGATGCCCTGTTTCTGGAAAGCTACGTCGCCAGCCAACGCTCTCGCTCGCGATCGGCGGCGGTTCGGAAGGCGATCGACCTGCTACGCGCCGAAAGCGCCCGGGAACAGAACCACTGACCATCTCCTCGAGTCATAGGGACCCGTGGTCGATCACGCGGCCAGTGTGTCGATGGAGATCTGCCAGAGCAGCGTGGCGGCCTCGGGGTCGAGCGCGTACGCCGCGACGCCACGGCGGGTGCCCGGCTGATGCGGCGCCGCCTCGTCGCAGTCCTCGAAGTACCTGCCACCGACCCCGTCGAGCAGCGGGGACGTCGCGACCAGCACGGACGTGGCGGCGCCCTGCTCCGGCGTCTTCCATGTGACGGCCGTCGGTCCGCCGCTCAGGGCGCGCATCCGGTCGAGATCCTCTTCTGTGATGTAGCGCTGCAACCTGGTCCGGATCCCGCCCGGCATCAGCGCGTTCACGGTGATGCCGTCATCCGCCCAGCGCCTCGACGCCTCGACCGCGAACAGGACGTTGGCCGTCTTGGACTGTCCGTACGCCAGCCAGGGGTCGTACGGGCGCTCCCTGAAGTGGATGTCGTCGAAGACGACGGGCGAGCGCAGGTGCGCGCTCGAACTGACGGACACGACGCGGGCGCCGCCGGCCGCCGCGAGCGCCCGGTGCAGCCCCGTCGCGAGCGCGAAGTGGCCGAGGTGGTTGGTGGCGAACTGCATCTCCCAGCCCTCCGGCGTGCGTATCTCGGGCGACGCCATCAGGCCCGCGTTGTTGACGAGCACGTGCAGGGGGCCGTCCCAGGCGGCGGCGAACGACGCGACGGACGCCCGGTCGGCGAGGTCCAGTGGCGCGACGAGGACCCGCTTGTTGCCGGTGGTCGCGATGAGATCCTCGGCGGTGCGCTCCCCCGCCGCGAGATCACGGACCGCCAGGGTGACCTCGGCGCCCGCGCCGGCGAGCGCCCGGGCGGTCTCGACGCCGATGCCTGACGCCCCGCCGGTCACGATGACGCGGCGGCCGGTGAGGTCGATGCCGTCCACGACCTCGGCGGCGGTGGATTCGGCGGTGAATGACGTGGTGATCGGGGCACTCGAAGTCATGACATTTCCCGTCTTGTTCGGCGAAGCGGAACGGGTGGGCGTGACCAATACACATCCATACCGGAGGAGCCTCCGCTATGGGCCGACTCTAACTGGAGTATCCTCCGCTTAGCAACTCGGTCCTCGCAGTGGGACAGTGGACTACGACCCGCGAGCACATCGACCAGGAGGAACCGTGCCGGCCACCGGCCCCCGACCGCTGCGCGCCGACGCACGACGCAACCGCGACCGGCTGCTCGACTCTGCCGTTCGCGCGTTCTCCCAGGAGGGGCCGGACGTGACACTCGACGCGATCGCCAAGGACGCGGGCGTCGGCATCGGCACGCTCTACCGCCACTTCCCCACCCGCGAGGCGCTCGTCGAGGCGACGTACCGCAACGAGCTCGAACGGCTGTGCGACGCGGCCGCGGACCTGCTGGACACCCTGCCGCCGGACCGGGCGATACGCGCCTGGATGGATCGGTTCGTCGACTACATGACGACCAAGCGCGGCATGTCCGACGCGCTGCGTGCGGTGATCTCGTCCGGTGGCAACCCGTTCGCGCACAGCAGGGACCGGATGGTCGCCGCGGTCACGGCGCTACTCGGCGCCGGTGCCGCCGCCGGGACCGTGCGGTCGGACATCGATCCGGAGGACCTGCTCACGATGCTGAGCGGGGTCCCGCTCACCGCCGGTGAGCCCGCTCGGCGCGACCAGGCCCGCCGCCTGCTCGACCTTTTGATGGACGGCCTGCGCTACCGGGCTGCCGGGGAGAGCTGACGCCGCGCCGCGCGATGGACCCCACGCGAAATCCGGACTTCTGGCGAAAGAACCCGTTCCGGACCACGTTCCTGTCGAAGCGGCTGAACGACCGTCTTGATCACCCGGTTGGTGCCCTCGGAGCTTGCGTTGGTGATCCCGGTGCGGATGAACGCGCAGATCTCCGGCCACCAGGTCTGCACCGTCGTGGCCGGCCGCTCCAGTTCGGGTCCGGCCCGAGGCGGTGTGTGCGCCCCGCCACCGCTCACGGCTTCAGCTTGAGCCTCTTCCTCGACGCACCCGGGAACACGACGACCAGGTGCTGCTCCTCTCCTGCATCGTCGACCCGTACGTAGACACGGAGCCGGTAGCGGCCCTTCCCCGCGATCGCCAAGTTCGGCATCGGGGCACCCGCGCCCACGTCTCCGCCCTCGCCCATCTCCGGCACGGTGAGCTGGCCGCCGCGGCTGACGATCGACACCTCGTTGACCTGATCCCACCCGGCCGTCCGCTGTGGCGGCGGGGTGCGGAATGCCTTCACTGTGAGGCACAGATCAGCGATGTCTTCGACATGCCCGATGAGCACCGCGCCGCCGGCCACCCCGATGAGGGTGCTGTCGTCGTAGACCTTGTCCATCGCCTGCTCCGCCGCCGCTTCGTCTTCGGGGTCGTGGACCAGATAGCCGGGATCGCCGTCGGCGAACAGGAAGTATTTGGCCGTGGCCTGGACGACACCCTTCGTCCGGGGCCACGGGTCGCGGCACTTCGCGTTCTCCTCGGCGAAGTAGGCGGCGTTCGCCGCCTCCGCCTCCGCGGTCGACCGCAGCAGCTCGGGATGGGTCGCGCCGACGATCTCCGGGCAGACGTAGACGAGGTCCCACTGGTCCGCACCCCAGGCGGGCCGCGCGCTCCCGGCCCGCGTCAGAATCGCCTCCTGCTCGTCGCGGTCCTTCGTACGGCACAGCGCCCGCCCATACGCGAGGATCTCCTGGTCCGACAGGTTGTCCGGGAACATGGGCGAGACTCCGCCATCTGTGCTCCGCGCCCGGCACAGGAACGCGGCGTCGCGTTCCGCGGGTTTCAGGTCGCCGAAGCTGGGCCGGTCATAGCAGTCCATCGACCAGCCGGTGTAGGTGAGGTGCGGGGTCCGCTCCGGGTGGATCAGTGCGATGATCGGCAGTACGGCCACGGCCGCCACCGCGACGCGGATCACGCGCCGCCGCTCGGGCGGAAGGTCCGCCGGGCCGCCCTCAGCGGGCAGTTCACGGGCGGTCGCCGCGATCCACACGATGCCGACGAGCCCCACCGCGTCCAACGCGACCAGCATCGCCAGATTGCCGCTGAAGATCCTTCCGAGGAGAACGTTGAGCGGAATCACCAGCGCGTAGACGCCCACCCACAACCACCCGGCGGCCTGCGTGCCGCGGCTCCACCGGCCGTCGCGCCGCTGCCCGACGACCGTGATGATGGTCGCCGCCACTCCGCCCAGCATCAAGCCCAGTTCGACGATGTCGCCCGATCCAAGCTCTGGGAAGTCGAGCTCGTCGAGCAGTTCGTCGGCCATCCCGACCAGCTCGACCGCGAACATCGCTCCGGCCGCCGCGCGCAGCATGCGGGACCGCCAGCGGATAACGAGCAGGTAGAGGACGTCGATCGCGGTCCACAGCGCGAGCTGGGATGCCGCGTCGACCGCGTCGGGGAGCAGCGCGATCGGGTACCACAGCACGAGGGTGTACGCCACCGCCAGATACAGCAGCCGGCGCAGCGCCTTCGCCCGGCGGTCCAACGGTCCCGGCGCGGGGGTACGCAGGATCAGCCACAGGAGCGCGGCCTTCACCAGAGCGGCCACGAGCAGCGCCACAACCGTCGGGGTGTCAAACCCGCCGCGCGCGTAGAACCCCGCATAGGCCGGCGGCGACCATTCGACGGCAGCCCAGAGCCAGGTGTCGCCGAGCACCAGGCCCGCGACCGCCGCCGCAAGAACCAGACCTACTAATCCAATCCTGATAATCCGCCAGAAACTATCCGAAGGCACGGGACGCGATCTTAGTGCGGCACCGCCGTACAGGCGGGCACAGCGGAACGAGCGGTCTCGCCCCGCCGATCAGACTCCCTGATCTCCCCGCCGATCAGACTCCATGATCTGGATGCTCGGCACCCCGCCGGACGGCCCTGCGGCCTGGGCGTACGGCCCGCGCGTCGACGGCCGCGGGCACGTCGAGATCACCGACCAGCGGCGCCGTCGCCCGATCCTCACCCACGGCGTGAGCCGGGCACGATCGAGCTACCGGGAGCCGCCTGAGCGGGGGACCTCGCAGCGGAAGCCGGTCTCGGTGCGCTGGCACAGCTGTGACAGCTGCCCGCGCAGGTCGTCCATGCTCCGTTCCTGGCCGGACGACCGGTCCCACAGCCCGCGACCGTCCCGATAGTCCTGCTCCAGGGTCGCGCCGTAGAGGTGCCCGCGGCTCCAGAGCGCGGTACCCGCGGCGACGGCGCCGCCTCCGACGATCGCGCCGATCAGACCGGCGACGATCAGCTGCCCACCCCGTCCGCGCGCGAACGCGCCGAACCGGTCGGCACGCGACGGCCGCGGGGTCCCCGGGCCCGGGACACCCGCGCCGGGCGCGGTCCCCCAGCCCGGGGCGGCCCAGCCGGGACCGCCGGAACCGTAGGCGTAAGCGCCGGAAGCCGACGCGGCCCCGGAAACGGTCAGTACGGGCCCGAAGGCGGACGATGCGCCTCCGGAAGCGAATGGTGCGCCCCTGAAATGGGACGCCGGGGGGCCGAAGACGGGTCGCGCGGCGGGGCCGTAGCCCCCTGGGCGCGGGCCGGGCGCTCCGGCAGGCGACGCGAACGGCCTCGTCGGGGGCGCGGCCGAGGGCCCGAACATCGGGTTGACCATCGTCGGCGGCTGCCGACCCTCGTCGGCTCCACCCGCGACGGGCGTGCCGGTCCCCGCCTCCCCATTGACGGGCTCTGCCTTGACCGACTCTGCCTCGGCGGACTCGGCCTTGACCGGCTCGGGTTCCTGACGCCCTTCGGGTGCCGTGTCCTCTGGGCCGCGCGGCTCGTCCTCTGCGCCGCGCGACCCGGCGTCGCGATCCGCCATCACACAGATCTCCCTTTACTCGCCCCCCAAAGGGCTCCGAAGAAAAGGATGCCCGACTCTCCGTAAGAGTGGTGTAAATGGGGGCGAACCCCTATGCGACCACGGTCGTAGACAGGAATCCACCGAAGGGGGGAACCCCGCCTACCTGGGCATTACTTATCGTGGATGTCGTGTTCGGCAGACTGCGCGCCTGGAAGCGACGCCACTCCCTCCTCGTTGACACGCTCGCTCTCACGCCGCTGATGCTGCTCGGCCTGGTTTCCACCCTTGCCGCCTCCTCCTACCGGTCCGGAAGCTGGCCGGGCGGGTTCGGCGCCGGCATGGCGCTCCTGATCTCCGCCATGCTCGTGGTGCCGCTGGTCTGGCGGCGCAGATATCCCCTCGCGACGTTCGCGATCGTGGCGCTGGTGAGCTTCGCCCAGTGGGTGGTGAGGATCGACACGCTGCCCGTCAACATCGCGGTCCTCGTCGCGATGTACGGCGTGGCCGCGCGGCGACCCCTGAAGTGGGCGATAGCGGCGGCCGCGGTCAGCGAGTTCGGCATGTTCCTCTCTCTGGTCCGAGACGACACCATCGCGGCCCTGCCGGCGTCGACCGTCTTCATCATCGCGATCTGGGTCACCGGCATCTACGTCAACATGCGGCAGAGGTACGTCGAGAGCCTCCTGGAGCGGGCGGAGCGCGCCGAACACGAGAGGGACCAGCAGGCCCGCATCGCGGCCGCCGCCGAGCGCACCCGCATCGCCCGCGAACTGCACGACGTGGTCGCGCACAACGTCAGCGTGATGGTGGTCCAGGCGGACGGCGCCGGGTACGCCATCGACACCGATCCCGAGCAGGCGCGCCGTGCCGTACAGGCGGTGTCGTCGACCGGGCGGCAGGCGCTGGCCGAGATGCGGCGGCTGGTCGGGGTGCTGCGTGACGACCAGGCGTCGGCCGGGGAGTACGCTCCCCAGCCGGGCCTGCGACAGCTCACCGATCTCGTCGAGCAGGTCCGCGCGTCCGGGCTTCCCGTGGAGTTCACCGTGTCGGGGAGCCCGCAGGCCGTTCCCGAGGGGGAACAGCTGGTGATCTACCGGATCATCCAGGAGGCGCTGACGAACACGCTCAAGCACGGCGGGCCCGGTGTCCGCGCCCGCGTCCTGATGGAGTACGGCTCCAGCGACGTGACGCTCACCGTGACCGACGACGGCCGGGGCGCCGCCGCGGTGCGGGCCGAGGACGGCCACGGCCTGATCGGCATGCGGGAGCGGGTCTCGATGTACGGCGGCACGGTCCGGGCCACGCCGCATCTCGGAGGGGGCTTCCAGGTGACCGCCCGTCTTCCTGTCGGCCAGACGGCATGAACCCGTATGCCCGTATGCCCGTATGCCCGTATGCCCGTGTGCCCGTATGCCCGTATGCCCGTGTGCCCGTATGCCCGTGTGCCCGCATGAGCCGCATGGCCTACATGTATGACGGACCTGTGACCACCACCCCGGCCGGACGCACCAACCACGAGCCGGCCGTCGCCGAACGAAACGAGGCACTGTGATACGCGTGATGCTGGTCGACGACCAGGAGCTGGTGCGGACAGGCTTCCGTATGGTGCTCGGCGCCCAGCCGGACATCGAGGTCGTCGGCGAGGCGGCGGACGGCGTGGCGGCGCTGGAGGCGCTGCGCACGGTCGAGGCCGACGTGGTCCTGATGGACGTGCGCATGCCGCGCATGGACGGCGTGGAGGCCACCCGCCAGATCTGCGCGGCGTCGCCGGAGGCACGGGTCCTCATCCTCACGACGTTCGACCTGGACGAGTACGCCTTCGCCGCGATCAAGGCAGGGGCCTCCGGCTTCATGCTGAAGGACGTCCTTCCCACCGACCTGCTGAGCGCAATCCGTTCCGTCTACGCGGGAGACGCGGTGGTGGCGCCGAGCACGACCCGCCGGCTGCTCGAACGCTTCGCCGTACACCTTCCGGAGGAGGACCGCGCGCCGCAGGACCTGGACGGGCTGACCGCCCGGGAGCGTGAGGTCCTCTTCCACGTGGCGCAGGGCCTGTCGAACACGGAGATCGCCGCGCGGCTGCATCTCGCCGAGGCGACGGTGAAGACCCATCTCGGCCGGGTGCTCGCCAAGCTGCGGCTCCGTGACCGGGCCCAGGCCGTCGTCTACGCGTACGAGACCGGGCTGGTCATACCCCATGGTGGACCCAGGTAGGAGCGAAACTACGCCAGAAGTCGCACACCGGCCGGTCGGGGTGGCCGAAGAGCGCAGATCAGGTCCCTTCCGCAAGCCGAGAGAACCGCAAGATCACACCCATAGCGTTGGTCTCATGACGATGACTACGGACGTCCGGCAGGCCGTGACGGCACGGGGACTCACGAAGGTGTACGGCCAGGGCGACGCCGCGGTGCACGCTCTGCGCGGGATCGAGGTCGGGTTCGCCACGGGGGCGTTCACCGCGATCATGGGGCCGTCGGGCTCCGGCAAGTCGACGTTGATGCACTGCCTGGCCGGGCTGGACACGGTCTCCGGCGGCGAGATCCACATCGGCGACGTCGAGATCACGAAGTTGACCGACAAGCAGCTGACGCTGCTGCGCCGCGAGCGCATCGGGTTCGTGTTCCAGGCGTTCAACCTGCTGCCGACGCTCACGGCGGAGCAGAACATCAGGCTTCCCCTGGAGATCGCCGGACGGCAGGCGGACCAGGTCCTCTTCGACCGCGTGATCGACACGGTCGGGCTCGGCGACCGGCTGGGACATCGGCCGACCCAGCTTTCCGGCGGCCAGCAGCAGCGGGTCGCGGTCGCGCGGGCACTGATCAGCAAGCCGCAGGTGATCTTCGCGGACGAGCCGACGGGCAACCTCGACTCGCGCAGCGGCGCGGAGGTGCTGTCCTTCCTGCGCCGGTCGGTGCGGGAGCTCGGTCAGACGATCGTGATGGTGACCCACGACCCGGTCGCCGCGTCCTACGCCGACCGGGTCATCTTCCTGCGCGACGGGCTGCTGGTGAACGAGCTGCACCAGCCGACCGCGCAGACCGTACTCGACACGCTGCTGAAGCTGGAGGCCTGAGCCGTGTTCAAGACGACTCTGGCCGGGCTGCTGGCGCACAAGCTGCGCCTGCTGCTCACCTCGCTCGCGATCACGCTGGGTGTGGGGTTCATCGCGGGCACCTTCGTACTGACAGACACCATCAACGCCGGCTTCGCGCAGAAGTTCACCGCGGACGCGGCCAAGATCTCCGTAGCCGTGCTGTCCAAGGGCGAGGACCACAAGGTCGCCGCCGCCGAGCTCGAGAAGGTACGCGCGGTGAAGGGCGTGGCCGACGCCCAGGGCATCGTGTCCGGCACCGCCGCCCTCATCGGGAAGAACGGCAAGGTGGCCGGCGACTTCCCGACCGCCGGGATCTCCATCCCCGAGGGCGCGCTCAACCGGACGCTGATCACCAAGGGCGCCGCGCCGAAGAGCGCCGCGGAGGCCGTACTCGACGAGAACACGGCGAAGACCCGCGGCTTCACGGTCGGCGACACCATCACGGTGCTCGATTCCGCGAGCGCCAAGCAGCGGTTCACCCTCGTCGGGTTGTTCGACGTCGGCGTGAACCAGGAGCTGGCCTACACGGGGGCGGTCGGCTTCACGACGGACACCGCACGGCGGATGACCGGGGAGAAGTCCTTCAAGGAGATCGACGTTCTCGCGGCGGACGGCGTCTCCCCCACGGACCTGCGCGCCTCGGTCGCCGCGGCGCTCGGTTCCGCGTACGAGGTCAAGACGGGCGAGAAGCTCGCGCACGACCTGGCCGCGGCCAACAACATGGACACCCAGTTCCTGACCATGGGCCTGCTCATGTTCGGCATGATCGCGATGTTCGTGGCGGCGCTCGTCATCTACAACACGTTCAACATCCTGGTGGCGCAGCGCGCCCGGGAGATGGCGCTGCTGCGCTGCATCGGCGCGACGAAGAAGCAGATCTTCGGGTCGATCGTGCTGGAGTCCGGCGTGGTCGGCGTGATCTCCTCTGTGCTCGGGCTGCTCATCGGGCTCGGGCTGGGCGCGGGGGCCATGGCCGTCCTGGGCGCGCTGGACGCTCCCGTTCCCGTCGGGGTCGGCGTGTCCCTCACGACCCGCACGATCCTCGTGGGCCTGGTCACCGGCATCGTCGTGACGGTCGCGGCGGCCCTGCTGCCCGCCCGTGCGGCGACCAGGGTGGCGCCGATCGCCGCGCTGCGTTCGCAGGTGGAGGAGTCCACCGTACGCACCGGCGTGGTCCGCGCGGTCTTCGGCGCGCTCTTCCTGCTCGCCGGTACGGGCGCCACGGTGGCCGGAGTCTCCATGGAGCCCGGCCAGAGCGCCCTGGTGGTGGTCATGGCGAGCGGAGCGATCTTCTTCCTCGGCGTGCTGGTCCTCGGCCCGCTGATCATCAGGCCGCTCGGCGCGTTCGTCGGCTGGGTGCCGGCCAAGATCTTCGGGGTGCCGGGCAGGCTGGCCGTGACCAACTCGCGGCGCAATCCGAAGCGCGCGGCGACGACCACGGTCGCGCTGACCATCGGTGTGACGTTGATGACGCTGATCTCCGTGATCACCGCGACGACGCGCGAGACCGCCGGGGAGCGGCTCGACAAGCAGTTCCCCGTGGACTACATGATCGCGACACAGCAGCGGGACTCGACGATTCCGCGCACGCTGGCGAGCGACCTGCGTGCCAGGCCCGAGCTGGCGTCCGTGGTCGCGATCCGGGAGGCCGAGGCCAAGGTCAACGGCAGGCGGGCCGAGGTCGGCACGTTCACCGCCGATCCCGCCTTCACGCTCACCGCGACCAAGGGATCCGTGAAGGGCCTCGGGCCGGGCACCGCCGGAGTCTCGGACGGGTTCGCCAAGAACGAGAACATCAAGGTCGGCGACACCGTGAAGGTGGCCGGCCGGGACTTCCGGGTCGTCGCGCTGCTCTCCGACGACACCGCCCCGGTGTACGGGGTGACCATCCCGGAGCGGGACTTCGACAGCGCCTTCCCGAAGGTCGCGGACAAGCAGCTTCTCGTCAACGCCAAGGACGGCGTGACCGCGGACCGGTCGCGCCAGATCGTGGAGGCGGCGGCGCAGCCGTACCCGACCGTGCTGGTGGCGAGCTCACGAGAGGTGCGCGGCGCGTTCGACGACGCGCTGGACCAGATCCTGATGATCATCACCGGCCTGCTCGGGCTGGCGATCCTCATCTCCCTGCTGGGCATCGCCAACACGCTGTCGCTCTCGGTCCACGAGCGGACCCGCGAGTCGGCGCTGCTGCGTGCCCTCGGCCTCACCCGGCCGCAGCTCCGCCGGATGCTCTCGATCGAGGCGTTGGTGCTCGGTCTGATCGGCGCGCTGGTCGGAGTGGCGCTCGGCGTCTCGTTCGGATGGGCGGCGACGCAGACCATGATGGACGACATCACCTTCCGGGCGCCGGTCGGTCAGATCCTCAGCTTCGTCGCCCTCTCCGGGCTGGCGGGCGTGGTCGCGGCCGTCCTCCCGGCACGGCGCGCGGCGAGGGCGTCGATCGTCGGCTCGCTGGCGAGCAGCTGACGGCGGGCAGGAGCCGTCGCGCGATCAGCGGGGGAACTGGTCGGCGACGGCCTGCGGGGCGAGCAGGGGGCGGACGGCGATCTCGCCGGTGTCCTTGTCGATGACGAGGCAACCGCCCCCGACCGTCTCCGGCAGCGCCCTGGGATCGTCCGGCTCACCGCCCCGCACCCAGGCCACGTAGATGCGACCGAACGTGAAGATCTCCACTTTGGCGGACCGGCCGGCGAAGTATCCCTCCGCCAGCTCACGCGCCCTCTGGGGCGAGACCTTCAAAGGCGCTGCCCCTCATGGTCGATGATCACGCAGAAGACGCCCGTCACGTCGGCGTACGGCGGCTCGACCGCCATGTGCCCGCGCTGGGCGTCGATCCAGAGGATCTCGCCGTGGCAGTTGACGGCGTTCCACGCGTGGCTGCCACCGCTCGGCCAGCGGGTGATGAGGATCGCGGCGGCACCGTGCCCTCCGCTGAGAAGCCGCCCGCCGATGACGGTGTACGCCCGGCGGCCGTGTCCCACGTACTCGAAGCGGTGGCCGATCCACCGCTCCGCGCGGGACACGCCCTTGGTCTCGCCGGTCAGGACGGGCGTGCCGCTCTCGTCGAACTCCGGCAGCCGGGGAGCCGCCACCACGGGCTCGCCGTGCCAGGTGGACAGCACGGAGAGGGCGCAGTCCACGGCGTTGGTGGACCGGAACGGATCCTCTGACGGCCCTTCGGCGTTGATGAGCCGGATCCAGGTTCCGCGTGGGTCGGGAAAGCGCCCGTGCACCGCCTGGTCCAGGTCCCGCTGCGTGCGCGGGTCGGGTTCGGCCAGCCCGCCCGGCATGCCGTACGGCCTGGCCAGGTCGAGGCGGGGCGGGCGGCCGGGCCGGTCGAACCAGTCCGGCCCACCGGCGAGCGGCACCGGCACGCGGATCCGCAGCGGACGGTCGTCGAGCGAGGGCGCGGGAACCTCCGCGGCCTTCTCGTAGTCCCGCCATCGGCGGCCGTCCGGAGTGACGACGGGGTTGTACACACCGGTCGGCAGCCGCCACCGGGACAGGCCGCGAGTCTGCCAGTGGGACTGCCGATGGGTCATCTCCTGAGACACGTGCCGCGGCTCCCCTCCACTCACGCGCATATCAGGATGCCGATGCTAGAGGGGGACGGCCGCGGGCAGGCTCCATTCCCGAAGTCGCCCGGGCGCGTCGCACCGGTTCGCCCTGTTACATCCGGGTCGGTCAGCCGGCCCGGACCATGATGGAGTGGTATCCGGTGGCGCCGTCCGGCGCGGGCGGGGCGACGTTCGGGGTCTGGGTGTATCCGGCGGCGTCCGTCGCCCGGACCGCGATCGTGTGACCGCCCGGGGCGAGATCCCAGTCGATCGACCACTGCCTCCAGGTGTCCGGCCCGGGAACCTCGGCCAGCCTCGCCCGCCGCCACTCCCCGCCGTCCACCTGGACCTCCACCGCGTCCACTCCGCGGTGCTGCGCCCAGGCGACGCCCGCGACGGTCGTACGGCCGGCGGGCACCCTGTCCCCCTCGCGCGGGACGTCGATCCTGGACTCCGTCTTGATCGGAGCCCGGGCGGACCACCCGCGGGTCGTCCAGTAGGCGGTGTCCTCGTCGAAACGGGTGACCTTGATCTCGGTGACCCATTTGGTGGCGGAGACATAGCCGTACAGGCCGGGCACGACCTGGCGCACGGGGAACCCGTGGGCGGCGGGCAGCACCTCGCCGTTCATGGCCACCGCGAGCAGGGCCTCCCTGCCGTCCATGACGACGTCCACCGGCGTGCCGCTGGTCCATCCGTCCCGCGAGACGCTGAGCAGCATGTCCGCGCCACGCCGGATCCCGGCCTCGCGGAGCACGTCGGCCAGCCGGGCGCCGAGCCAGCGGGCGTTGCCCACGTACGGCCCGCCGACGTCGTTGGAGACGCAGGTCAGCGTGACGTCCGCCTCGACCAGCGGCCGCCTGAGCAGGTCGGCGAAGGTGAGCTCGACCGGCCGGTCGACCATGCCGTGGATCTTCAGCGTCCAGGACCGGGGGTCGACGCCGGGGACGACCAGCGCGGTGTCCACCCGGTAGAACTCGTAGTTGGGGGTGACGAACGGCGACAGCCCCCTGATGTGGAGATCGGCACCGGCGGGGAGCGGCTTCGCCGCGATGGTGGGGCGCGGCAGCATCCTCGCCACGTCCCTCCTGGCCATCGTCACGTCCCCGCGCCGGCCGAGCAGCCGCCCGGTCACCGCACCGGCCCCGGCGACGCCCGCGCCGACCGCGACGCCGGTCAGCAGCTTCCGCCGGTCGAAGGTGTGGAGATCAGCCCCGGCCCGCCTGATGGTCGGCTCGCCCCGTGGATGCGGCTCCGCCCCGGTACTCGGTTCGGCCCCGGTACTCGGTTCGGCCCCGGTACTTGGTTCGGCCCGTGGATGCGGTTCGGCCCGGGAACTCGGTTCGGCCCGCCGGAAGAGCAGGACCAGTGCCCAGGCGCCCGCCGCGGCGCCGATCATCGAGGGCAGGAAGTCGAGCGGCCCGGAGTCGGGGCGGCTCACCGCCGCGATGATCCCCACCACGCCGAACACGGCCAGGCCCGCCATGCCGTACCCGACGCGCCACCGGGCGACCAGACCGAGACCGGCCGCGATCAGGGCCGCCACGACGACGATGCCGATGACCAGGATCGTCTTGTCGTTCTCCCCGAACGTCCGGATCGCCCATTCCTTGACCGCGGCGGGCGTCCGGTCCACCATGGCGCCGCCGACGGCGACCACCGGCGACGCGCCCGCGGTGGTCAGGCCCGCCACCAGCTCGGCCACGCCGAGCGCGACCGCGCCGGCCGTCACCCCGGCGAGACCGGCGGCCCACGCGGGCACGCGCGCGCCGTTCGCGTTCGTGTTCACATGTCCGACGCTATGCCTCCGCGTCCAGGACCGGGAGCCCGGGCGGGAATCCGCGCCGGAACTCGGTCAGGAGGACGACCGCAACAGCGCGCCGGAACTCGGTCAGGAGGACGGCAGCAGCAGACCGGGCAGGTCGGCCGCGAGCGCGCGGAAGGCCCGGCCGCGGTGGCTGATCGCGTCCTTCTCCTCGGGCGACAGCTCGGCGGTCGTCCGGGTCTCGCCCTCCGGCACGAAGATCGGGTCGTAGCCGAAGCCGTTGGTGCCGCGCGGCTCGCGGATCAGGAACCCCTCGATCGTGCCCTCGACGACATGCTCCTCCCCCGAGGGCAGCGCGAGCGCCGCCGTGCAGGCGAAGTGCGCCTGGCGGCGCCCGTCGGGCACGTCGGAGACCTGGGCGAGCAGGAGGTCGAGGTTGGCCTTGTCGTCCCCGTGGAACCCGGACCACCTGGCCGAGAAGATGCCCGGCATGCCGTTCAGCGCGTCCACGCAGAGCCCGCTGTCGTCCGCGATCGCGGGCAGGCCGCTCTCGGAGGCCACGGCGTGTGCCTTCAGCAGGGCGTTCTCGGCGAACGTGAGGCCGGTCTCGGCGACGTCCGCGATCTGGGGGAAGGAGTCCATCCCCAGGAGCTCGACCGGCGCGCCGGACTCGGCCAGAATCCGGCGGAGCTCGGCGATCTTCCCGGCGTTCCGCGTGGCCAGGACCACCTTGTGCATCGTTTCTCCCTTGCTACCGGCTGGTCGCAGCCGGGCCGTTCCAGAGGGTCAGGCGAGCGATTCGGCCTGGATGCGGGTGAGCTCCGCGCAGCCGGCGGCGGCCAGGTCGAGCAGGCCGTCCAGCGCGGCGCGGTCGAAGGGCACTCCCTCGGCGGTGCCCTGGACCTCCACGAAGTCGCCCTTGCCGGTCATCACCACGTTCATGTCGGTCTCGGCCTTGACGTCCTCGACGTAGCACAGGTCGAGCATCGGCACGGCCCCGACGACGCCGACCGATACGGCGGCCACCGAGTCGACCAGCGGGTTGCCCGGGCACATCTTCTTGCCGCGCATCCAGGCGACCGCGTCGGCGAGGGCGACGTAGGCGCCGGTGATGGCGGCGGTGCGGGTGCCGCCGTCCGCCTGCAGCACGTCACAGTCCAGGAGGACGGAGTTCTCCCCGAGCGCCTTGTAATCCACGCAGGCCCGCAGCGAGCGGCCGATCAGGCGGGAGATCTCGTGCGTCCGCCCGCCGATCCTGCCCCGGACCGACTCGCGGTCGCTGCGGGTGTTCGTCGAGCGGGGCAGCATGGCGTACTCGGCGGTGACCCAGCCCAGGCCGCTGCCCTTGCGCCAGCGGGGCACACCGGCCTCCACCGTCGCGGCGCAGAGCACCTTGGTGCCGCCGAACTCGACGAGCACGGAACCCTCGGCGTGGGCGAGCCAGTTCCGGGTGATCGTCACGGGGCGAAGCTGATCGGGTCGACGTCCGTCTGCACGAGCCATGACGCTCACCCTAGGTCATATACCGCACCGCTTCGGGCCAACTCCGTCCTGCCGCGGAAGCCCCCGGCGGCCGCGTCGCCGAGGATCCGCTCCGGGTCGTACCACGGCACGAGGTGGGTCAGCACGAGCGTTCCCGCCTCCGCCCTGGCCGCGTGCTCGGCCGCCTGCCGCCCGGTGAGGTGGATGTCGGGCCGGACGCCCGGCCCTTCGATGAACGACGCCTCGCACAGCAGCAGGTCCGCGTCGCGGGCCAGCGTGACCAGGTCGGCCGACTCGCCCGTGTCCGCGGAGTACGCCACGGAACGTCCCCCATGGGAGACGCGGAAGCCGTACGTCTCGACCGGATGGTTCATCAGCGCCGTCGCCACCTCGAACGGGCCGATCCGCCGCACGCCGGGCTGGAGCCGTACGAACTCGAAGGAGCTCTCCATCACCGGCTCGTCCGGCATCGCGTAGGCCGAGTTGAGCCGGCGCGAGGCGTCGGCCGGGGCGTACACCGGCACCTTCGGCAGCGGCCCGTCCGGCGAGTACGTCCGTACGACGTGGTAGGAACACAGGTCGAGGCAGTGGTCGGCGTGCAGGTGGGACAGGCAGACGGCGTCCACGTCGTAGAGGCCGATGTGCCGCTGCAGCGCGCCGAGCGCCCCGTTGCCGAAGTCCAGCAGCATGCGGAAGCCGTCGGCCTCCAGGAGGTAGCAGGAGGCGGGGCTGTCGGGCCCGGGAAAGCTGCCCGAGCAGCCGATGATCGTCAGCTTCACCGGAGCCTCCCGTCACCGGAGCCGTCGCCCCGACCGTCATCGGAGCCGTCGCCCATCGGCGCGAGCTCCACCGCCTGGATCTCCGGGCCGAGGAAGCGCCTGCCGAGCTGCTCGAACAGGGCCGTCTCCCCCGTGGCGCGGAAGATGTGCCGCGGCGGCTCCCCCGGCGGCCGGGGCAGGCCCCGATCGTGCAGGATTCGGTAGACGTCCTTGGCCGTCTCCTCGGCGCTGGACACCAGCGTGACGCCGTCACCGGCGACGTACGAGACCGCGCCGGTGAGCAGGGGATAGTGGGTGCAGCCGAGGATCAGCGTGTCGCAGCCCGCGTCCTGGATCGGTTTGAGGTATCCGCGGATCACCTCGATGAGCTCGTCGCTCATCGTCTCGCCACGCTCGACGAAGTCCACGAGCAGGGGCGCGGGCACCCCGATCAGCTCGACGTCGGGGGCGGCGGCGAACGCGTCGTGGTAGGCCATCGACGCGATCGTGGCCCGCGTGCCGATCACGCCGACCTTGCCGTTCCGCGTCGCGCGCACGGCCCGGCGGGTCGCCGGCTGGATGACCTCGACGACCGGGACGTCGTACCGCTCCCGCGCGTCCCGCAGCACGGCGGCGCTGGCGCTGTTGCAGGCGATCACGAGCATCTTCACGTCGTGCTCGACCAGGTGGTCCATGACCTCAAGGGCGTACCTGCGGACCTCGGCGATCGCCTTCGGCCCGTACGGCTGGCGCGCGGTGTCGGCCACGTAAACGATCGGTTCGTGCGGCAGCTGATCGATGATCGCGCGGGCGACCGTGAGGCCGCCCACGCCGCTGTCGAAGATCCCGATCGCCCTGCTGTTCTCCGGCATGAGTCCCAAGATTAGGGGACCGGCCCCCATTCACTCACGGTAAGAATGCTCACACTGCCGGGCGATTCGCGCCCGGCTCCGCCGGTCGTTCCGTGCTTCTCCCCGCTCGCCCGGATGAGCCGCGGATCAGCCGCGGCCGACGCGGGCGAGCTGGCGTGACTGGGCGACCAGGCGGCCGGCCGAGTCCCAGACCTCGACCTCCTCGTCGAACCAGCCGTCGCTGATCAGCCTGCCGCTGCCGAGGAGGGTCAGCCAGCCGGGGGCGGGCAGCGCCCGCAGGTGCCAGGTCAGCTCGACCGTCGGCGCCCATCCCCTGGCCCCGGCCGAGAAGACGACGGGCGGGAGCGCGTCCACGGCCAGTGCGAGCACGTACGGGTCGGGGTCCTGCGGTTCGGCCATCCGGAAGTACGCGCGCGACTCCGGACGGCCGCTGGGCGCCCCGCGCAGCCACCCGATCGAGCTCGGGTCGAACAGCAGCTCGATCTGCGCGCTCAGCGTCATGTTCGACTCGGGCTTGGGGCTCGGGAACCGTACGCAGTCGGCCAGGTCGGGCATGGAGATCTCCGGGGTGGCCGACCAGTGCGGCGCGGCGTCCCCGTCGAGGTCGGCCGACGTGACCTGCATGTCGATGTACCGCTCGCCGTCGCGGACGAGCGTGGCCCGCGTCATGGTCGCGGTCCGGCCCGTCTTGAGCCGCTCCAGCCTGACCCTGGCCGGTCCGGGGGCGGGGGCGCGGAGGAACTGGGCGGAGGTCGAGACGGGGTGCGCGTGCGGGGAGGCGTCCGCCACCGCGCGCAGCATCACCGCCATCAGGTAGCCGCCGTTCAGGGGACCGCCGATCGCGTATCCGTCGTCGAGGCAGACGTCATAGGTCGTTTCGTCCACCCTGATCGCCTGCGTCGCCTCGTCGAATTTGGTCACCGCGCCCTGCCTCCCGAATGTTGTTCTAGTGAGTACCTTAACGGTCCATCCGGATCGGCCATGCTTCGGGTCAAGCGAAGTGCAAGCATTTCGCTACCGTTGGGGCTTACGGTCAAGATTGCCAAGCTGTCACCGGATATGTGAGAGAGACATGCCTGCCGATATCCCCCCATTCCCTCCGGGACAGGACCCTGACCAGACGATCTCGTACCGGACGCCGCGGCCGCAGCCTCCGAATGACGCGCATACCCGGCAGTGGCCGTACCCGGAGGAGCTCGGGCCCACAGTCGCACCCCCGGCCGCCCCCGCGAAGCGCGGTCGCGGCTGGATCATCGCGCTGGTCGCGGCGGTTCTCGTGGGCGTCGTCGGCGGGGGCGGCGTGTGGGCGGCGAGCATGCTCAGCGGCGGGGGCACCCAGCCCCACGAGGTGCTGCCCGGCAACGCAGTGGCGTACGTGCGGCTCGACCTCGACCCCGCGGCCAACCAGAAGATCGCGCTGTTCAACATCGCCCGCAAGTTCTCCGCCACCAAGGAGAGCTTCGCCGGGGACGACCCGCGCAAGGCCCTGTTCGAGACGATGCGCAAGGACGCGGGCGAGTTCACCGAGCTCGACTACGCCAAGGACGTCGAGCCCTGGCTCGGCGACCGGATCGGCGCCGCCGTCCTTCCCCCGGCCCAGGACGGCGCGGAGCCGGGCATGGTCGTGGCCGTCCAGGTCAAGGACGAGGAAGCGGCCCTGGCGGGCATCGCCAAACTGGACTCGACACCGGAGCGGACGAAGACCGGCGTCGCGTTCCGCGAGGGATACGCGATCATCGCGGACACCCAGGAAGAGGCCGACCGGTACGCCAGGGCGACGCCGCTGTCGGAGAACGAGCGGTTCACCGGCGATCTCGACGCGCTCGGCGAGCCGGGCGTGCTGTCCTTCTGGGCGGACCTCGGCGCGATCGCCAAGGTCGCGGGCACGGAGCAGGACCCGGACACCATGGACCTCGTCCGCAATGCCCGATTCACCGGAGCCCTCCGGTTCGGCGACGACTACGCCGAGCTGACCGGGTTCGCCCGCGGCATGGACGTGAAGACGACGGAGACCGAGCCCGTCAAGCTGGGCGAACTGCCCGCCACGACCGCGGGCGCGGCGGGGATCTCCGGGCTGGGCGACATCGTGCGCGACCAGTGGGCGAAGCTCCAGAAGGCGGCGGACGCCGCCGGCTCAGGCGGCCGGTCGCTCACCGAGTCCGGCGCGGAGTACGGCCTCACGCTGCCCGACGACCTGGTCACGCTGCTCGGCAAGAGCATCACCGTGGCCGTGGACGGGGAGGGCCTGAACGGCGACCAGCCGAACGGGGGCGTGGTGCTGCGGACCGACCCGGCCAAGGCGCGGGAGGTCCTGGCCAAGCTGGAGGCGTCCGCCGCCGGCAGCGGAGTGGCACCGCAGCTCGTCAAGGTCGACGGAGACGGCAAGCTGGTCGTGGCGACGTCGCAGGACTACGCGAACAAGCTCTCCGGGCAGGGCACGCTCGCCGACAGCGAGACGTTCCAGCTGGCGATGCCCGGCGCCGAGGACGCGACCTTCGGCCTGTACGCCGACCTCGACAAGATCGAGAGCCTCTATCTCGACGGCCTGCGAGGTGAGGAGAGGGCCAACGCCGAGGTGCTGCGCGCGGTGGGCCTGAGCGGCCGGGCCTCCGCCGATAACGCCGGATTCACGCTCCGCGTCCTGTTCAACTGACGCCTGCCAGATGCGACCCGGCGCGATCACGCGGGGAACACCCCCGCGTGATCGCGTACGGCGCCCGACAAGGAGACGTCGGCGGCGATGCGCTACAAGTGCGCGGATCTGGAGAACTTCCAGCTCCAGTCGTGCCGGCCGCCCGACATGGACTCCCCCCAGCGGCGGTTCCGCAGGACCCAGCTCTGACCGCCGTGCCCGGGAACGCCGAGGGCCGGTCCCGATGATCGGGACCGGCCCTCGGCACATCTGGACGCCGCGGTCGCGGCGGCGCGACGGATCAGGCCCAGAGCTGGCCTTCGAGGCGGTCCTCCGCCTCGTCGAGAGTGCCCTCGTACGCCCCGGTGGACAGGTACTTCCAGCCGCCGTCGGCGACGACGAAAACGATGTCGGCCCGCTCCCCCGCCTCCACGGCCTTGCGCGCCATACCCAGGGCGGCGTGCAGTGCGCAGCCGGTGGAGATGCCGGCGAAGATGCCCTCGGTCGCGAGCAGCTCCCGCGTACGGCGCAGGGCGTCGGCCGACGTCACGGAGAACCGCGTGGTCAGCACCGAGGCGTCGTACAGTTCGGGCACGAACCCCTCGTCGACGTTGCGCAGGCCGTAGACGAGCTCGCCGTACCTCGGCTCGGCCGCGACGATCTTGACATCGGGGACCTTCTCCCGGAGGTAGCGCCCGACGCCCATGAGCGTGCCCGTGGTGCCGAGCCCCGCCACGAAGTGGGTCACCGTCGGCAGATCCTCGAAGATCTCCGGACCGGTCGACTCGTAGTGGGACCGCCAGTTGGCCGGGTTGCCGTACTGGTAGAGCATCACCCAGTCGGGATGCTCGGCGGCGAGCCCCTTGGCGACCCGGACCGCCTCGTTGGACCCGCCCGCCGCGGGTGAGGAGATGATCTCCGCGCCCCACATCCGCAGCAGCTGGCGGCGTTCCTCGGAGGTGTTCTCCGGCATGACGCAGATCAGCTTGTATCCCTTGAGCCGGGCGGACATCGCCAGCGAGATGCCGGTGTTGCCCGAGGTCGGCTCCAGGATGGTGCAGCCCGGGGTGAGGAGGCCGTCCTTCTCCGCCTGCTCGACCATCCACAGCGCGGGCCGGTCCTTGATCGACCCGGTCGGGTTGCGATCCTCCAGCTTGGCCCAGATCCGCACGTCGTCCGAAGGGGACAGACGCGGCAGGCCCACCAGGGGTGTGCGACCGACCGAGTCGATCAGTGAGTCGAAACGCATGATGTACGGCTCTCGCCTAGCGGGCGCCACCGGCGACGGCGGGCAGCACCGTCACCGTGTCACCGTCGGCGACCGGGGTGCCAAGGCCACCGAGGAACCGGACGTCCTCGTCGTTGAGATACACGTTGACGAAGCGGCGCAGCCCGGCGTCGTCCACCAGGCGGTCCTTCAGGCCCGGGTGACGCGACTCCAGGTCGCCGATCAGCTCTTCCAGGGTCGCGCCCGTGGCGTCCACGGCCTTGGCGCCGCCGGTGTAGGTGCGGAGGATGGTCGGAATGCGGACCTCGATGGCCATCGCGGGTCAGTCTCCTTGATCAGTGGTCGTCATGGTGAACGGCCCACCTCATTGGAACAGGGGTGGGCGCGCGGCGATTCCGGAGGGGAACTCAGCGACAGTCGTAGACGACGACAGAAGGGGTGTGCGCGAAGAGGAACTTCTGCACGGGAGATCCGGGACACATTAGACCCGGGAGGACAGCCGACGACAGCCCGGGGCGGACGTCATCAAAAGGCATGCGGCCAGTCTAGCCGTACGCCTCCACGATCTTGACCTGCTCCTCCGTTATGACGCCGTCCACGATTCGGTAGGACCGGAACTCCACGTCGTCGGTGGCCGTCGAGACGAGTACGTAGTGGGCGTTCGGCTCGGACGCGTAGGACACGTCCGTCCGGGAGGGGTACGCCTCCGTCGCGGTGTGCGAGTGATAGATGACGACGGGCTCCTCGTCCCTGTCGTCCATCTCCCGCCACACCCGGAACTGCTCCATCGAGTCGAACCGGTAGAACGTCGGAGACCGCTCGGCGTTCTCCATCGGGACGAACCGCTCGGGCCGGTCGGAGCCGGCGGGCCCGGCGACCACGCCGCACGCCTCATCCGGATGATCCGCCCGCGCGTGGGCCACGATCGTGTCCGCCAGCTCCCGTGAGATCGTCAGCATGGCCTCACCATAGGGCACGTACGAGAGTGTCCTGGAGGTAGGTCAGCCACTCGTAGATCGCCAGAGCCGGATAGCGCGGATCCTCCTCCGGCATCTCCGCCATCTCGTCGTGGATCTGCTCCGTCACGCCGAGCCTGACGCCGAGCGCGAGCCGCACGTCGTTGAGGGCGCGCAGCCACGCCTGCCCCTGCTCGGGAGTGAGCTTGAGCACTCCCGGCTCCGCCGTGTCCAGCAGCGTCTGCGCGTCGGCGCGCTTGCCCTCGCGCAATGTCGCCTCGGTGTAGCGGCGGAACTCCTCGGACGCCTTCTCGTCCTCGGCGTACGCCGAAGGGAACAGGCGGGCCAGCACGGGATCCGACGGCGCGCTGCCCGATCCGATGCCGAGCGCCCGCTCCAGCGGGTCGTCCCCCGTCACTCCCGGCTCGACGAGGCCGAGGATCTGCGAGACCAGCGAGCTGAGCACGGACACCTCTCCGGCGTCCAGCGTGATCGACACGCCCTCACCCGCGGCCGTGAAGCCGGCGCTCACAGGTCACTCCGTTCCGTGCTCATCTGGTCGCTCAATGTGGGGCATGCCTCTCAGGAGTCCCGCTGGACGGTGGCCCACAGGCCGTAGGAGTGCAGGATCTGGACGTCCCGCTCCATCTCCTCGCGGCTGCCGCTGGCGACCACCGCCTTGCCCTTGTGGTGCACGTCCATCATCAGCTTCTCCGCCTTCTCGCGCGGGTAGCCGAACACGGTCTGGAAGACATAGGTGACGTACGACATGAGATTGACCGGGTCGTTCCAGACGATCGTCAGCCACGGAAGCTCGGGCCGCACGTCCATCGCCGGACGTTCGACCTCCATCGGAGCGGTACCACCCACGTAACCATCCTGCACCACGCCCGCCGTAGTCTCGACACGTGCAGATCCCCATGAGCAGCGCCTTGCTCACCGATCACTACGAACTGACCATGTTGCAGGCGGCCCTCGCCGGAGGAGCCGCGCACCGCCGGGCCGTCTTCGAGGTCTTCGCCCGCCGCCTGCCCGGCGGACGGCGTTACGGAGTGGTCGCGGGGACGGCCCGCGTGCTCGACGCCCTGGAGAACTTCCGGTTCGGCCCGGAGGAGCTGGACTTCCTGCGTGCCGCCCGAGTCGTCGACGAGCCCACCCTGGAGTTCCTCGCCGGCTACCGCTTCTCCGGTCAGGTGTACGGCTACCGCGAAGGCGAGTCCTATTTCCCCGGCTCCCCTGTCATGGTGGTGGAGGGCACGTTCGCCGAGGCGGTCCTGCTGGAGACCCTGGTCCTGTCGATCCTCAACCACGACTGCGCGGTCGCCTCGGCGGCCTCGCGCATGGTCCAGGCCGCGGGCAAGCGCCCGATCATCGAGATGGGCTCCCGCCGCACCCACGAGTTCGCGGCCGTCGCCGCGGCGCGCGCCGCCTATCTCTGCGGCTTCGGTTCCACCTCCAACCTGATGGCCGGGCACGTGTACGGCGTGCCCACGGCGGGCACCGCCGCGCACGCGTTCACGCTGCTGCACGACTCCGAGGAGGACGCCTTCCGCGCCCAGCTCGACTCGCTCGGCGTCGGCACGACCCTGCTCGTCGACACGTACGACGTCGCGAAGGCGGTGCGCACGGCGGTCGAGCTGGCCGGGCCGGACCTCGGCGCCGTGCGGATCGACTCAGGCGACCTGGGCGAGGTCGCACTGGAAGTGCGGCGGATCCTCGACGCGTTCGGCGCCAACCGGACGCGGATCGTCGTGACCGGCGACCTCGACGAGTTCGCCATCGCCGCGCTCGCCGCCTCCCCGGTCGACGGGTACGGCGTCGGCACCTCCGTCGTCACCGGATCCGGCCATCCCACGGCGAACTTCGTCTACAAGCTGGTCGCCCGCGAGGACGCCGGAGGGGTGCTGCGGCCGGTGGCCAAGCAGTCGGTGGGCAAGCCGAGCAGGGGCGGCCGCAAATGGGCCTACCGCGCGGTCGAGGACGGCACGGCCGTCACCGAGGTCGTGACCCTCGAACCCGCCGGGGGACGGCACCGGCCGCTGCTCGCGGAACTCGTCAGGGACGGCGAGATCGTCGGCCGCGAGCCGCTGGAGGACGCGAGGGCCCGCCACCGCGCGACCGTGACCGAATTGCCGACGATGGCGCACAGCCTCTCCCCCGGAGACGCCGCGATCCCTACTATCTTCAGTTGATCGCGAGGGACCGGCGCATGAGGACGACGCCGGTCTCCTCGCGATCGCTTTAGGCTGTTTCGCATGAAATCCGCGCTCATCATCGTGGACGTGCAGAACGACTTCTGCGAGGGCGGCAGCCTCGCGGTGGGAGGCGGCGCCGAGGTGGCCGCCGCGATCGGACGGCACGCGCGACGGCACGGCTACGACCATGTGGTGGCGACCCGCGACTACCACATCGATCCCGGGGCGCACTTCGCCGAGCGGCCCGACTACGTGGACACCTGGCCCGCGCACTGCGTCGCGGGCACGGCGGGCGCCGGTTTCCATCCGGCGCTCGACGTCGCCCCGATCGAGGAGGTGTTCAGCAAGGGCGCCCACGCGGCGGCCTACAGCGGTTTCGAGGGCGTCACCGGCGACGGCACCGGCCTGGCGGGCTGGCTCCGCGACCGGGGCGTGGAGTCCCTGGACGTCGTGGGCATCGCGACCGACCACTGCGTACGCGCGACGGCCGTGGACGGGGTCCGCGACGGCTTCGCCGTACAGGTGTTGCTGGACCTCACCGCGGGCGTGGCGCCGGAGACCACCGAGGCGGCGCTCGCCGAGCTGGAGCGGGCCGGCGTCCGGCTCACCGGGACGCCCGTGGTGCGCGGCTGACACACGCCCCCGCCGCGTGCCACGTGTGCCAGGCGGCCGGTAAATGTTGGATTCGACCGACACGCCGTGCGAGAGATGTGTTACGTAGAGTGACAACTCCTCGCGATTGGCGGCGTCGATGTTCGCGTTCCTGCTCGGCCTGTCCTGGCTCGTCCTCACCCCCGTCTGCATCTGGCGGCTGTTCGGCCGCGAGCAGTCCAGGCTCGCGCGCGTCACCGGCGTGCTGACGCTGGCGGCGCTGGAGGCGGCCACGCTGACGGTCGGCTGGATGGAGCAGCCTCCGCCCGACCTGCCCGGGAGGGCTCCCGTCGCGGCCGCTCCCGCCCCCGCGACCTCGCCCAGGTCTCCCGCCTGCGCGACCCGCACCCCCGCCCCCGAGTCCGTACGGCTGTCGCGACGCCGGCACCAGGGCGTGCGCGGCCTGACGATCTACTGGACGGCGTCGCCCCAGCAGTGCGAGACGGCGACCGTGACGTTCCAGCGCGCCGGGAGGCGGGTGCGGATCTGGCTGGACGAGGGCGCGGCGGGCGGCGACGACGTCCAGGGCAGGGAGTCCCGGACGCTGCCCGTGCGCGTCTCCGAAGGGCGCGCGGCGCTGGACCTCGCGCTCATGCCGCCGCTGCGGCCGGGCCCGCGGTACGTGGCCGTGGACGGCCGCACCGGTCACCGCATCCCGGAAAGGCGCTCGGTCAGCTGATCGGGACCCGGCGCGATGTGGACCTGGCGGGACGATCGGGATTCGGCGGGACCTGGCGGGATGATCGGGCCCTGGCGGACGATCGGGACCTGGCGGGACGCGGCGCGCGATCCGGATCCGCGCCGCGCCGCCAGGGCGGGCGTCACCTCCGCTGGGTGGCCCACTTGCGGATCATGGCGATCCGCTCCCTGATCTGGTCGGCCGACGCCTGCGCGATGGCGGGACCGCCGCAGGACCGGCGCAACTCGGCGTGGATGACGCCGTGCGGCTGGCCGGTGCGATGATTCCACGCGCCGACGAGCCCGTTGAGCTCCTTGCGCAGCTCGTGGATCTGCTCGTGCGGGGCGAGCGCGGGCGCCGCCTCCTCCGTGGTGCTCTTCCGCCGCTTCGCCGCCTGCTGGTCGGCCTGCCGCCTGCGCAGGAGGGAGGCCACCTGGTCGGGTTCGAGCAGCCCGGGGAGGCCGATGAAGTCCTCCTCCTCCGGCGACCCGGGGGCGGCGGAGGTGCCGAACTCGCCACCGTCGAACAGCACCCGGTCGAAGGTCGCGGACGCCTCCAGCGTCTGGAACGGCAACTCGTCCCCGAGCGCGTCGGGCTGCTTGCGCTCCTGCTGCGCCCGTTCGAGCAGGGAGTCGTCCAGCCCGTCCTCGGGCTGTGAACGGCCGAGGACGTGGTCGCGCTCCTCCTCCATCTCGGCGGCGAGCCCCATCAGGACCGGCACGGACGGCACGAAGACCGATGCCATCTCGCCCCGCTTGCGCGCCCGGACGAAGCGCCCGACGGCCTGGGCGAAGAACAGCGGCGTCGAGGTGCTGGTGGCGTAGACGCCGACGGCGAGCCGAGGGATGTCGACGCCCTCGGACACCATCCGGACCGCGACCAGCCACCGCGCCTCGGAGGCGGAGAAATCCTTGATCTTCTTGGACGCGCCCGGATCGTCGGAGAGGACGACGACGGCCCCCTCACCGGACACGGTCCTGATGTGCCGGGCGTACGCGCGGGCCGACTCGTGATCGGAGGCGATGACCAGGCCCCCGGCGTCGGGCACCCCGCGGCGCACCTCGGTGAGCCGCCGGTCGGCCGCGTGGATGACCTGGCGGATCCAGTCGCCCTTGGGATCGAGCGCGGCCCGCCACGCCTGGGAGAGCTGGTCCTTGGTCAACGGGGTGCCGAGCGTGGCGGCGATCTCGTCGCCCGCCCGCGTGCGCCACTTCATCTCGCCGGAGTACGCCAGGAAGATGACCGGACGGACGACCCCGTCGGCCAGCGCCGGGCCGTACCCGTAGGAGTAGTCGGAGGCGCTGCGCAGGGCGCCGTCGCCGTCCTCGACGTACGTGACGAACGGGATGGGGCTGTCGTCGGAGCGGAACGGCGTGCCGGTCAGCGCCAGCCGTCTGGTGGCCGGCTCGAACGCCTCGCGGACGCCGTCACCCCACGACTTGGCGTCGCCCGCGTGGTGGATCTCGTCGAAGATGACCAGCGTCTTGCGGGCCTCCGTACGCGCCCGGTGCAACGCCGGATGCATCGACACCTGGGCGTAGGTGATCGCGACGCCGGTGTAGTCACGGGAGGTCGCGCCCTGGCTGTTCTTGAACTCGGGGTCGATGCCGATGCCGACCCGGCCGGCCGCGTCGGCCCACTGCCGCTTGAGGTGCTCGGTCGGGGTGACGATGGTCACCGCCCGGATGACGCCCTTGGAGAGCAGCTCGCTGGCGATGCGCAGCGCGTAGGTGGTCTTTCCCGCACCCGGTGTCGCGACGGTGAGGAAATCCCTCCGGTCACGCTGGAAGTAGAGGTCGAACGCCTCCTGCTGCCACGCGCGCAACTTGGGCGCGGTGCCCCAGGCGGCTCTGTCGGGATAGGAAGGCGAGAGATGCGATGCGGCGGATACGCTCAACGACGCCTCCCCGATCCCGTAGGAACAATGCTGTATCTATCGGTTCGCTCCCTCACAGTGACCTCAGAGTAGTCGGATCGACCGACAAGACGTGCCGACCAACCGAGATCCTGGTGAGGATCAGCCCGTTGTGCTACGGCCTTCCGCACGACCGGGCCGCCGATGAGACATGCCTCACAGGTGCTCCCGCCTGCTCGGCGGTGGTCAGCGCACACCCGCCATGAGGGCGTCGATGTCCGCCCGAGAGGCGGGCTCGTCAGGATGGGCCAGGCCCAGGAGCACCGTGCTCGCGCCCTCGGCGTCCAGCAGAAGCGTCACCCGGAGGAAGGCCGGCTGGTTCACGGTGTCCCGGTACTCCGCACGCAGGGCCCTGGTGTAGCCGCGGCGGGACCCAGCGGTCACCGCCCGGTCGTCCACCACATCGATCTTGTCCCCGTGGAGCAGCAGTCGCGCGTACACGTCGGTCAGCCCGACCACCGCCGGGCGGGGGTCCGCCGGGTCGGCCCGCTCCCCTCGCCGGGCCATCACCGCCACCCTGCCGTCGTTGACGGCCGCGGACGTGAACCCGGTCACCGGAGCGACGACGGCCTCCTGCCAGCCGGACGGCAGGTCGTACGCGACCCCGGCGAGCGGGTCGGTGACCGTACCGGTGGGCCGGCCCTCCGCGCGGCTCATGACGGTGACGACCAGCACGCCGATCACCGTGCCGGCCGCGGCCGAGGCGAGGGTGCCGACGATCAGACGCACCGCCCAGCGCGGCATCCGGCGCGGGGGCGGGGCCGGCGTGCCGTACCAGCGGGCGGACGGGGGCAGGTCCTCATCGGGCCCGGACCGCACCGCGTCGCCTCGGATCACACCACTGGGAACCGTGTCGCCCGGGGCCGTGTCGCCTCCGGGCATGCCGCCTCGGAGCACGTCGCCTCGGGCGGCGTCGCTTCGGGCGGCGTCGTCGCGGGTGGCGGGCGGCCACACCCGGCGCGTCCACTCATCGTCCACGGCGCCTCCTGAAACGGCGCCCGGCGGCACGAGCGCTGATCAGGAGTTACTCACGCCTCCGGCCGCCCGTCAACGGAAATGCCCACATTCGCCGCCGAAAGCTCACAGACGCGACTGGCGGTAGGTCGTCCACATCTCGTACATCCGGGCCGCCTGACCGGCGGTGAACTCGGACATGCACCGGTCGTAGCCGTAGTCCATGAAGTTGTGGATCGGGTCGTCTCCCGGCGCCGGGCACGAGTCCCTGCGCTGGGGGCAGCCGGAGCCCGGCGACCCCTCGGCGGGCGTGTCGGCCACGAAGTCGCCCGGCTCGTCGCAGCCGTTCTCGAAGGTGTGCAGCAGCCCGAACCAGTGACCGATCTCGTGCACCGCCGTGTATCCCCGGTTGAAGTTGGCCAGCGGGCCTCCGGGCATGCTGCGCCAGTCGATCACCACGCCGTCCAGCTGCGGCTCGTCCTTGTACCAGTACGGGTAGGTCGCGTAACCGAGGACGAGCTGGCTGAGCTGGGCCAGATAGAGGTTCAGCGTCTCCGGCCCGCCAGTCCGGAGCTTCCGCTTCATCGGCTCCTCGTACGCCACGGGATCGCGGAACCACTGGGGGTTCGCGGTGTGGGTGATGCCCTTGAGATCGAAGCGGAAGCCGGTGTCCGCACCGCCGACCTTGCCGCCGTAGGCCGCGTTGAGCGCGGCGACCTGCTGCTTGACGGCGGCGTCGGGCGCGCCGAGCGCGCCGTCCTTGATGACGTGCACCCACAGCGGCACGGTGACCGACTGGACGGTCCTGCTGCCGTGCCGGTCCCGGGCGCGCGCGAGGCGGCGACGGAGATCGGCGGACATGCGGCTGATCTGGCGTGCTTTCGGGGCGCGTGGTTCCGCCAGCCGCGCCGGCGCCGGAGGGTGCGGCCTGGTGCGGCACTCACTCCTGGTCCCGGCGACACCGGCGCGGCTTTCGGCGGGAACCCCGCACACCGTGAACAGACATGCCAAAGAGACGGCGATCGTGCGCCGGGCCATTCGTTCCCCCGATACGACTGGTCAGACAGACAGCTGACGCTAGCCGCACCGGGAGCGGTCATCCCGGATCGACACTCACTCGCCGGAGGGCTCTCCCTTGGGCAGGCCCTCGTAGATTTCCTTGCATTCCGGGCAGACGGGGTACTTCTTCGGATCCCGGCTGGGCACCCAGATCTTGCCGCATAGGGCTCGGACCGGCGTGCCGGTCACCATGCTCTCGGTGATCTTGTTCTTGTCGGCGTAGTGCGAGAACCGCTCATGGTCGCCGTCTCCGTGCGAGAGCCTCGGAGTGACGTCGCTCTCAGGAAGAATCTTCGTACCGCTCACGGGTACCGATTTTACGCGCGAAAGGGAACCGCCCCGTCGGCTCCCGCCCATGAGGGCGGGAGCCGTACGGGGCGGAGGGCCGTACGGAGTGACGGTCAGCCCATGTGGACCGGGCCGCCCTCGGTCTTGCGCCCCGCCTTGACGAACAGGGCGAGGATCGCGGCGAGGACGGCGACGCCCGTGCTCACGGTGAAGCCGAGGTGCAGACCGTCCATGAAGGACAGGTGCGACGCCTTGACGATCAGGCTGCCCACCGGTTCGGGAAGCCCGGTCGGGGCCATGCCGACGGCGGCGGCTCCCTTGAGCCCCTCCAACTGATCCGCCGGAAGGGCGGCCGCGGCCGGGCCAAGGTGCCCCGCGAACACGTCCGCGACCTTGCCCGACACGACGGCGCCCAGGATGGCGGTGCCCAGCGCGCCGCCGACCTGCATGGCGGACTGCTGCACGCCGCCCGCGACGCCGCTGAGATCCTCGGGTGCGTTGCCGACGATGATCTCGGTGGCGCCGACGAAGACCGGCGAGAGGCCGAAGGCGAGCAGGACGAACGGGATCGCCGTATCGATGAACGCGGCGTCCACGCTCAGCCGGGACATCAGGAACATGGCGACCGCGGTGACCAGCATGCCGCCCGCGATGGTGATCTTCGGCCCCAGCTTGCCGATCAGGATGCCGGCCAGCGGCGATGCGACGATCATGCCCGCGCTCATGGGCAGCATCCGGAGCCCGGAGTCCATCGGAGACAACCCGTGCACGCCCTGGAAGAAGAACGTGAGGAAGAACATGGCGCCGAACATCGAGAACGCGACCATGATCATCAGGCCGGTGCCGATGGAGACCGAGACGTTCCGGAACAGGCTGAGCGGCAGCAGGGGCTCACGCACCCGGGACTGCCAGAACAGGAAGATCGCGCCGATGATCACGGTGGCGGCGAGGAACAGGATCGTCCAGGGGTCGGTCCAGCCCCACTCCGGAGCCTTGATGATCGCCCAGACCAGGGAGAACATCGTGCCGGAGAGCAGCACGACGCCGAGCCAGTCGACCTTCGAGAGGGTCTGGGCCTTGCTCTCCGTGAGGACCCACAGGCCGACCGCGAGGGCGATCACACCGACGGGCACGTTGATGAAGAAGACGGACTGCCAGCTCACGTTCTCCACCAGCAGGCCGCCGATGATGGGGCCACCCGCGCTGGACAGACCGATGATCGCACCCCACGCGCCCATCGCCATGTTCAGCTTCTCGCCGGGGAAGGCGGATCGCAGCAACGCCAGGGCCGCGGGCTGCAGCATCGCGCCGAACAATCCCTGCAGCACGCGGAACGCGATCAGCGCGCCCACCGAGTCGCTGAGGCCGATCGCGAGCGACGTCAACGCGAAGCCGGCCACGCCGATCAGGAAGATCCGCTTGTGGCCGAAGAGGTCACCGAGCTTGCCCGCGGTGATGAGGAACACCGCCAGCGCGAGCAGGTAGCCGCTGGTCACCCACTGAAGACTCTCCAGGGACGCGTTCAGCTCCGTAGCGATCACGGGGTTGGCGATCGACACCACGGTGCCGTCGAGCATCACCATGATGACGCCCAGCGAGACCGCCAGCAGCGTCATCCACGGGTGGCCTTTGCCGCGCCCCGCGGACGCGTCGGTTGGTACGGCTAACGCCTGAGCCATGATCGGGAGTCCCCCCTAGTAGAAGTCAACCGGAGTAACTTATGTCACCCCATGACAGATGACAAACACTTTTTTCCGGCATAGCGTGACAAATGACAGCTTATGAAGCGAGGGTTTCGTGAAGATGACAACCATGGGTCTACGAGAGCGCAAGAAGCAGAAGACCCGGATCGCGCTGATCGACGCGGCCCTCGACCTGTTCCTAACACAGGGGTACGACATAACGACGATCGACCAGGTCGCCGCCGTGGTGGACGTCTCGCCGCGGACCTTCTTCCGGTACTTCTCCTCCAAGGAAGAGGTCGCACTCTCCCTCCCCCAGGATGGGCAGGAGATTTTACTGGCCGAACTCGCCGCCCGGCCCGCCGACGAGTCGCCCCACCAGGCGCTCTCCAACGCCATGCGTGTGATGTTGGACACCCTGCGCGAGGGCGACGCCGCGGAGGCGAGGCGCTTCCTCCAGGCCAGACAGCTCATCGGGAGCACTCCCACACTGCTGGCCGGACAGATGTGCCTCATGGCGACGAGCGAACGACGACTGGCCGAGGAGGTCGCCCGCCGTCGCGGCACCGATCCGGACGACCTGCACACCCAGTTCGTGGTCTCGGTCTTCACCGCCCTCGGCCGGATCTGCTTCGAACACGGCCCGGACGATCTCTCACTCCTGGCCGAGCGCCTGGAGCAGACTCTCGCGATCGCAGAACGGTGCCTGCGTCCCGGATGGGACCGCTGAGACTTCCCCCCGAGGCGGGCCGGCCGGAATTCGATCAATGTACCGTTCATCCTCCGGCCGCCCCGATCTCCCTGGTCAGCCGCCCCGACCGGCTCTCGCCCCCACGGTCTCCTGTACGGCGTGAGGAGCCCCGCCTATCGTCCCTGGGAGCGCTCCCATAGGACACGACCGAAGGTGGGTCATGAGGAAACGATTCGCCGTCGCGGCCACCGCGCTGGCCGCCCTGCTGATCTCGCTGCTCTCCTTCACCGCGCCCGCGCAGGCCGCGGTGGGCCTCCGGGTGAGCGGCGGCAAGATCTACGAGGCCAACGGCAGCCAGTTCATCATGCGCGGGACCAGCCACGCCCATACGTGGTATTCCAGCCAGACGAGTTCCTTCGCCAACATCAAGTCGCTCGGCGCGAACACCGTCCGGGTGGTGCTGAGCGGCGGCCGGTGGACCGCCAACACCGCGAGCGACGTGGCCAACGTCATCGCCCTCTGTAAGCAGAACCGCCTGATCTGCGTCCTGGAGAACCACGACACCACCGGGTACGGCGAGCAGGGCGGCGCCTACACCCTGGACCAGGCCGTCGACTACTGGATCGGTCTCAAGAGCGTCCTGACCGGCCAGGAGAACCACATCGTCATCAACATCGGCAACGAGCCGTACGGCAACAACAACACCTCCGGCTGGACCAGCGCCACGTCCAACGCGATCAGCAGGATGCGGGCCGCGGGCTTCCAGCACATGCTCATGGTCGACGCGCCGAACTGGGGCCAGGACTGGGGCTTCGTCATGCGCGACACCGCGGCGACCGTGTTCAGCGGCGACCCGCAGAAGAACACGGTCTTCTCGATCCACATGTACGGCGTCTTCGACACGGCGGCGGAGATCACCGCCTACCTCCAGGCGTTCCAGACGGCCGGGCTGCCTCTGGTGATCGGCGAGTTCGGCAACATGCACTCCGACGGCGACCCCGACGAGGACACGATCATGTCGCAGGCGCAGTCCCGCGGCATCGGCTACCTCGGCTGGTCGTGGAGCGGCAACGGCGGCGGCGTCGAGTACCTCGACCAGGTGACGAACTTCAACGTCGGACAGCTCACCACCTGGGGCCAGCGGCTGTTCAACGGCGCCAACGGCATCGCGTCGACGTCGAAGGAGGCCACCGTCTACAGCGGCGCCTCGCCCAGCCCCTCGCCTTCGTCCAGCCCGTCGAGCTCGCCCAGCCCCTCGCCCTCGTCCAGCCCGTCGTCCTCCCCGAGCCCGTCGACCTCGCCGACCGGAGGCACCAAGACGTGCTCCGCGACGTACTCCGTCATCGGGCAGTGGCAGGGAGGCTTCCAGGCCGAGGTCAAGGTGACCGCGGGCGGCGCCGCGATCAGCGGATGGACCGTGAAGTGGACATACGCGGACGGCCAGACCGTGACGCAGTCCTGGAACACCACGATCACGTCGAGCGGGTCGGCCGTCACCGCGAATAACATGAGCTACAACGGCGGCCTCGGCGCCGGAGCCGCCACGTCGTTCGGGTTCCTCGGATCCTGGAACGGCACGAACGGCGTGCCGTCCCTCACCTGCACGGCCGCCTGACCGGGCCGGCCTGACAAGCGGCGACGCGACGGCCGGGCGCGCTCTCGCGCTCCCCGCCGTCGCGTCGCCCGCCGTCAGTTGAGCTCGGGATCGTCGGGATAGGTCGCCACGAAGGACAGCTCGCCCTGCTGACGGCGCAGCACCGATCGCCAGAGCGTCGTCGGGTCGGAATGGAAGGTGTCCTCCGGCTCGGAGTCCACGACGTACCAGGCGCCTTCCTCGACCTCGCCCCGGAGCTGGCCGGCGGTCCATCCGGCGTAGCCCGCGAAGATGCGCATCTGCGAGATCTCCCCCGCGAGGATCTCGGGCGGCGCGTCGAGGTCGACCGTGCCCAGGCGGTACGCGGCGGACCGACCCGACTGCAGCCGCCGCCAGCCCAGGGGCTCGCCGCCGCTCTGCACGGCGGCCAGCGCCAGCGCGCTGTCGGTCTGCACCGGACCGCCCTCGAAGAGCACGGAGGGACCGGTCACCAGCGCGTCCCACGAGGGCAGCACCTGCGTCACCGAGATCTCGCTGGGACGGTTGAGCACGACGCCGAGCGAGCCGCCGCCCTCGTCGTGCTCGAGAACGAGGACGACGCTGCGCCGGAAGTTGGGGTCCTCCAGCAGTGGCGTCGCGACGAGCAGCCGACCGACGTAGATCCCTTCCGCCATACCCTCCATCATGAGGGAGAAGGCGTGAATCTCGCACGCCGCCCCGACATCGACTTCGCGCCCCGGTCACCCGGCGCGCGACGTGATCAGGCCTCGGTGAATCCGCGGGCCCGCCCGCCGGCCGATTCCCGTACGGCGGCCGCGACCGCGCCCGCGACGTCGGGGTGGAAGACGCTGGGGATGATGTAGTTGGGGCCGAGCTCCTCGTCGGTCACGACCGCGGCGAGCGCCCTGGCCGCGGCCAGCAGCATCTCCGGGGTGACCACGTTGGCCTGGGCGTCGAGCAGACCGCGGAACACGCCGGGGAAGGCCAGCACGTTGTTGATCTGGTTCGGATAGTCGGAGCGGCCGGTCGCCACGACCGCCGCGTGCTCCCTGGCGTCGTCGGGCGAGACCTCGGGCTCGGGGTTGGCCAGCGCGAACACGACGGCGTTCTCCGCCATCGCGGCGATGTCGTCGCCGTCGAGGATGCCGGGGGCGGACACGCCGATGAAGACGTCTGCGCCCTTGACGGCGCCGCGCAGGTCGCCGCTGTATCCCTCGGCGTTAGTGTGCTCGGCGATCCAGCGCAGCGAGTCGTCGAGGTCGTCCCGGCCCAGGTGGACGGCGCCGAGGTAGTCGCAGACCACCACGTGCCGCGCGCCACCGGCGAGCAGCAGGCGCAGGACCGCCGTTCCGGCGGCACCCGCTCCGGCGAGCGTGATGCGGACGTCGGAGATGTCCTTGCCGACCACCTTGAGCGCGTTCGTCAGCGCGGCGAGCACGCAGATCGCGGTGCCGTGCTGATCGTCGTGGAAGACCGGGATGTCCAGGAGCTCGCGCAGCCGCCGCTCGACCTCGAAGCAGCGCGGCGCGGAGATGTCCTCCAGGTTGATGCCACCGAAGCCGGGCGCGATCACCTGGACGGTGCGCACGATCTCGTCGACGTCCTGGGTGTCGAGGCAGATCGGCCAGGCGTCGATGCCCGCGAACCGTTTGAACAGCGCCGCCTTGCCCTCCATCACCGGGAGCGCGGCGGCCGGGCCGATGTTGCCGAGGCCGAGGACGGCCGACCCATCGGTGACCACGGCCACCGAGTTGCGCTTGATGGTGAGGCGGCGCGCGTCCTCGGGGTTGCGCGCGATGGCCATGCTGACCCGCGCCACACCCGGCGTGTACGCCATGGAGAGCTCGTCACGGTTGCGCAGCGGGACCTTCGACTGCATCTCGATCTTGCCGCCGAGGTGCATGAGGAAGGTCCGGTCGGACACCTTGTGGATGGCGACGTCCTCGACGGAGCCGAGCGCGTCGACGAGCGCCTGCGCGTGGTCGGTGTCCCTGGCGGCGCAGGTGACGTCGATGCGGAGCTTCTCGTGACCCGCCGTGCTCACGTCGAGAGCGGTGATCACACCACCGGCGCTCTCCACCGCGTGGGTGAGGAGGCTGACGGCCTTGCCGCCCGCGGGCACCTCGAGACGAACGGTGATCGAGTACGAAACGCTCGGCACGGTGGCCACGTCAATTCGCTCCTGTTGTCATGGCTGTCTGCGCGTGCACGCCTCCGGAGGCCGTGCCGTTCTGATCTGTGACGGCGCCGGGGACGCACCAGTGTCCACACACTACAGCGCTCGCCGCAATGGGTCTGCTCCTCCGGAGCGACCCGGATCAGAACAGCGCGCTCGCCAGGCCGCGGCGGCCCTTCGACACGGCGGGGTCGTCGGAGGGCAGCGCCTCGAACAGGCCGAGCAGGTGGACCCTGGCCCGGTCGCGGTCGTCCCCGGCGGAGCGCCGTACGACGCCGACGAGCCGGTCGAAGGCGGCGTCCACATCGCCCGCCAGCATCTCCAGGTCGGCCGCCTGGGTCTGGAGGCCGACGTCGCCGGACTGCTCGGCCGCGCGGGCCAGCACGTCGGCCGGGTCCAGGCCCTGGGTGCGCCGGACCAGCCCGACTCCGGCGAGGCCGATCCTGGCCTCCTCGTTCCCGGGCTGCCGGGCGAGGAGCCGCTCGAACGCGGCCGCCGCCGCGTCCAGGTCGCCCTTCTCGACGGCCTCGTCCGCGGCGGCCAGGTCGGGGTCGATCGGCGGCTCCGCCGGCTCCTCCGCGCCCGGCGCGGGGGCGGCCAGCTCGACGCCGAGCTGCTCGAACACCTGGGTGAGCGCCTGGCGCAGCTGCGACTCGGGCAGCGGCCCCTCGAACAGGGGCATGAGCTGCCCCTGGACGGCCAGGTAGACCGTCGGCACGGCCCGCATGCGCAGGGCCTGGGCGAGCTCGGGGTTGGCCTCGACGTCCGCCCGGGCCAGGATCCACGCGCCGCCCGCCTCGGCGGCGAGTTTCTCCATGGCCTGGCTGAACTGCTGGACCTGCTCGGCCCGCGGCACGGTGGCCTCGACGATCACGGGAACGCTCATCGAGCGCTCGACGACGTCGGCGGTGAAGGTCGCCGCGCTGACCTCGATGACGTTCGCGGCCGCCGCGTCCGGGTTCTGCGCGGCGGCCTCACGCCGCGCCTGCGCTTCCAGAGCCTGCTTGCGCGCGCCGAGGTCCACGGCGCCGTAGAGCGATCCAGGTCGAGTGAAGTCCGCTGCCATACTCCAATCCTGCCGTACGCGCGCGGCTGTTCCGTGCCAACCGCGCCTCCTCGTCACGTCCGGCGGCCCGCCCGCGTGCCGAACATCTGAGGAACGCGGGCGGAACGCGGGCAGAACGGGCGCGGAACGCGGGCGGGTCAGAAGCGCGCGGGCTCGGAGTAGGTCCCCCACTCCGCCCGGAGCGCGTCGCAGATCTCGCCCAGTGTGGCCTCGGCCCGTACGGCGTCCAGCATCGGCGGGATCATGTTGCGGTCCGACCTGGCGGCGGCGACGAGACCGGCGATCGCGTCGTCCACGGCCTTCTGGTCGCGTACGGCACGGCGGTCGGCGAGGACGCGGCGCTGCTCCAGCTCGACCTCGTGACTGATCCGGAGGATCTCCAGCGGCTGTTCGACGGTCGAGGTGTGACAGTTGACGCCGACGATCTTCTTGTCGCCCTTCTCCAGCTTGCGCTGGTAGTCGAAGGCGGCCTCGGCGATCTCCGACATGAACCAGCCGTCCTCGATGCCGCGGAGGATGCCGGAGGTCATCGTGCCGTCGGTGCCCATGTTGCGAATTTTCGTGAATGTTGCCTCGGCCTCGGCCTCCAGCCGGTCGGTGAGCGCCTCCACGTACCAGGAGCCGCCCAGCGGATCGACGACGTTGACGACCTCGGTCTCCTCCATGATCACCTGCTGGGTGCGCAGCGCGATCTCGGCGGCCTTCTCCGAGGGCAGCGCGAGCACCTCGTCGAGCGCGTTGGTGTGCAGCGAGTTGGTGCCGCCCAGGACCGCGGCGAGCGCCTCGACGGCGGTGCGGACGATGTTGTTGTCCGGCTGCTGCGCGGTCAGCGAGACCCCTGCCGTCTGGGTGTGGAACCGCAGCCACTGGGCCTTCTCCGTGCGGGCGCCGTACACGTCGCGCATCCAGCGGGCCCAGATCCGGCGCGCGGCCCGGAACTTCGCGATCTCCTCGAAGAAGTCGATGTGCGCGTCGAAGAAGAAGGACAGGCCCGGGGCGAACACGTCCACGTCGAGGCCGCGCGAGAGGCCGAGCTCGACGTAGCCGAAGCCGTCGGCGAGCGTGAAGGCCAGCTCCTGCGCGGCCGTGGATCCGGCCTCCCTGATGTGGTAGCCGGACACCGACAGCGGCTTGTACGCGGGGATCTCGGCGGCGCAGTACTCCATCAGGTCGCCGATCAGGCGCAGGTGCGGCTCCGGGGCGAACAGCCACTCCTTCTGGGCGATGTACTCCTTGAAGATGTCGGTCTGCAACGTCCCGTTGAGCCGACCGGCCGGCACGCCCTGGCGCTCGGCCGCGACGACGTACATGCAGAAGATCGGGACGGCGGGGCCGCTGATCGTCATCGAGGTGGTCACGTCGCCCAGCGGGATGCCCTCGAAGAGCACGTCCATGTCGAGGGCGGAGTCGACGGCCACGCCGCAGTGGCCGACCTCGCCGAGGGCGCGGGGGTCGTCGGAGTCGCGGCCCATGAGCGTCGGCATGTCGAAGGCCACCGAGAGGCCGCCGCCGCCCGCGCCGAGGATCATCTTGTAGCGCTCGTTGGTCTGTCGCGCGTTGCCGAATCCGGCGAACTGCCGGATCGTCCAGGGCCGCCCGCGATATCCGGTCGGGTGCAGGCCCCGCGTGAAGGGATACTCCCCCGGCCAGCCGATGCGCTCGAACCTCGGGTCATCGCCGTCCGGCCCGTAGACCGGCGCCACTTCCACCCCGGACAGCGTCCGGTGCTCCCGCCACGGGGCGCGTGTCACCGCCGCGTCGTACCGCGCCTGCCAGCGGGCCCGTCCGGCCTCGATCTCGTCCGCGTTCATGGTCCCCTCCTCGCGAAAATACTAGGACGTCCTAGTAAATCGCGCCAGGGGATCGCCTCTGCGGTCACTCGCGCCAGCGAATGTCACACCTTGGTCGCAATACTCCACGGATCTATGACAGAGGTCGTCAATACCGAAATATGAGACGCGCATGGTTGATGTCCACAGGGAGGTGGATGTGAAGCGCGTCATTGTCGTCGCCGCAGCCGCGGCACTCGCCGCGGCCACGCTGGCGTCGCCGGCGCAGGCGGTGCGCACCGCGGCCGAACCGGCCGCGGAGACCGAGTACGTCGTCCTTTACAAGGAGGGCGCCAACGCGGCCGATGCCCAGAAGGCGATCGAGGCCGCGGGCGGTTCCATCGTGAAGGTCAACACCGCGGTGGGACTGGCGACGGTCACCACGACCAACAGCGGGTTCTTCGCCGCCGTCAAGGACAACTCCGCGATCGAGGGTGTCGCACGCAACCGCGTCATCGGCACCGCGCCGAAGGCGGCCAGAGTCCAGGCGGGCGCCGCCAAGGCCATCCAGGCCAAGGCCGTCGAGAAGGAGGGCAGGGCCGGAGCCACTCCGGTCAAGAGGGGCAAGAACCCCAAGGCCGAGCCGCTCAGCGATCTGCAGTGGGACATGCAGCAGATCCACGCCAACGAGGCGCACAAGTACGAGACGGGCGACAAGCGCGTGCTCGTCGGCGTTCTCGACACCGGGGTCGACGGATCCCACCCGGACATCGCACCCAACTTCAACAGGGCCCTGAGCCGTAACTTCACCGTCGACATCCCCACGGACGCCAACGGCGACGTCGTGGACGGCCCCTGCGAGGTGGCCTCCTGCGTCGACCCGGCGGACGTGGACGACGACGGCCACGGCACGCACGTCGCCTCGTCGATCGCGTCCCCGGTCAACCGGCTGGGCGTCTCCGGCGTGGCCCCCAACGTCTCGATCGTGAACATCCGGGCGGGTCAGGACTCGGGCTACTTCTTCCTGCAGCCGACCGTGGACGCGCTCACCTACGCGGGCGACATCGGCATCGACGTGGTCAACATGAGCTACTACGTCGACCCGTGGCTCTTCAACTGCGTGGACAACCCCGCCGACTCCCCCGAGAGCCAGCTCGAGCAGGCCACGATCATCCGCGCCACCCAGCGGGCCCTCGACTACGCGCACAACAGGGGTGTGACCCTGATCAGCGCCGCGGGCAACGAGGCGATGGACTACACCAAGACCAACACCGACACGAGCAGCCCGGACTTCGTGAGCGTGCCCGGTCAGGCCCCCTACTCCCGCACGATCCCGCCGAGCTGCAAGTCGATGCCCGGCGAGGGCGACCATGTGATCTCGGTCTCGTCGACCGGCATCAGCAAGCGCAAGGCGTACTACTCCAACTACGGCGACGGCTTCGTCGACGTCGCCTCCCCCGGCGGCGACGTGTACGACACGTCCGACAACACGCGGGACATCACCAAGGCGACCCTCTCGGCGTACCCGAAGTCGCTCGCCGTCGCCAACGGCGAGATCGACGAGAACGGCGAGCCGACGGTCCCCTACGTGGTGAAGGACTGCAACGGCAGCGTCTGCGGGTACTACCAGTACCTTCAGGGCACCTCGATGGCCTCGCCGCGTGCGGTGGGCGTCGCCGCCCTGATCGTCAGCAAGTACGGCAGGCCCGACCACCGGCACCCGGGCGGGCTGACCATGGACCCCGCCGCCGTGGAGCGGATCCTCAAGGGGACGGCCACCCCCACCCCGTGCCCCACTCCGGCGGCGTTCACCTACACGCGGCACCTGCCGGCCGGTTCCACCGTGACCGCGACGCACACGTGTGAGGGCGGCGGCGCCGGCAACGGCTTCTACGGCAGGGGCATCGTCGACGCCCTGCGCGCCGTGGGCCGCTAGCCGGACACCGGCGGCCGGAACCGACGGCCGACACCCCGGACGTACCAAGCGGCACCCCGCTGACGGCACACCGTCGGCGGGGTGTCGCCGGTTCAGGAGGCGAAATCGCCGGCGGCGACCCTGAGGGTCCGCAGGAGGTCGAACATCTCGCCCAGGTCCTCCTCGCCGTACATGGCCAGGCCGAAGTCGGCGGCCATCAGGTCGGCGGTGGCGAGCCGTACGACCTCGCGGCCCCGGTCGGTGATCTCGGCGAGCACGCCGCGCCCGTCCCGAGGGTTGCGCATGCGGCGCACCAGCCCGGCGCGCTCCAGCCGGTCGACCGTGTTGGTCACGCTGGTCGGATGGACCATGAGGCGCTCGCCGATCTTGGAAAGAGGCAGCGAGCCCGCCTTGCTGAACGTGAGCAGAACCAGCGCTTCGTACCGGGCGAAGGTCAAATCGTACGGCTTGAGCAGCGCGTCCAGTTGCGCCAGGAGTATCTGGTGAGCTCTCATGATCGAAGTGACGGCGGCCATCGCGGAGGACGGCCCGAAGTTCGCTCGCCAGCTCTCGGCAGCCCTGTCGATGGGGTCGAACGGGAGATTGAGCGGCTTCGAGATGAACACAGCGATACGGTAGCGCGACGATAGTCCCAATTGCGCTGCGTACGCTGTGTAACCAAATTGATTCCTTGACCCCAGAACTCCGGCGTCAAACATCACGCTCCGTTATGGTTGCCACGTCAAAAGGTGAGGCGGCGGCAAACCCGGAGGGCAACGCGAGCCAAGTCTGCTAGTCGGCAGGCACGGCGCGCACGTCCTGCGGACCAGCGCCACGGGGACCGGCGCGGTCCGACGCCACCGCCCACCCGCACGGGGGGTTTGGTCGATGGGCAACAAGCAGACGACGGCGCTGGAGCAGCGTCGCGCACGACCGTGGGCGTGGCCGCATGCCGCGCCCGGTCGTGGATAGCCGCGGAGGCGTTTCACGCGAGGAACTCAAGCAGGGCGCGGTCGTGCTTCTGGCCGTGCTGCTCGTGCTCGGGCTCGTCTGCGCGTGGAGCGTCCTGATTCCTGGCGTCATGGACTGGGACAACATCGTGGTCGCGGTCATCGGGTCGCTCCGGCTGACCGGTCCGGTCGCCGCGGCCTTCGCCGCGTGGGTCGCGGCGCGCAGACGCCGCGCGGGCCGCCGCCGAGCGCTCACCACATGGCAGGCGATACGACCGCCGCTCGCGATCCTCGTGGTCGTCGTGGGCTCCTTCGCCGCCACCATGACGGTGCTCACCGTGCGCGCCCTGCTGACCGGGGAGGGCAACGGCCTGCTCCCCGGCGGGGTGGCCATGAGCGCCGCCGGACTCGCTCTTTACGTGGTCGCGGGATGGGTCGTCGGCTGGCTCGCACCGGTGGCCGTCGCGCCGCTGGTCGCCGGTTTCGGCACGTACGCGCTGTTCACCTGGGTCGCCTCGGGCGCGCCGTGGGCCGACCGGCTCGCCCCCGCCGCGCGGGAGCCGTACGACGCCTTCCGGCTGATGCCTCTGGGCGCGTTCACCGACCAGGCGCTGTGGCTGGTGGGCATCAGCGCCGCGCTTCTCCTCGGCTGGGCCGCGTTCATCACCAGGCAGGCGCTCGCGCTGGCCGCGGCCATGGTCGCGCTGCTCGCCGCCGGGACCGGCGTGGCGCGGCTGCTGAGCGAGCCGCAGGAGGTCGCGGCGAGCGAGAGCCTCGCCTACAGCTGCCAGGAGTGGCCGATCGTCGTCTGCGTGCATCCGGGGATACGCAGCGGCCTCGGCGAGCTGGGCGGCACCTTCACCACGATCGCGGCCCGCCTGGCCGGCACCCCCGCGGCGTTCAACCGGGTCGAGCAGCGCTCGCGCTCGGACACCGACAAGGTCGGCAAGGGCGTGGTGCCCATCTACGTAGACGATCTCGACGCCGGATACGCGGACCGCGCGGCCTCCGAGTTCGTCGAGCGGCTCGCCCGGCCGTGCCCCGGCTCCCCCGCCGACGGGTACCGGGCGATCGTCATCGCCTGGCTGCGCGACGAGCCGCTGCCCTCCGGCCCCCTGCCCGAGCAGCGGCGCGCCGCGACCTGGTTCGCCCACCTGACCGAGACCCAGCGCCGGGACTGGCTGAGGATGTTCTACACGGACTTCGCCACCTGCCGGTTGCAGAGCAGGTACTTCGGCGGAGACGTCCGGCGGGACGCCCCCGCCACCCCCAGCTATCCCATGAACCCGCCGTACGGCCACGAGACCCCCACGCCGGCGGACGCTCCGGCTGACCACGAAACTTCGCCGGGCGAATCACTACATGCCCCGCCAAGGTGAGATCGGGCCGATCTCGGGAAGATTCCTTCCGTGAACCGCCAGACCGGAGCCCCCCACGGGTCGCCGCCCCCCGCAGAGCCGGCGAACCGGCGCTCCCGACGCGGCTGGCGGTGGCTCGCCGGCCTCCTCTTCGTCGCACTGCTCTTCGTCGTCGGCGCGCGGCTCGCCCTCTCCTGGCTCGACCCGTTCGGCGAGCGGACCGTGGACCGAAGCGGTCCGGTGCTGCTGCAGTCGATCCACAACCTGAGCCGTTTCGAGGCCGCCACCGGCAACTTCCAGGTCGTCGTCGATCTGGAGAAGGACGCCGCGTTCCTCCCCGACGCCATCAAGGGGACCAGGACCCTGTTCGTGGGAGCGGGGAACGTCGACGCCTATGTCGACTTCGGCTCTCTCACCAAGGACGCGATCACCGTCTCGCCCGACCGCACCACCGTCACCGTACGGCTCCCGCGCGCACAGCTGGAGAAGCCCAACCTGGACAACAAGCGGTCGTACGTGTTCGCCCAGCAGCGCGGGCTGCTCGACCGGGTGTCGGACTTCCTCTCGTCCTCGCCGCAGAACCAGCAGGAGCTCTACGTACTGGCCGAGAAGAAGATCGCCGACGCGGCCGTCTCCAGCGACCTGCGCGCCCGAGCCGACCAGAACACCCGGGCCATGCTGGAGGGCATGCTGACGTCGCTCGGCTTCACCAAAGTGGTGATCCAGTACTCGTCCGAGCCCTGACGCCCTCGTACGCCCCGTCGGGGTCAGCCGATCGCGGCGAGCAGGTCGTCGGCGGCGGTGTAGGGGTCGGTCTCGGCCGCCAGCAGGCGTTCGGCGAGGAGGTCGAGCTGCCGCTCGCGGCCCGCCAGCGCGAACCGCGCCCTCAGCTGGGCGAGCGCGATGGACTCGATCTCGTCCCGCGCGCGGGCCAGCCTGCGGCGGCGGAGCTCCCCCGACTCGTCGAGGTAGGCGGCGTGCTTGTCGAGCGCGGCGAGCAGCTCGTCGGCACCCTCGCCTCTCGACGCCACCGTGGAGACGATCGGCGGCTTCCATGGCGCGTGGATCAGCCCGACCATGTTCCGTAGCTCGCGGACCACCGCCTGGGCGCCGTCGCGATCGGCCTTGTTGACCACGAACACGTCCGCGACCTCCAGGATGCCGGCCTTGGCCGCCTGGATGCCGTCGCCCATGCCCGGCGCGAGCAGGACGATCGTGGTGTCGGCGAGCCGCGCCACGTCGACCTCGGCCTGGCCGACCCCCACGGTCTCGATCAGGATCACGTCGCACCCGGCCGCGTCCAGCACGCGGAGGGCCTGGGGGGTGGCCCACGCCAGCCCCCCGAGGTGACCCCGGCTCGCCATGCTCCGGATGAAGACCTCGGGATCGGTCGCGTGCTCCTGCATGCGCACCCGGTCGCCGAGCAGCGCGCCGCCCGTGAACGGGCTGGACGGGTCCACGGCCAGCACGCCGACCCGATGGCCCCGCTTGCGGAACGCCTGGATGAGCATGCCGGTCGAGGTCGACTTCCCCACGCCGGGGGATCCGGTCAGTCCGATCACCCGCGCGCCGTACGGCCCGCGCCCGGCACCGGGGCCCGTCTCCGTCGCGAACGCCGCCATCACCTCGCGCAGCGGATCGTCACCGCCCGGCACCGCGGTCGCGTTCTCGACCAGGGTGATCAGCCGAGCGACGGCGCGGGGCCGTCCCCGCCGCGCGTCCGCCACGAGCGCGCCGACGTCCATGGAAACCTCCCGTTTCGGTCGCCCGGAGTCCAGCCTAGACGCTTGATCGCGTACGGTCCCGCCGCGCGGGCGATGACGCCCGCGCGGACAGGGTGCTCCGCGGTCCGATCAGTCGGCTAGCAATCAGCCGAGTAATCAGCTGAGCAGTCGGCTGGTCAGTCGCGGGAGGGGACGCGGATGATCAGGGCGTCGCCCTGGCCGCCGCCGCCGCACAGGCCCGCCGCGCCGACGCCGCCGCCGCGCCGCCTGAGCTCGTGGGCCAGCGTCAGCACGATGCGCGCGCCGGAGGCGCCGATCGGGTGGCCGAGCGCGATGCCGCCGCCGTTGACGTTGACCTTGTCGAGCGGAACCCCGAGCTCCTTCACGGACTGGAGCACCACCTGGGCGAACGCCTCGTTGATCTCCAGCAGATCGAGATCGTCCGGGGTGAGGCCCTGCTTGCCCAGGGCGTGCTTGATCGCGTTGGCCGGCTGGGACTGGAGGGAGTTGTCCGGACCGGCGACGTTTCCGTGCGCGCCGATCTCGGCCAGCCACTCAAGGCCGAGCTCCTCTGCCTTCGCCCGCGACATGACGACGACCGCGACGGCGCCGTCGGAGATCTGGGAGGCGGATGCCGCCGTGATCGTCCCGTCCTTGACGAAGGCGGGACGCAGCCCGGCGAGCGTCTCGGCCGTGGTGTCGCCGCGGATGCCCTCGTCGGCGGAGAACACGATCGGCTCGCTGCCCTTACGCGAGGGCAGGGTGACGGGCACGATCTCGTCGTCGAAGACGCCGGTCTTGGTCGCCTGGGCCGCGAGCTGGTGGGAGCGGGCGGAGAACTCGTCCTGCTCTTCGCGGGTGATGCCGAACCTGGCGTTGTGCTGCTCGGTCGACTCGCCCATGGCGATCTGGTCGAAGGCGTCGGTGAGCCCGTCGAAGGCCATGGAGTCGACGATGCCGGCCGGGCCGTACTTGACGCCCTTGCGCAGGCCGGGCAGCAGGTGCGGCGCGTTGGTCATGGACTCCATGCCGCCCGCGACCACGATGTCGAACTCACCCGCCCGGATGAGCTGGTCGGCCAGGGCGATGGCGTCCAGCCCCGAGAGGCACACCTTGTTGATCGTCAGGGACGGGATGGTCATGGGGACGCCCGCCCTGACGGCGGCCTGCCGCGACGGGATCTGGCCGGCGCCCGCTTGGAGCACCTGCCCCATGATCACATATTGCACGTCGGAGGGGGCGACGCCGGCACGCTCCAGCGCGGCCTTGATGGCGAGGCCGCCGAGGTCGACTGCGGACAGGCCGGCGAGCGAGCCGAGCAACCGCCCGATGGGCGTACGAGCTCCTGCGACGATCACGGAACCGGACATTGGAGGGGCCTCCATCACGGGATCGGGGCGACGATGTCACGATACCCAGGAGTGTCCGAGCGACCGCCATGGTGGTCGGCCACATGTTCCGTGCCCGGAATCCGGGCCGGTGCCACTGGCGGGAGCGCGGACTGTGACGCGGACGGAGTGAGACATGCTGCTCAGGATCGATCATGTGGGCATCGCCTGCCACAACCTCGAAGAGAAGATCGAGTTCTACGAGTCGACGTTCGGGCTCACGGTGGTGAGCCGGGAGGTCAACGAGGAGCAGGGCGTGAAGGAGGCGATGCTGCACGTGACTGACGGCCCCAGCGGCGCCTCGTACGTGCAACTGCTTGAGCCCCTTCACCCGGACACCGCCGTGGGGAAGTTCCTGGCCAAGCGCGGCGAAGGCGTGCATCACATTGGCTATGGCGTGGCCGATGTCACGCAAGCCTTGCAGGATATCGCCGCAAAGGGCATAAAACTCATCGATGAGCGTCCGAGGCACGGTTCAATGGGCGCGTCAATCGCGTTTCTCCACCCGAAAGACGTGGGAGGAGTGCTGACGGAGCTGGTCGAGACAGCGCGGCTTTGACTCCTGGACGTAAGAAAGGTTCATACGTAACAAGTCGCGCATAAAGTCGGAGGGGGCCGCCAAGGCGGCAGTACCGGAGTACGCTGGCCTATCACCGGACGTGGATCCCGTGATGGGCTCCCCGCCTCGGCTGTCCGAACCCCCCGTCCGGCCCCTGTAGCCGTCTCGACAACCCAGGATCGAGCCTCATGCAGTCCGACATCGACGCCCAACTCAACAATTTCTTTGAAGACGCCCCTTCTCGGGAATTCGACGTGGTGCTCCGGGGCTATGACCGGCACCAGGTCCACGACCACTTGAAGACGCTCGACACCGAACTGCGTCAGGCCCGTGAGCAGGTCGGAGCGCTCCAGCGGGACCTTTCGGACTCGCAGCGCCAGTTGCAGGAGCAGGAGCGTCCGACCTATTCGGGACTCGGCGCCCGCATTGAGCAGTTGCTTCGTCTTGCGGAGGAGCAGGCCACCGAGCTGGTCCAGGCCGCCAGGTCCGAGGCGAACGAGATCAAGGCCGCGGCCAAGGTCGACGCCGCCGACCTGCGCGCCGCCGCCGAGAACGAGGCCGCCGAGAAGCGCGCCCTCGCCTCGCGTGAGGCCGAGGACATGCGCAGCACGGCCGAGCGGGACGCCGAGGAGATCCGTTCGACCGCCAAGCGGGAGGCGGACGAGCTCACCTCGACCACCGAGCGGGAGGTCGCCAAGGTACGCGCCACCGCCGACCACGAGGTCGCGGAGAAGCGCGCGGACGCCGAGCGTGAGATCGCCAAGCTTCGCACCACCACCGAGCGCGAGGTGGCCCAGCTTCGCGCGTCCACCAAGCGCGAGCGTGACGAGGTGCTCACCACCGCCAAGCGCCAGGCGGACGAGATGCGCGCCCAGGCACAGCGTGTGCTGGAGGAGTCCGAGGCCAAGCGGGCACAGGACGAGGCGGAGTTCGAGATCCAGCTCGCGTCCCGCCGCGAGGAGGCGGAGCGGCAGGAGGCCGAGCGCCACGCCACCGCCCAGTCCAACACCCAGAAGCTCGTCGCCGAGGCGGAGCAGCGCGCCGCCACCGCCGAGCAGCGGGCCAGCAAGGCGACCCAGCAGGCCGAGCAGACCCGGCGCGAGGCCGACACCCACGCCAAGCAGCTGCTCGCCAACGCGAGGAAGAACGCCGACCAGCTCGTGGCCGAGGCCAAGTCCAGCGCCGATTCGATAGTGACCGACGCCAAGAACGAGGCCGAGCGCACCCGCACCTCCATGCAGCGCCAGGTCGACGAGCTGACCCGCCAGCGCGACAGCATCACCAGCCACCTCGCGCAGCTGCGTCAGCTGCTCGGTGGCGCCCCGCTGCCCGGCATGGACCCCGAGCCCGCCCCGGTCGCGGCCGCTCCGGCCAAGCCCGCGCTTTCGGCGGCGCCGAGCAGTGTCGACAAGCCCGTCTCGGTCGCCAAGCCCGTCGAGACCAGCAGCAAGGCCGACGACGACGCCGAGTGGTGGCAGGAGTAACGACCGGCGCTTTCGGGGAGTTGGCGACGGCTGCACCGGTACACCGGGTGGGGCCCGGCGGATCATATCCGCCGGGCCCCACTGTGCTTGTTGCGCTCGCTGCGCTCACGCGGGCTCGGGGCGCCTGAAGTCGGCTCGTGCCCTCGTCACGTCCTCGCTCCTTCGTCGCTCCGGGCGTTCCTCGGTTGCTGCACCGCCGCGCCCGAGCGTGATGGCCGGCACCGTAAGGAGTGCCGGTGCGTCAGATCCAGCCGCGACGGGCGGCCTGGACCCCGGCCTGGAACCGGCCGGTCGCACCCAGACGGCCGAGCAGAGAAGCGATCCTGCGCCGCAGGGTCCGCTCGGAGATGCCGAGGTGCCGCAGGATCGCCTCGTCCTTCATCCCGACCGCGAGCAGCTCAAGGATCTGCCGGTCGACCGCGTCCAGAGTCGGTACGGACGGCGTCCCCGCGAGGGGGGCCGCCTCGCGCCACAGCGTCTCGAACAGCGCCACCAGGGCATCCGTGAGCGCGCTGTGCCGTACCACCACGGACGTGAAGCGGATGCCCTCCTCGTTGCCGGTGAGCGGCAGCAGGGCGGTCGTGCCGTCGACGAGCACCAGCTTGATCGGCAGGTTGGCGTGCACCCGTGACTGCTCGCCCAGGCTCATCATCTGCCGGATCTCGTCGAGCTTGGCGGGCAGGTCGAGCACGGCCGACGAGTAGATCGCCCGGCAGCGCACCCCGCGCGCCAGAGCCGACCCCTCGGCGCTGATCGACGTCCCCGAGGCGGCGTACGGCGGGGCGTCCAGCGCGAGCACCTCCTTGGACGCGCCGGCCAGCAACTCGCCCACCCGCCTGCCCGCCGCGGCCGAGCCCTCGACGACCTCGATGACGCGTTCCGGATCGGCGCGCAGCAACCCCTCCTGGAAGGAGGCCGCCAGTTCGTCGGCCTCAAGCGTCAGCCGGTCGAGCTCGGCCCTGCGGCGGCGGATCGCCCCGCCGAGGCCGATCCTCGGGTCGGCGGCGCGCAGGCCGTACCTGTCACCGGACGACTCCAGCAGCCCGAGCTCCATGAGCCGGTCGACCGAGGCCTGCACGGCGTCCGGCGACGCCTCCAGCCGCCGTGCGCACTCTTCCACCGAACAGCGGGGGTCACGGAGCAGCAGGCGGTAGATCCGTTCCTCGAGGACGTCAAGACCGATGGCGTCCCACACGTGCACCTCCGTGGCATGTTCCGGTCAATGGCCGGATCAGGTCACCAGTTTGTACCACAATCGGGGTGTCGCTCCGCAAAGGTAGCGGCATGGGGCGCACACGGAGCCGGGCTTCATGCGCTCCCGAGGGAGGAAGCAGAGGGAGGGGACGCAGGCCTGGACGGTGACCCCGTCCGCCGCGTCCGCCCCTCGCTCATCGTCTCCGGCACCTCGCCCATCATCTCCGCACTTCGCTCGTCATCCCCGTCCCGCGTTCGCGGTCTCCGGATCCTGCGCTCCGCTTCTCCGGATCCGCGCTCCGACCAAGGCTGGATGTCAGGCGACGGACCGGACGAAGTCCGCCACGGCGCGGTTGAACGCCTCGGGCTGTTCCATGGCGGACAGATGGCCCGCCGTCTCGATGACGACGAGTCTGCCGTCGGGCACCGCCCCGGCCATCGCCTCGGCCTCGGAAGGCGGCGACAGCTCGTCCTCGTCCCCCACGACGACCAGAGCGGGCACCTTCAGACCGCGGAGCGTGTCGAAGGAGTCCGGGCGGGCCGCCATCGCGCGCTGTGCCCACGCCACGGCCGCGGGCGGCGCGCTCTGGACGAGGCCGCGGACCCGTCCGGTCACCATGGGTCTGCTGCGCTTCGTGGTCGCGCCGAGCTGCGGCGGCAGGACCTCCTCCACGAGGATCGCCGACCCGTCGCGGAGCACGGCCTCCGCTATCCGCTCCCGGTTGTGCCTGGCGGGCTCCGGGTCGGCCGCCGCCTTCGTGTCGGCGAGAACCACGCCGAGCAGGCGGTCGGGGTGGCGCCGGCAGAAGGCCATCGTGACGTAACCGCCCATCGACTGGCCGCCGACCACCGCCCGCTCGACGCCTTCGCGGTCGAGGAGCCGCGCCACGTCGTCGGCCATGACGTCGAGCGAGGGCGCGTCGTCTCCCAGCGGCGAGCCGCCGAAGCCGCGCATGTCCGGGGTGATCACCTGGCAGGCCGGTGCCAGCCCCTCACGCTGCGCCAGCCACATCGCCGAGGAGAGCGGGAAGGCATGGAGCAGGACCAGGGGCGTCCCGGAGCCGGCCGATCGTGAGTACAGCTGCATCAGGTCACCGTAACCCGCGATCGTCCCCCTGCCATCCCCCTCGGCCCGGGGTCCGCTCACCCGCTCCGTCCAGCCCGCCCCGCCCGGTCCGGCCCCGCTCGGTGGCGGGGTCGCGGCGAGTCCTGACGCGGCGGCCTCAGGCCGTGCGGTCTGGCCTCAGGCCGTGCGGTCTGGCCTCAGGCCGTGCGGTCTGGCCTCAGGCCGTGGCGGTCTGGCCTCCGTCGACGTACATGACCTGCCCGGTCATGTACGCGGAGGCGGGGCTGGCGAGGAAGAGCGCGGGATAGGCCATCTCGTCGGGGGTTCCCCAGCGTCCCATCGGGACCCCGCTGATGGTGGCCCTGCTGGCGTTCTCGTCCTCCCACAGGTTGCGGTTGAGCTCGGTCGCGGTCCATCCCGGGCACAGCGCGTTCACCCGTACGCCACGGGACGCCCACTCCAGCGCGAGGGTCTTGGTCAGGGCCACCAGACCGGCCTTGGCCGCCGCGTACGGGGCGAGGAACGGGGCGCCCTTTGCGGCGACGGACGCGACGTTGATGACCGACCCGCCGCCGCGTTCGAGCAGGTGAGGGGCGAGCGCGTGCAGGACGGCCATCGCCGAGTCCAGGTTGAGCCGCATGAGCTTGTCCCAACCGGGGAGCCGCAGGTCCTTGAACTCGACCAGGAAGCTCGAACCCCCGGCGTTGTTGACGACGATGTCCACGTGACCCAGCGCCTCGATCGCGGCCTGGACGGCCGTCGCGACGGCATCACGATCGGTCACGTCGCAGGGGATGACGTGGGCCCGGCGGCCGAGGTCCTCGACCTCCTTGGCCACCTGGGCGAGGCTCTCCGCGGACCGGGACACCAGAGCGACGTCGGCTCCCGCCTCCGCGTACGTGAGGGCGATGGCCCTGCCGATGCCTCGGGACGCCCCTGTGACGAACGCCTTCTTACCGGAGAGATCGAACGCCTGCACGGTGCCTCCCTGGAACAGAACATAGCTCTACTGTTCCTGTTTTATACCGCTTCGGCATCCCGCACCGCACCCGGTCCCCCGGAAGCGCCGCACCCGCTCCCCCGGAAGCTCAGACCCGCGTGGGCAGCGGGCCCGCCGCAGGGTTCACCCGCTTGACGATCTCGTCGAGCACGATGCGCACGGACGGCTCGCCGACCCACAGGTGCTTGGCGCCGTCCACCCCGACGACCTCGGCCTGCGGCACGCGGACGAACCGCGTACGCGCCTCCTCCGGCCGCAGGTAGTCGTCCAGTTCGGGTACCAGCGCGACCAGCGGCCTGCCGAACTCCGCCCACGCGTCGAGATCGGCGTCCGACGCGCGGCGCAGCGGCGGCGAGAGCAGGATCGCGCCCGCGACGAGGGGATCGCGGCCCCACTTGAGGGCGAGCTCGGTGCCGAACGACCAGCCGACGAGCCACGGCTGCGGCAGGTCGTGGAACTCGGCGTACTCCAGGGCCGCCGCCACGTCGAACCGCTCGTCCTCGCCGTCGCCGAAGGCACCCTGGGACGTCCCCCGCTCGGAGGTCGTGCCACGGGTGTTGAAACGCAGCACCGCGAGGTCGGCGAGCGCCGGCAGGCGGTAGGACGCCTTGCGCAGCACGTGGCTGTCCATCATGCCGCCGTGCGTGGGCAGCGGGTGCAGGCAGACCAGTGTGGCGACCGGCGGCCGGTTCTCGGGCAGCGCGAGCTCCCCGACCAGCGTCAGCCCGTCGGCCGTGTGCAGCTCGATGTTCTCGCGCCGCGCGGGCAACACCGTCGACGCCCGGATCTCCGCCACCATCCCGAAACCTCCTGCACGATCAGATGAATGCCCGCTATGTGAAGCTCGCCCCAGTATTCCGCGCGGGCTCGACTGCCCCGCCCGCCGTACGGCGCCGCCCGTACGGCACCGCCGGGTACGGCAACCCGTACAGCACCACCATTCAGCACCGCTGTCCGTGCCGCCCGTTCAGCAACGCCGTTCAGCTGCGCCGTTCGACAGCGCCGTTCGGCGGCACGGTTCGACAGCGCCGTCAGTAGCGGGTACGGCCGGGCCCGCGGTTGACCCGGTTGCGCCAGCAGGCGGTGTGCCAGTGGCGCCGCTCGTTCTCGCCGCCGGTCCAGTTCGGCCAGGACACGACGTGTGCGAGGCCGACCCGGATCTCCTGGTCGCAACCGGGACAGCGGTAGACCTTGTCCGCCGCTCCGCCCACGATGCGCCGTACCTGCCACTCGCCGTCCGGCCACTCCTCGACCTGGCCGATGCCGAACCGCCCGGCGAAACCGAGCCCCTCGTCGTCGCCTCCGCCGGAGGCCGGACGCCGCGAGCGGCGCGAGGCGCCGTCCGAACGGCGGGCGCGGCGCGGGCTCACCGGACCTCCTCGCGCGTACGGCGCGGGCGCGTCACGGCCTCGTCGCGCGTACGACGGGCCGGGGTGACGGTGGGCGTGGCAGAGAACGCGGCCGGCGTGACAGGGGGCATGGACGGCGAGACGGGGGTCATGTCAGACAGAACGGACGGTCAGCCGGCGTATTCCCGGATGCTCGGCACTCCGGCGGTGACGAGCTGGTCGAGCAGCGGCACGGGCGCGAAGGACGGCTCACGGTACTCCGCGTAGAGGGCGCGGAGCCCGTCCCTGACCGTCTCCAGGCCGATGGCGTCGAGCATCTCCAGCGGCCCGGCGGGGTATCCGCAGCCGAGCCTCATCCCGGTGTCGATGTCGCCCGCCGAGGCGTACCCCGACTCCAGCATGCGGACGGCGTCGTTGAGATACGCGTACAGCAGGGCGTTGACGACGAACTCCGCCCGGTCCCCGCACATCACCGGCGTCCGTCCGAGGATCTTCACCAGATCGCGTACGGCGCCGGCGGTCTCCTCGGAGGTCAGCACGGTGGAGGCGACCTCGGCCACGTCGTCGCCCACGAGGTGCAGCCCGGCCAGCCGGTCGGGGTGCGGGATCCGTACGGCGAGCTCGACGATGGGGCGGTCGGACAGCGCGACGATCACGTCGGCGTCCGCCACCGGCGCCAGGTCGGAGTTCTCCGCGACCACGGCCTTGAACCCCGCGCCGTCGAGGGCCGCGACGAGCGCGGCCGCCTCCGGCCCGGCGCCGACGATCCCGACGGTGGAGACGGACGCCGCCCGCCGGTCTCCCTCGGCAGCGGGGGCGCCTTCCGCGTCGGAGTAGAACCCGCGGCCGGTCTTGCGGCCGAGCAGCCCGGCGGTGACCAGCTCGCGCAGTACGGGCGCGGGCGCGTGCCGCCGGTCCCGGGTCTCGCGGAACAACACCTCGCACACCTCGTAGGAGGTGTCCAGGCCGATCAGGTCGAGCAGCGTGAACGGCCCCATCGGCAGGCCGACGCCCAGCTTCATGGCGGCGTCGATGTCGTCCCGGCCGGCCAGGCCGGACTCCAGCAGGGCGCAGGCGTGGTTGAGATAGCCGAGCAGCAGCCGGTTGACCACGAACCCGGCCCGGTCACCGGCCGTGATCGGCGTCTTGCCCAGCCGCCGGGCGAGCGCGGCGATGTCGTCGGCCAGACCGTCGTCGGTGACGACCGTGTGCACGACCTCGACGAGCTTCATCACCGGGGCGGGGTTGAAGAAGTGCATGCCGATGACCCGTCCGGGCCGCGACGTGCTCGCGGCGATCGCGGTGACGGAGAGCGACGAGGTGTTGGTGGCGAGCACCGCCGACGGCTTGCAGATGCGGTCCAGGTCCGCGAACAGGCCGCGCTTGAACTCCATGATCTCGGGAATCGCCTCGATCACCAGGTCGGCGTCCGCCAGGTCCTCGCGCGACGTGGTGAGGGTGATCCGGCCGAGGATCTCGCTCCGGTCGTCCTCGGTGAGCTTGCCCTTCGTCACGGCCCTGCCGGTCGAACGGTCCAGGTGCCCGCGCCCCCGGTCCAGGGCCGCGTCGTCGGCCTCTACCCCGATCACCTGGACGCCCGCGCGGGCGAAGACCTCGGCGATCCCCGCTCCCATCGTGCCCAGTCCCACCACACCGACAGTCTCAAACGTCTGCGCCATGGGGTCAGTCTCGCAGAGGGGTCCGATCCGGCAGAGAGCAGGCGGCCCGACCGGTAGGGTTGGCGGCTATGCGGCTGGTCATCGCGCGGTGCAGCGTGGATTACGTGGGGAGGCTGACGGCCCATCTGCCCATGGCGCCCCGCCTCATCTTGATCAAGGCGGACGGCAGCGTCTCGATCCACGCCGACGACCGGGCGTTCAAACCGCTCAACTGGATGAACCCCCCGTGCAAGCTGCGCGAGGACGAGGGCACCTGGACCGTGACCCACGGCAAGACCGGCGAGAAGCTCATCCTCACGATCGAGGACGTGCTGCACGACACCAGCCATGAGCTGGGCATCGATCCCGGGCTCCAGAAGGACGGCGTCGAGGCGCATCTCCAGGAACTGCTCGCCGAGCACATCACCACGCTCGGCGACGGCTGGACGCTGGTCCGCCGCGAGTACATGACGGCCATAGGCCCGGTGGACATCCTCTGCCGCGACCAGCGCGGCGGCACGGTCGCCGTGGAGATCAAGCGCCGCGGCGAGATCGACGGCGTCGAACAGCTCACCCGCTACCTGGAACTGCTCAACCGCGATCCGCTGCTCGCCCCGGTCAAGGGTGTCTTCGCGGCCCAGGAGATCAAGCCCCAGGCCCGGGTGCTGGCCGCCGACCGCGGCATCGACTGCGTCACCCTCGACTACGACGCGCTGCGCGGCATCGAGCCGGAGAACCCGACGCTCTTCTGAGGAGCCCGCCGGGTCGTGTGTCCACCGATCGATGGACACACGGATTCATCCGGGTGGGGGTGTCCAAGGACAAAGGCCAGGTAGATCCTTATGGCATGACAAACGCCATACAGGTCCGTGGACTGACGAAGCGGTACGGGGACGTACAGGCGGTCAAGGGCATCGACCTCGACATCCGGCAGGGCGAGGTGTTCGCTATCCTCGGCCCGAACGGGGCGGGCAAGTCCACGACGGTGGAGATCCTCGAGGGGTACCGCAAGCGCGACTCGGGCGAGGTCTCCGTGCTCGGCGTCGACCCGGCCCGGCCGACCCGGGAATGGCGGTCACGCATCGGCATCGTCCTGCAGACCGCCAACGACGCCGCCGAGCTGAGCGTGCGGGAGACCGTACGCCATTTCGCGGACTACTACCCGAACCCCAGGGACCCCGACGAGGTGATCGCCGCCGTCGGGCTCACTGAGAGCGCGAACAAGCGGGTCCGCCAGCTCTCCGGCGGGCAGCGGCGGCGGGTCGACGTCGCCCTCGGCGTCCTGGGCCGGCCCGAGCTGATCTTCCTGGACGAGCCCACCACCGGTTTCGACCCCGAAGCCCGGCGACAGTTCTGGGAGCTGATCGAAGGGCTGGCACACGACGGCAGCACGATCGTGCTGACCACGCACTACCTGGACGAGGCCGAGGCGCTCGCCGACCGGGTCGCGGTCATCGCGGGCGGCACGATCGTCGCCGAGGGCGAGCCGGGAACGCTCGGCGGCCGGGCCACCGCGAAGGCCACGGTGAGCTGGGCGGATGGCTCCGTCGAGACCGACACCCCGACCAAGACCGTCCTGGAGCTCAGCCGCCGATTCGACGGGGAGGTCCCCGGCCTCACCGTCGCCCGCCCCACGCTCGAAGACATCTACCTCACGCTGATCGAGGCCCCCCGTGACTGAGACCGCCACCGGCTCCGCCCCCCGTACGGCCACCACACGCGCGCTGCCCTCCACGCTGAAGCTGGGCCTGTCCCGCGGCGCGGTGGAGACGAAGATGTTCTTCCGCGAGAAGGACGCCGTCATCTTCACCTTCGCCTTCCCGATCATCATGCTCGTCCTGTTCGGCTCGATCTTCGCCGGCAGCCTGGAGGGGACCGGGGTCACCGTCTCCCAGCTCTACACCGCCGGGCTGATCGGCGCCGGCGTGATGGGCGCCGGTTTCCAGAACCTGGGCATCGGCATCGCGGCCGACAGAGACGACGGCACGCTCAAGCGGCTGGCCGGTACGCCGATGCCGCGCAGCGCCTACTTCATCGGCAAGATCGTCAACGTGCTGGTGATCGCGTTTCTCGAAGTGGTGATCCTGCTCGCCATCGGCGTCCTGCTGTACGACCTCGACCTGCCCTCGCAGGTGTCGAGCTGGGTGACGTTCGCCTGGGTGTTCGTGCTCGGCGTCACGGCCGCGGCGCTGCTGGGCACCGCCGCGAGCAGCCTGCCCCGCTCGGCCAAGAGCGCGGCGGCGGTCATCAGCATGCCCTTCGTGGTGCTGCAGTTCATCTCGGGGGTCTTCATCCCGTTCACCCAGATGCCCGAGTGGCTGACCAACATCGCCTCGGTGTTCCCGCTGAAGTGGATGTGCCAGGGGTTCCGGGCCGTGTTCCTCGGTGACGGCGGCGTCACGCTGGAGCTGACGAAGTCGTACGAGCTGGACCGGGTGGCCCTGGTCCTGGCCGCATGGGTGGTCGGGGGCCTCGTGCTGTGCCTGACGACCTTCCGCTGGAAGGGCCGCCGGGACGGATGAGCACGGCCTGGCGCCGGAACCGGCGCTCCCTCGCCGAGGGCGTCGCCGCTCCCGGCGAGGACGGCGAGCCCGGCGACGGCCACGCGTGGAAGGCGTTCCGCGGCTGGGAGACGCTGTACTCCGTGGTCTTGGCCGTCACGATCGCGCTCGTGTTCGCGGACGACGACCTGACCCCGGCCACCAGGACGATCGCGCTCGCGCTGCTCGGCTGCTGCGCGGCCGGGTATCTGCTCCTCGGCCGCCCAGCGCTCGGGGATGGCGGCGCCCGCGACCGCCGCGGCCTGCTCTATGTGGGCGTGATGATCGCGACCTTCGTCCCGGCCACCATCATCACGACTTCGGCGGCCATCGGGCTGTTCGCGCTCTGCCCGCAGGTGTTCATGCTCCTGCGTGACCGATACGCCGTCGCGGTACTGCTGGCGCTGAACGTCGGCCCCGTGACCATGTTCCTGGCGGCGTACGGCGGGACCGGGCAGCTCGGGTTCGTCTCCATCGTTTTGATCGGCGTCGCGTTCGCCGCCGTCCTCGGGTCGTGGATCAGCCGTATCATCACCCAAAGCACCGAACGCGCGCGGCTCATCGAGGAGCTGTCCGCCAGCCGCGCCGAGGTCGCCCGCCTGTCCGCCGAGCGTGGCGCGCTGACCGAGCGCGAGCGGCTGGCCCGTGAGATCCACGACACCCTCGCCCAGGGGTTCACCAGCATCATCATGCTCATCCAGGCCGCGGAGGCGCAGCCGGGGACGGCGCCGGGATCACGGCATCTGGCGCTTGCCGTACAGACCGCCAGGGAGAACCTGGCGGAGGCGCGCGCCCTCGTCGCGGCGCTCAGCCCGGCCCCGCTGGACGGCTCCACCCTGGATGAGGCGCTGCGGCGGCTCACCGCCCGGCTGGGCGAGGAGCTGGGCCTCCACGCGTCCTTCGCGGTCGAGGGCGTTTCGCGCGCGCTGCCGGCCAACACCGAGGTGGTGCTGGTGCGAGCGGCGCAGGAGGCCCTGGCCAACGTCCGCAAGCACGCCGCCGCGTCGACCGTCCAGGTCCACCTCGTGTACGGCGTGGCCGAGGTGACGCTGACGGTCCGCGACGACGGGTGCGGGCTCGGCCCCGGCCCGACCTCGGGGTACGGCCTGCGCGCCATGCGCACCCGCGTCGAGCAGGAGGGCGGCTCAGTGTCCGTAACCGACGCCATGTCCGTAACCGACGCCATGTCCGTAACCGACACCATGTCCGTAACCGACACCGCGTCCCCACCCGGAGCCGCGTCGGTCGTAGCCGACGCCGCGTCTACACCCGGGGCCGTACCCATCACCGGGGCCGTGTCCGTGGCCGACACCGTGGCCGACACCGTGGCCGACACCGTGGCCGCACCCGGCACGACCCTGACCGTCACCCTGCCCGCGGCCCCGCCGGCGCCAGGTACCCGAGATGGAGAGTGATCCTCCCGTGATCCGCCTGATGATCGTGGATGATCATCCCGTCGTGCGCGAAGGGCTGCGCGGCATGTTGGAGTCCGACCCCGGCGTCGACGTCGTCGGCGAGGCCGGATCGGGCGACGAGGCGGTCGCCCGCGCCCGCGAGCTGCGGCCGGACGTCATCCTGATGGACCTGCGCATGCCGTCGGGCGATGGCGTCAGCGCGACCAGCCGGATCCTGGCGGACCGCCCGGAGAGCCGGGTGATCGTCCTGACCACGTACGAGACGGACCAGGACATCGTGCGCGCGGTCGAGGCCGGGGCGGCGGGGTACCTGCTCAAGGACATCTCCCGGGCCGACCTGCTCGCCGCCGTCGCGTCGGCACTGCGGGGCGAGACCGTGCTGGCCCCTTCCGTCGCCACCAGGCTCGTCACGCGGATGCGCGCGCCCGTCGCCGAGTCCCTGTCCAAGCGCGAGACCGAGGTGCTCTCGCTCGTCGCCCGGGGACTCACGAACGCGGAGATCGGGACGGCGCTCTTCATCAGCGAGGCCACCGTGAAGACCCATCTGCTCCGGGTCTTCGCCAAACTCGGCGTCTCCGACCGCACGGCGGCGGTCACGACCGCGCTCGGCCGCGGTTTTCTGTGAGCCGTCCGGATGCCCGTGAAAACGGCGAATCAAGATCGAATAGAGGGCTGTCTTGACGCCCTTGTCAAGGAAAAGATCTTCCTTTCGGGCGCCCGAAAGCGCTAATTTATAGATACTTTCGCATAAAGGATCTTGCGTCCATAATGGTTGCTCCTGGGGGGCCATGACGGCGCGAGGTGAAGTAGTGGCGGGACGGGAATACCGGGGGATGTCAGCCGAGCAACGGCTGGCCGACCGAAGAGAGCGGTTGATCACTGCCGCATATACGTTGTTTGCCAATCCAGGCTTTCACGGCACGACGATCGAGCGGCTCTGCGCGACCGCCCGCATCTCGAACCGGGCGTTCTACGAGTGCTTCTCGGGCCGGGACGATCTCATGCGCGCGGTCTACGACCGCTGCGTCGACGAGACGCTCGCGTCCGTCTCAGCGGCCATCGAGCAGGCACCGCCCACGCTGGACGACCGCATCGTGGCGGGCATCGGGGAGTACGTCCGGTTCGTGACCAAGGACGTCCGGCGGGCGCGCGTCATGCACCTGGAGGTCCGCCGCGCGGGGGACGTCCTGAGCGTCGCACGGCAGCGCTCGGTGCACGAGTTCACCGATGTGATCGAGCGAGCCGTCCACGACGTACGGCACCGGCCCCCGCTGGAGCCGCACCTGCTCTCGCTCGGCCTGATCGGGGCCATCACGGAGCTGCTCATCGAGTGGGTGCTGACCGACCCCGCACCGCCCGTGGACCGGCTCGTCGCCACGGCCATCCACATCTTCCGCAGCTCGTTCGAGACGTGATCTCGGGACGGCGGGACCGGGATCAGATCCACCCCATGTCCTGGGCGGCGCGGATCGCGGTGATGCGGTTTCCGGCCCCCAGCTTGCTGATGGCGTTGGACAGGTAGTTCCGTACGGTCCCCTCGGTGAGGTGCAGCGAGGCGGCGATCTGCGCCACCGACGCGCCCTTCGCCGCCAGGGCGAGGGCGTCGCGCTCCCGCTCCGTCAGCGGGCTCTCTCCCGCGGTCATCGCGGCGGCCGCCATCTCCGGGTCCAGATAGCGGCCGCCCGCGTGCACCTTACGGATGGCGCCCGCCAGCTCGTCGGCGGACGCGTCCTTGGGCACGAACCCGCGCACCCCGGCCGCGAGCGCCCGTCGCAGATATCCGGGCCGCCCGAAGCTGGTGAGGATCAGCATCGCCCGGCCGGGGAGGCTCTCCGCGACGGACAACCCGTCCATGCCCGGCATCTCGACGTCCAGCACGAGCACATCCGGCTCGTGCTCGCGTACGGCCTGGGCCACCGCGTCGCCCCGGCCTACCTGGGCGACGACCTCGATGTCGGGCTCCAGGCCGAGCAGCATCGCGACCGCCTGCCGGATGAGCCGCTCGTCGTCGGCGAGCAGGACGCGGATCACGCGCCGACCTTCGCGGGAATCGGGGCGACGGCCCGCAGGACGAACTCGCCCGACCCCGTGGGCCGGGCGTTCAGCGTTCCGCCGACCGCCGCCAGGCGCTCACCCAGGCCCGCCAGTCCGCTCCCGACATCCTCGACCGCCCGCCGCGCGACCCCGTCGTTGCGCACCTCGAGCACCGCCTCCTCCTCCGAGTGGCGCACGGTGATGTCACACCGAGACGCCGAACTGTGCCGCAGGATGTTGGTCGCCGCCTCACGGATCACCCACGCGAACACCGCGGCCACGTCGTCCGGCACCCCACGGTAGGGCAGGTGGAGGTGGCAGCTCACCCCCGCCGCCTCCAGCACTCCGCGTATCGTCGCCAGTTCGGCGCCCAGGTCGAGCGTCCGGTAGCCGCGCACCGTCTCCCGCAGCTCGCGCAACGCCGTACGGGCCAGGCCGCGTACCTCGGCCATCTCGTCCCTGGCCGCTGCCGCGTCCTCGGCGGCGGACAGCCGTACGGCGAGCTCGCTCTTGACCGCTATGGCGGAGAGCTGGTGGCCGACCAGGTCGTGCAGGTCGCGGGCGAACCGCAGCCGCTCCTCGGCCACGGCCAGCCGGGCCTGCGCCTCGCGACCCGCGTGCGCCTCCTCGGCGAGCCGCCAGATCCACACCCAGAGCCGGTTGGTCCAGGGGAAGAGGGCGCACATCACCACGTAGTAGAAAGCCACGCCGGCGATCACACCGGCGACGCTCGCCTCGTCGGTCGGGAAGGTGGGGTCTCCCCCGGCCAGCGTCGAGATCACGGCCAGAGGGATCACCACCACGGCCGTACCCGCCCCGAGTGCCACCGCGGCCTTCTTGGACAGCCCGACCGCGGCGATCGACAGCCACGCCAGCGGCACGAACCCCCAGCCCAGCGCCTGGGATCCGCCCACGACCATGACGAACAGGGAGAGGGGACCGGACGCCACGACCTCGCGTCGCGCGTAGCGGTGGTCCAGGACCGCGCCCGTGATCCGGAAGAAGAGCCAGCTGAACACGACCAAGCCGGCGACGGCGGGCAGGACGCGATGCCAGCCGGTCGTGTCGGTGGCGAACCCGGCGAGCACGGCGACGCCCACGACGAACCAGACAGCGACCAACGTCACGTTCAGCGTCCATCGGACGATCTTGCGTGCGCGTCCGAGCCCATCAGCCACCATTTACTCCACTTTATCGAGACGTGACCACATCGCGGAGCCGGACCCGCGCCCCCGTCCGGAGCACAGCCCGCTCGTAGATCCGGGCGGCCAGCAGCACGACGCCCACGACGGCCAGGACCATCAGCCCGGCGGAGACCAGCACCTGCCAGAAGGGGATCTCCGCGGCGGCCGACCGCACCGGCATCACCATCGACGAGAACGGCGGGACGTACGAGGCGATCGTGGCCACCACGCTCGTGGGCTCCGTGACGGAATAGAAGGCCACACCGTAGGACGCCATCATCGTCATGGTCATCGGGGTCAGGACGTTGCCGACCTCCTCCTGCCTGGAGACGAGCGACCCCAGCGCGGCGGCGAACGCGGCGAAGAACGTGTAGCCGAGCACGAACCACACGACCACGCCGGCCACGATCCCGGCCATCCCCGGCGGGAAGTCGACCGCCAGCCCGGAGGCCAGCGCGCCGCCGAGGCCCGCCACCAGCACCGCGACCAGGTTGATCAGGCCCACCGCGCCCAAGCCGAGGATCTTGCCGCCGAGGAGCTGCCAGGGCCGTACCGAGGTGAGCAGGATCTCGACGATCCGGCTGCCCTTCTCCTCGACCACACCCATCGCGACCATCATGGGCGTACCGATGATCAGCATGAAGAGCACGATCACCAGCACGACCGCGATACCGGACCGGGTCTTCTGGTACCGCGTGTCCGCGCCGACCGACTCCATGGCGAGCGGAGTGATCTTCACTCCGGCCGAGCCGATCTGGGCCTCACGGTTGGCGCTCTGCAGCAGCAGGCCGAGCTGGTCGTCGATCTCACCGTCGGTCAGCACCCTGGTACCGCCGACGAGGGCGGCGTCCACGTCGCCGTCGAGCACCGCCCGGCGGGCCCCGGCCTCGTCGGCGTAGTCCTTCCACTCGATCGGCGTGTCACCCCAGACCGGCAACTTCTGGGAGGAGACGACACCCACCCGGTACGAGTCCGGGCCGCCCAGGAGCTTGGGCGCGAACGAGATCGCCCCCACCAGCAGCACCATGATGACGAGGCCGACGACGAATCCCTTCGACCGCACCTGGGTCCGGATTTCGCGCCCGGCCACCAACAACAGCCCGTTCACGCCACGGCCTCCTTGAAGATCTCGGTGAGCGTCGACCGCTCGACCCCGAAGTGTTCGACCCGCCCCGCGCTCACAGCGGCGCGCAGGACCCGCTGGTCGTCGTCCTCCGTCGTGACCAGCACGTCACGGCCGCCTTCGACGGTGAGCTCGCCGGGCAAGCCGTCCGCCCATCCCGGCGTGGGGTCGGCGACGACCACCCGCAGCTTGCGCCCCTCGGCCGCCCGCAGCTCGTCCACCGTGCCGCTCGCCACCATCCGCCCGGCGGAGATGATGCCGACCGAGTCGCACAGCCGCTCCACCAGATCGAGCTGGTGGCTGGAGAAGATCACCGGTACGCCGCCCCTGGCGCGCTCACGCAGCGCCTCCGCCAGGGCGTCCACCGCGATCGGGTCGAGCCCGGAGAACGGCTCGTCCAGGATGAGGACGTCAGGATCGTGGACCAGGGCGACGGCCAGCTGCACCCGCTGCTGATTGCCCAGGGACAGCGACTCGACGGCGTCCTTCGTCCGCTCGGTGAGCCCCAGCCGCTCGACCAGCTCGGCGGTCGCCTTACGGGAGGCCGCGGGCGACAGTCCGTGCAGCCGCCCGAAGTAGTCGATCTGCTCGGCGACCCTCATCTTCTGGTACAGGCCGCGCTCTTCCGGCATGTACCCGAACCGCCGCCGTTCGGCGAACCCCAGCGGGCCGCCCTTCCAGCGGACCTCGCCGGCGTCGGCCTGGAGAACCCCCATCACGATGCGCATCGTCGTGGTCTTCCCCGCGCCGTTCGCGCCGACGAACCCGAACATCTCGCCCGGCCGTACGGCGAAGCTCACCCGGTCGAGGGCCACCTTGCCCGTCCCGAACGTCTTGCGCAGCTCCTCTGTCTCCAACATGTGATCGATGATGTCCCGCCCGGCCCACCGACCAGAAGACGTCGATATCAGCGCTTCCGGATGACATCTGTCATCTCGCTACGCTGATCCGTATGACGCGTGCTGACAACGACAAGCCGGTCGTCCTGTCGAAGATCTATACGAAGACGGGCGACGACGGCACCACCGCTCTCGGGGACATGAGCCGTACGACCAAGACCGACCCCAGGCTGGCCGCCTACGCCGACGTGGAGGAGGCCAACGCCGCCATCGGAGCCGCGCAGGCGCTCGGCCCGCTCCCCGAGGACATCACCGCCACGCTGACCCGGGTGCAGAACGAGCTCTTCGATCTGGGGGCGGATCTGTGCACCCCGGTCACGGAGAACCCCGAGTATCCCCCGCTGCGGGTGGAGGCGTCCTACATCACCTGGCTGGAAGAGCAGTGTGACCGGTTCAACGAGGAGCTGAAGCCGCTGCGCAGCTTCATCCTGCCCGGTGGAGCCCCCGGGGTCGCGCTCCTGCACCTCGCCCGCACGACGGTACGCCGGGCCGAGCGGTCCACCTGGGCCGCGCTGGAGGTCCACGACGACATCAACCCGCTGACGGCGAAGTACCTCAACCGGTTGTCGGACCTGATGTTCATCCTGTGCCGTGTCGCGGCCGCCGGCGACGAGATCCTCTGGGTTCCCGGCGCCTCACGCCACTGACCCGCCCCACCCCGTCATCGACACCTACGACGCCCAGCCATCCCGCTCGGGGCGCGGCGGTGAAGTAACCGAGGAACGCCCGGAGCGACGAAGGAGTGAGGATGTGACGAGGGCACGAGCCGACTTCGGGCGCCCCGGGCCCGCCGGGCCGAAGGCGCGGTAAATCCTAAGCGGCGTCGAGGTGGGCGCTGGGTGGGGCGGATTCGAGCCAGGCGAGGAAACCGGTGAGGGCGTCCTCGCTCATGGCGAGGGCGAGTGCGCCCCGCTCGGCCGAGCACTCGACGGTCCAGTAGCCCTCGGGCCCCTCACCGGTGCCGAGCCTCCTGCGCCGGGAAACCGTGAGGCCGCGCCTCGCGATTGCGTGGCGCGGCCTCAGGCGGAGTCCGAAGAACGGGATCCAGTGCAGCTCTCCCCCGGCGTAGCGGGCTACACCGGCTTTCCAGCCCTGGTTTCCCGTGCGTACCCGACAGACGACAGTGCCCCGGCTCCGGGCCAGGGCGATACCGCGTACGACGAGGAGGGCAGCGACAAGAGATACGCCTGCGAGAACGTCGAGCGCCGTCATCGCCGCCCTCCTTCACAAAAGAATCAAACCTCTTCCCCGGCTGCGCGCAGCCGGGCCCTGGCACGCTTGGCCGCGAGACGGATGTCCGCGTCCTCCTGGCCGGCCTCGATCGAGGCCTGCGCCCGCTGCAGCGCGTCCCTGGCGGCGGCGACGTCGACCTCGGAGCCGAGCTCGGCGGCCTCGGCCAGGATCGACACATCGTTGTTCGCGACCGAGATGAACCCGCCGTGGACGGCGGCCACCAAGTCACTCTCGCCGCCGCGCTTGACGCGCAGCACACCGCCCTCGACGAGAACGCCGAGCACGGGAGCGTGTTCCGGCATAATACCGATCTCGCCGTCCACGGTCTTCGCAATCACCATGTCGGCTTCGCCCGACCAGATCTCACGTTCCGGCGACACGACGCCAACGCGAAGCTTTGCCACTTCTGGCTCCCTTTCGATAGACGCCTGTACGGCTCACGCGGAGCCGTACAGGCGTCGGAGGCGTCTTAGCGCTCGAGTTCCTTCGCCTTCGCGATGGCCTGGTCGATGCCGCCCACCATGAAGAACGCCTGCTCGGGCAGGTGGTCGTACTCACCGGCGCAGAGGCCCTTGAAGGAGGCGATGGTCTCGTCCAGCGGCACGAACTCGCCCGGCTGGCCGGTGAACGCCTCGGCGGCGTACATCGGGTGCGAGAGGAACCGCTCGATACGGCGGGCCCGGTTGACCGTGACCCGGTCCTCCTCGGAGAGCTCGTCGATGCCCAGGATGGCGATGATGTCCTGCAGTTCCTTGTACTTCTGCAGGATCCGCTTGGTCTCCTGGGCCACCGCGTAGTGCTCGTCGCCGACGACCTGCGGGTCGAGGATCCGCGAGGAGGAGTCGAGCGGGTCCACCGCGGGGTAGATGCCCTTCTCCGAGATCGGACGGGAGAGCACCGTCTGGGCGTCGAGGTGCGCGAACGCGTTGTGCGGCGCCGGGTCGGTGATGTCGTCCGCGGGGACGTAGATCGCCTGCATGGAGGTGATCGAGTGACCGCGGGTCGAGGTGATGCGCTCCTGGAGGACACCCATCTCGTCGGCCAGGGTCGGCTGGTAACCCACCGCGGACGGCATACGGCCGAGCAGGGTGGACACCTCGGAGCCGGCCTGGGTGAACCGGAAGATGTTGTCGATGAAGAGCAGCACGTCCTGCTTCTGCACGTCGCGGAAGTACTCCGCCATGGTCAGAGCGGACAGGGCGACCCGGAGACGGGTGCCCGGCGGCTCGTCCATCTGGCCGAAGACGAGCGCCGTGTCCTTGAGGACGTTGGCCTCCTCCATCTCCAGCCAGAGGTCATTGCCCTCACGAGTGCGCTCGCCGACGCCCGCGAACACCGAGGTGCCCGAGAACTTCAGCGCGACGCGGCGGATCATCTCCTGGATCAGAACGGTCTTGCCGACGCCCGCGCCGCCGAACAGACCGATCTTGCCGCCCTTGACGTACGGCGTGAGCAGGTCGATGACCTTGATGCCGGTGGGCAGCATCTCGGTGCGCGACTCGAGCTGGTCGAACGCCGGGGACGGACGGTGGATGCCCCACTTCTCGGTGATCTGGAGCGACGCGGTCGGCACGTCCAGCGCCTCGCCGAGGGCGTTCCAGACGTGGCCCTTGACGACGTCGCCGACCGGCACCGAGATCGGCTTACCGGAGTCGGTCACCGCGGCGCCGCGCACGAGGCCGTCGGTGGGCTGCATGGAGATGGCCCGGACCAGGTTGTCACCCAGGTGCTGGGCGACCTCCATGGTCAGGGTCTTGGTCTCGTCGCCGACGGTGACGTCGACGTTCAGAGCGTTGTAGATGTCCGGCATCGCCTCGACGGGGAACTCCACGTCGACGACGGGACCCGTGACGCGCGCCACGCGACCAACGGTGGCCACGGCGGTCTCAACAGTCATTGTGGTTACTCACTCTTTCCCCGCTGCGGCGTCAGCGAGCGCGTTGGCGCCACCGACGATCTCGCTGATTTCCTGGGTGATCTCGGCCTGCCTCGCCTGGTTCATCTGCATGGTGAACACGCGGATGAGCTCGTTGGCGTTGTCGGTCGCCGACTTCATGGCCCGGCGACGCGAGGCCTCTTCCGACGCCGCGGACTGGAGCAGCGCGTTGAAGATGCGCGACTCCACGTACCGCGGCAGCAGCGAGTCGAGCACCTCTGCGGCGTTCGGCTCGAACTCGAAGTACGGCGGGATCGTGTCGGTGGACTCGGCCTCCGACTCGACGACCTCCAGCGGCAGGATGCGCCTGACCACGACGTTCTGCGTGAGCATCGAGACGAACTCGGTGGAGACGATGTGGATCTCGTCGATCCCGTTCTCCTCCTTGAACGACTCGATCAGCGTGTCGGCGATCGCCTTGGCGTCGGCGTACGACGGCCTGCGCGAGAAGCCCTCCCAGCGGCCGCCCATCTTGCGACTGCGGAAGGTGTGCCAGGTGACACCCTTGCGGCCGACGACGAACGGCACGGCGCGGATGCCGCGCTCCTCCAGGAGGCCGCGCAGGGCCTCCGCCTCACGGAGGATGTTGGCGTTGAAGCCGCCGCAGAACCCGCTGTCGCTGGTGACGATCAGCACGCCCGCGCTGGACGGCTTCTCCTTCTCGACGGTCAGCGGGTGATCGACGCTCGCCGTGTTGCTGACGACGCCGGACACCGCCCGCGTGATCTCCTGCTCGTACGGCACCGCCGCCTGCATGCGCTGCTGCGCCTTGACGATGCGCGACGACGCGATCAGCTCCTGCGCGCGGGTGATCTTCGCCGTGGACTTGACCGACTTGATCCGCCGCCGCAGCAATCTCAGCTGGGCACCCATGGGCTACTTCTTCTCGGTCTTGCGGACGTGCTTGACGATCTTCTCCTGGCCGACCTCTTCGGCCTCCAGGGCCTCGACCGGGACGTCCCTGACCAGCAGCTCACCCGACGAGGTGGTGAAGCCCTTCTTGAACTCCGTGATCGCGTCCTTGAGGACGGTGATCGTGTCGTCCGAGAGGTCCTTGGTCTCGCGGATGCTGTCGAACACACCCTTGGCCTGGCTGGACAGGTAGTCCAGGAACTCGCCCTCGAAGCGGCGGATGTCCTCGACCGGGACGTCGTCCAGCTCACCGGTGGTGCCGGCCCAGATGGAGACGACCTCCTTCTCGACCGGGAAGGGGCTGTACTGCGCCTGCTTGAGCAGCTCGACCAGGCGCTGGCCGCGCTCGAGCTGCGCCTTGGACGCGGCGTCGAGGTCGGACGCGAAGGCGGCGAAGGCCTCCAGGTCGCGGTACTGGGAGAGCGCCAGACGGAGCGTGCCGGCGACCTTCCGCATCGCCTTGCTCTGCGCCGAGCCACCGACTCGGGAGACCGACACACCGACGTTGATGGCGGGACGAACACCGGCGTTGAACAGGTCGGTCTCGAGGAAGACCTGGCCGTCGGTGATGGAGATGACGTTGGTCGGGATGAACGCCGACACGTCGTTGCCCTTGGTCTCGATGACCGGGAGACCGGTCATCGACCCGGCGCCCATGTCGTCGGAGAGCTTGGCGCAGCGCTCCAGCAGACGCGAGTGCAGGTAGAACACGTCACCGGGGTACGCCTCACGACCCGGCGGACGACGCAGCAGCAGCGACACGGCGCGGTAGGCGTCGGCCTGCTTGGTCAGGTCGTCGAAGACGATCAGGACGTGCTTGCCCTGGTACATCCAGTGCTGGCCGATGGCCGAACCGGTGTAGGGGGCGAGGTATTTGTAGCCCGCGGGGTCGGACGCCGGAGCGGCGACGATGGTGGTGTACTCCATCGCGCCCGCCTCCTCGAGGCGGCCCTTCACCTGGGCGATGGTGGAGCCCTTCTGGCCGACGGCGACGTAGACGCAGCGGACCTGCCGTGCCGGGTCGCCGGAGAGCCAGTTCTCCTTCTGGTTCAGGATGGTGTCCACGGCGATCGCGGTCTTGCCGGTGCCACGGTCACCGATGATCAGCTGGCGCTGGCCACGGCCGATCGCGGTCATGGCGTCGATCGCCTTGATGCCGGTGGCGAGGGACTCCTTGACCGGCTGGCGCTGCACGACCGACGGGGCCTGCAGCTCCAGGGCGCGGACACCCTCGGCCTCGATCGCGCCCTTGCCGTCCAGCGGGTTGCCCAGCGGGTCGACGACGCGGCCGAGGAAGTTGTCACCGACGGGAACGGAAAGGACCTCGCCGGTGCGGCGAACCTGCTGCCCTTCCTCGATCTTGCTGAAGTCGCCCAGGATAACGACACCGATCTCCCGGACGTCCAGGTTCAGTGCCAGGCCACGCGTGCCGTCCTCGAACTCGAGCAGCTCGTTCGCCATCGTCGAGGGCAGGCCGGAGACATGGGCGATGCCGTCGCCACAGTCGACGACGGTCCCGATCTCCTCGCGCGCGGCACCTTCCGGCTCGTACGCCTGGACGAAGCGCTCAAGCGCGTCCCGGATCTCGTCCGGCCGGATCGTAAGCTCCGCCATCTCTCTTCTGTCTCCCTATTCGCCTAGCCGGCCAACCGGCGGCGGACTTCTTCGATACGTCCAGCGATGGTGCTGTCGATCAGATCGTCACCGATCTGGACCGAGAACCCACCGAGCACCTTGGGATCCACCTCGACGTTCAGGTGGACGTCACGGCCGTACGTGTTGCTCAGCCAGGCGGCGAGGCGCTGCTTCTGGCCATCGCCGAGCGGTACGGCACAGCGCACCAGCCCGACCAGACGCTGCCGCTGCTGGGCGACGATCCAGCCGTACTCGTCGAGGCCTGCCTCCAGGCTACGTCCTCGCGGGTGTGCGGAAAGCTGCGTGACCAGGCGCAGGGTGGAGGGCGCGACCTTGTCCGCCAGCAGGCCGGCGAGCAGCTCCCGCTTACGCTCCCCCGAAACGGCGGCGTCGCTCAGCACGCGCCGCAGATCCGGGTTCGCCGCGAGGATGCGACCGAACCGGAACAGCTCGTCCTCGACGTCGTCGAGCCGACTCTGGCTCTCGGCCTCGGCCGCGCTGGCCACCACCGACAGCCGCTCCAGGGCGTCGGCGAGGTCACCGCTCCGCGACCACTTGGCCTCGACGGCCGCGACCGTCGTCTCCAGCGCGGGCTCGCTCACCTTGCCGGCCAGCAGCGCCCGTACGGCCTGGGCCTTCTGCTCGGCGGGACGTGAAGCGTCGGAGAAGCCGCGGCGCAGCCCGTGCTCGCGGTCGAACAGGTCGGCCACCGCGCTGAGCTCATCGGCCAGCGTGCCCAGGTCGGCGGACCCGGCCACGCTGTTGAACCGCTCTTCGACCTCTGCCAGCGAGGCCCTGCTCAGGCCGCGCATCAGCGGACCGCCTGCGACGTTCCCTCGAGCTCCTCAAGGAACCTGTCGACGACGCGCCGCTGGCGGGCCTCGTCCTCAAGGGATTCGCCCACGATGCGACCGGCGAGGTCGGTGGAGAGGCGGCCGATCTCACCGCGCAGCTGGGCGAAAGCCTGCTGGCGGTCGGCCTCGATCTGGGCGTGAGCGGCCTGGATGAGGCGGCGAGCCTCTTCCTGGGCCTCCTCGCGCAGCTCGGCCTTGATCTGGGCGCCCTGCTCGCGCGCCTCTTCCCGCAGCCGGGCCGCCTCCTGGCGGGCCTCGGCGAGCTGGGCGCGGTACTGCTCCAGCGTCCGCTGAGCCTCCGCCTGGGCGTCCTCGGCCTTCTTGATGCCGCCTTCGATCGCCTCGGTGCGCTCGTTCAGCGTCTTCTGGATGCGCGGCGTCAGGATCCTGCCGACGAAGATCAGGACGAAGAGGAACGCGAAGACGCCGACGACGAGTTCGTACAGGTGCGGCATGATCGGGCTGTTGCCCTCAGCCGCGAGAAGCGTAGCTGCCGCTTTCATGGATGCAGCCTTCCGTCAGGGGTCTTGCGTCAGCCGTAGATGAACGGCGCGACAAGACCGATCAGAGCGAGGGCCTCGACGAGAACGAAGCCGAGGAGCATGTTCTGCCGGATCAGGCCGTACGCCTCGGGCTGGCGCGCGATGGCCTGGAGGCCGTTGCCGAAGATGAGGCCGACGCCGATGCCGGGGCCAAGGGTGGCCAGGCCGTAACCGATGGCACCGATGTTGCCGGAGACCTCAGCGAGAACGCTCATTGCTTTTCCTTTACTGGACGGCCGGTGCAGGGTGTCACCGGTCTGGACTAGGCGGGAAGGGGTCTTAGTGCTCGGCGTGCAGGGAACCGCCGATGTACATGGCGGCGAGCAGCGCGAACAGGAAGGCCTGCAGGAACTGGATGAACAACTCGAAGCCGGTCATGGCGATCGTGAAGACGACACCCAGTACTCCCACCGGCGCTCCGAGCGGAGTCAGCTTCTCGAAGAGGAACCAGAAGCCGACCATGCTGAAGAACGCGAGGATGATGTGACCGGCGAACATGTTCGCGAACAGTCGCACCGCGTGCGTGAACGGGGCCACGATCATGTTGGAGAGGAACTCGATCGGGGCCAGCAGCACGTAGATCGGCTTGGGCAGCCCGGGCGGGAACATCATGTTCTTGAAGTAGCCGAGCGCGCCCTGGTGCTTCATGCCCAGGTAGATCTTCATGCCGTAGACCACCAGCGCCAGCACGGCGGGGAAGGCGATGTGCGCGGCGACCGGGAACTGCAGGACGGGCACGACGCCCATCAGGTTCCAGATCCAGACCAGGAAGAAAAGGCTGAGCAGCAGGCCCATGTAGCGGTCGGCGTCCTTGCCCAGGAACGGGCGTGCCACCTGATCCCGCACGAACATGTAGCCGTACTCGCCGATGTTCTGCACGCCCCGCGGCACCAGCTTGGGATTGCCGAAGGCCGACCAGCAGAAGCCGACGACCACCAGTGAGCTCAGGATCGCGAGAAGGACCGGCTTCGTCAGCCAGAAGGGCGCCCCCGCCCAGAGTGTGGGGAAGTCGAACAGTTCAAGCCCCGGGGCCTTGAACTCGTCGGCGGCGAGAACCGTCAGCGCGCTCACGCGGCGTTCCCTTCAACGTGGTGATGGATCAGAATGGCTTGCCCAGAGGGGTGACCGTCAGCTGAGTTCAGCGACCGTACTTCACGTAGACGAGGTAGATCGCGAGCACTACCCCGGTGAGGATGCCTATGGGAATGAAGGCATGCACGCCAGTCCAGCGGCTCAGCAACCAGCCGGAGCCGCCCCAGATAATCATTCCCGAGATCAGATAGCTGGGAATCGACCAGGCGGCGTTGGCGAAGTCGCGGCCGTCCTGTTCGGGGCTGCGCTCCATTTCGCTCATCGCGGGCACGACGATAGCAGGCGAGGAGCGGACTAGTCATATCGGACTGCTCCATGAGCATGGTCACGGGGAGCATGGTCACGGGTGTCCCTGCCCGGAGATCCGGGCCTCGGGCTCGACGTAGAGCAGTTTCAGCTTCATGAAGCCGCGCATCTCACCCACGGTCCAGGCGACGGTGCAGGCGACGACGGTCAGCGCGAACGCGCGCGGGTGGAAAGCGGTGGCGCTCTCGAATGCCTTCAGCAGGGCGATGATGAGCAGGACCTTCACGGCATAGGTCGCGACCGCGGCCATCATCATCATCGCGGGCGAGATCCGCCCCGCCCAGGAGACCGCGGCCAGGCCGACGGTGAAGAAGACACCGACCAGCGCGATGCCGATGAGTGCGCCGAACGCGCCCTGAAGTCCGGCGAAGATCACCGCGACGACCACGGCGACCAGGCCCACCGCGAGGGTGGGGATGGCGGCGCCCTTGAGCACGCGCACGTCGTTGGCCTGCATCGGAACTCCATCAACCGGTTGTCAAGCGAGCGATTGCTTCCTTAGGGATTCCAGCATATGAAACCCCTGCTAGTGAAAGCTATCACAAGCTCGGCGGGGGCTGCCTTTACCTGCCTGTTCGTCGGCAGGTGTTCACAGTGTCGTCGCCCGCGCGCGTGTCGTGGCGCTCGCGGCCGCCGTACCCGGGTCGGACGGATCCGTGGTTCCGAGCCCGGAGGCGTGACCACCCGGAAGGTGCGCGCCTCCCTGCCCCGGTTCGCCCTTGTCACGCGCGCGCTTGTCGCGCCGCCCGCCCTTGCGCGACCTCCATCGCGGCGAGGCCATCATGATCAGTACGGCGATCGCCAGCACCACGGTCAGCGGGAACACGATCAGCGGAACGCCGCCGATCGACAGGCCGACCAGCGTGAACGAGAACAGGAACGTCCAGCCGTACATGATCAGGACGCTGCGGCGCTGCGAGTGGCCGATGTCGAGCAGGCGATGGTGCAGATGGCCGCGGTCGGGCGCGAACGGCGACAGGCCGGCGGACGTCCTGCGGACCACCGCCATGACCAGATCGAGCAGCGGAAGGATCATGACCGCGATCGGCAGCAGGAGTGGCAGCACGACCGGGAACTTGTTCATCCGGTCGATGGCGCCGGAGTCGACCGACGAGATGATGGTGATCAGCGAGGTGGCGAGGAGCATCCCGATCAGCATCGCCCCGGTGTCGCCCATGAAGATCTTGGCCGGGTTGAAGTTGTGGGGCAGGAAGCCCAGGCACATCCCGATAAGGATCGCCGCGATGGCCGCCGTCACGTTGATGCGGGATCCGCTGCTGTCCTGGGAGAGCGCGATGGAGTAGGCGAAGGTCGCGAGCGCGGCGATCCCCACGATGCCCGCGGCCAGGCCGTCCAGGCCGTCCACGAAGTTGACCGCGTTGATCACGACCACCACGATCATGATCGTGATGATCGTGCGTAGGTTGGGGTCGAGCCCGGTCGAGCCACCCATGTCCTTGGGCAGCGGCAGCCAGGGCAGGTACATCCCGAAGTAGACGAGGAGGCCGCCCGCCGCGACCTGCCCACCGAGCTTGACCAGCGCGTCCATGCCGAGCCAGTCGTCCAGGAAACCGGTCAGCACGATCACCCCGCCCGCGACGAGCAGGGCCGTCACCGTCTGCCCCGCCTGACCGGTGGCGAGCGCGCCCCCGACGTAGGGCAGATGTGTCGCGAGTAACAGCCCGGCGGCCATCCCGCCGAACATCGCCAGGCCGCCCAGTCTCGGGATCGGCACCTTGTGCACGTCCCGCTCCCGCACCTCCGGGGCCGCGCCGATGCGCAGTGCGAACACCCGGACCGGAGGCACCAGCAGGTAGGTGACCGCGGCCGTGACGAGCGCCAGGAGCAGATATTCGCGCACGGACCTAGTTTCTCGCTTGGGCGGACCAGTTGTGACGGGAAAACGTCGCGAAACGCCTCATTCGCCGGGATAAGCCGGATGCGTGGCGGTCAGCGCCCTTACCCGTTCGATCACTGACGTTATAGCACCAGGGTTGCACACGGCTTGCACGACAGCGGAAGCGATCTCTTTCATCTCCCCCGGCCCCATCCCCTGGGTCGTCACGCACGCGGTGCCCACTCTGATGCCGGAGGTGATCGTGGGCGGTTCCGGGTCGTACGGGATGGCGTTGCGGTTGAGCGTGATCGCCGCCTCCTCACAGCGGCCCTCCGCCTCCGCGCCGGTGACGCCGGCCCCGCGCACGTCGAGCAGCACCAGGTGGGTGTCCGTGCCGCCCGACACCGGGCGCAACCCCTCGGTGGCGACGGCCTCGGCGAAGGCCGCGGCGTTCTCCACCACCGCCGCGGCGTACGTGCGGAACTCCGGCCGCAGCGCCTCGCCGAACGCGACCGCCTTCGCCGCCACGGAGTGCATCAGCGGGCCGCTCTGCGAGAACGGGAACACCGCGCGGTCGATCCTGGCCGCCAGCTCGGCGGTGCAGAGGATCGCGCCGCCGCGCGGCCCCCGCAGCGTCTTGTGCGTCGTGAACGTCACCACGTCGGCGTACGGCACGGCGGACGGAACGGCCTCCCCCGCCATCAGCCCGATCGTGTGCGCGGCGTCCACGAGCAGCCAGGCGCCGGTCTCGTCGGCGATCCCGCGGAACGCCGCGTAGTCGATCAGCCTGGAGTAGGTCGCCGCGCCACAGATGATCATTTTCGGCCGGTGCATGAGCGCGAGGTCGCGCACCTCGTCGTAGTCGATGAGCTCGTTGTCCCTGCGCACGCCGTAGGCGACGACGTCGAACCACCTGCCGGAGAAGTTGACCTTGGAACCGTGGGTCAGGTGGCCGCCGTGCGAGAGCGCCATCGCGAGCACGGTGTCGCCCGGCCGCAGCAGGGCCGCGTAGGCCGCGAAGTTCGCCGACGCCCCGGTGTGCGGCTGGACGTTGGCGTGGTCGGCGCGGAACAGCTTCTTCGCCCGGTCGATCGCGAGCCGTTCGGCCTGGTCGACCACCTCGCAGCCGCCGTAGTACCGGTGGCCGGGATAGCCCTCGGCGTACTTGTTGGTGAGCGTCGAGCCGAGGGCCGCCATCACGGCGGGCGAGGTGAAGTTCTCGCCCGCGATGAGCTGGAGCCCGCCGCGCAGCCGGGCGACCTCGTCCAGAAGCAGTTGGGCGACCTCCGGATCCTGCCGCTCCAGCCGGGAGAAGTCGGGGCCGTAGAACGGTTGTGTCTCATTCATAAACCGGGCTCACATCCCAGGGGTGACCGTTCTCCCAATGTAAGCCCGGCAATGCGCGCCACCAGGGTCTCCATCGGGCTTTACGCAAGCTGTACCAAATATCACCGAAATGTCGGCGGAGTATCGAGGATTCCCGCGAGGAGGCCGGTTGGCGGCACGCGAACGCGTATTACCGCATGCCGATCACGCCTGCCGCTTCGGGATGATCCGCTTGATGGCGACCGCCGCGGAGACCAGGGTGAACGCGCCCAGAGCGACCCAGAAAGCGTTCCATCCGAGGAACGGAGCGGACAGCGCGGCACCCCCGAAACCCGCCGCGACACCGCCGATGGGTGGATTGTTGTACATTTACCATTTCCTTTCTCTACGCCATGCGGCGTCCCAGAAGGCTTTCGCCTGAGCGACCTGAAGAAACACGTCGAAAACCATCTCCACGAGCAGGAGGCTCGCGATCGCCATCTGCGCGACGCCCCTGCTCTTCACCGTCACGATCCGCTCGATCATGAAGATGACGGTGATTCCCAGCCACAGGGGATGGATCACCAGCCCACCCGCGACGGCGATCGACCAGACCGTCGCACCCAGATACGCGAAGATCACGATGATGCCGACGAGCGACAGCAACTGCCGCCCCCAGTAGGGCAGGGTCACCCGCGTCCAGCCGTAGTCCGTGAGGTTCTCCAGCGCGCCGCGCTTCCACCTGAGGCGCTGCTTGAAGAGGTCCTGCCAGGTCTCCATGACCTCGGTGGTGAGCGTGCACTCCGCCGGACAGAGGATCCGGAACCTCAGATGCAACAGGGCCAGGGTCAACTCGTTGTCCTCGGTGAGGACGCGCACGTCGTACACCTGGTCGCGGCCGGGGAGTCGGCCGGTGCGCCGGGCCCTGACGACCTCCTTGAGCGCGAGGGCGCGGAACAGCGTCGCCGTGCCGGTCAGTACGAGGGCCTTGCCCTGGAGCCTGCTGACGTCCCTGGCGTAGCGCGCGTACTCGTTCCGCTGGAACATCCCCACGACGCCGCCTCCGGGCTTGCCGGTGAACGTACCGCCGATCGCGGCCAGTTTCCCCGTCGCCAGCCTCGCCACCGCGTGGTCGATGAATCCGGGGTGCAGCGCCGAATCCGCGTCCATGACCAGCACCGCGTGCCCGCCGCCGAGACGCGGCAGCAGCACCTCCAGAACCTGGTTGAGCGCGCCGGCCTTCTTGTGGCGGTTGCCCACCGTCCTGATCACCTCGGCGCCGTGCGACCTCGCGATCTCCTCCGTCGCGTCGGTGCAGTTGTCGGCGATCACGATGATCCTGTCGGGCTTGCGCCGCTGCCGGTGGAGCGACTGGATCGTCTCGCCGATCTGCCCCTCCTCGTTGTGCGCGGGGACGAGCACGGTGACCCGCATCGACGAGGGCGCCAGCGGGGGAAGGTCCCGTCGTCCGTCCGTCCCGTCGGAGGACCGATGACGTCCACCCGGGCGGGCATGCGCCCGCGGCCCGGCCTCGGGGCTCCGCAGGCGTCGCATCTCATGGGGCACACGCCGGATTCCCGCCCGAACCATCACTGACCGTCCTGGACAAACGATTTAGATCGGTCCATACGGTATCAAAGGTAGATTTGGGGTTTATGGGACGGGTGGTGAATCTGACGTGAAACCAATGAAAAACGATCAAAACCGACGAAGTGGGGTAGGCCGGCCGCTCGCCGTGGTCGTCGCCGTCCTGGGCCTCCTCACGGTGGCCGCCGTCACTGTGTTCACGCTCGACCGGTCCTCCGGCGCCGCGCCGGTGCCTCCTGCTCCACCCGCGAGCGCGGCCACACCGGACGCGGAACCCACGCCCTCGACCGCCCCTGCGATGGCGCCCGCGTCCCCTGTGCTGCTGGAGATTCCCAGGATCGGCGTGCGTACGGGTCTCATGACGCTCGGGAAGAATCCGGACGGCACCCTGGAGGTTCCGCCGCTCTCCCGTGTGGACGAGGCGGGCTGGTATCGGCTCGGTCCTTCTCCGGGAGCGACCGGTCCCGCCGTGATCGTGGGACACGTCGACTCGAAGCAGGGCCCGGGGGTCTTCTTCCGGCTCGGTGACCTACGGCCGGGCGACAGGGTGAAAGTGTCACGACAGGACGGGACCGTCGCGACATTCCAGTTGGATTCACTGGAAAGTGCGCCAAAGGATCACTTCCCGACATCCCGGGTGTACGGAATGACCGACTTCCCGGCGCTGCGACTGATCACCTGCGGTGGGACGTTCGACCGCGGAAGCGGCCACTATCTCGACAATGTGATCGTTTACGCGCACCTCGTGTCAGCGAAGTGACCCACGGTCGGGACGGCGGCCACGCGCGGGCCCGCGCGGTGCGGTCCGCGCCTCAAAGCGGCCCGCGGAGCTTCCGGCACGATCTTCCGAATCCGATCCGCGGGTGTGCGATGGGTGCGTCCAGGGCGGTTCTGACCTGGGGCCGTATCAGGAGAACGCGCGCGGCGTTTTGACACCGCCCGGTATCCACCGCGGCGTGTCGGCCGCCTGGTCGCTGATCGCGGTCAGCACGGCCTGGCGATACATCGCCAGGCGGTTGCGCCACTCCCCCACATCGTCCACGTAGCGTTTCGCCACCGGAGCGTCCCAGACGTCGTTGCTCCGCGCCATCTCGTACGGCTTGTCGAGGGACCGGGTGAGCTGCTCCATCATCGGCAGGACCTGGAGCCAGAGATCGACGAGCCGCTGGTACTCGGGGTTGAACACCCACGTCGTCTGCTGCCCACCCGGTGTCAGCAGGTCGGTGCTCGACGGTGCCGGCGGCGTCTCGCCCGGCTGGAGCGGAACCGGCGCGGGCGGATCCCCATAGATCACGTCTTGCCTCCACTGGTGTCGACACTCGCCGCGCGTACGGACTCCGGCGTGCCGGGTATGGCGTCTCCGCCACCCGTGGCGAACGGATCCTCCGTGACGTTGTCCTCCGCCGTTCCCACGTAGTCGCCGAGAGGATCTCCGGGAGCGAGCCCTTCCTGGCGTACGGTCTGCTTGATCGGCTCCAACGGCTCGACGAATCCCGGCGGTCCGTCAGGATGCGGCCCGGGCGCCGTACCGGACGCGCCTTGAGCCGCGGTCCCGCCCGTTCCCCCGGTGCCCGCCGCTGCCCCGGACGTTCCCGCCGTACCGGCGCCCGTGGTACCCGTTGCGGCATGCCCGGTGGTGGGCTGGACCTGCACCGCGCTTCCGTCCACCGAAGCGAGGGACACGTCGCCGACGTGGTTCATCGGAGTGGAGACGACCTTCACGCCGTCCACCACGATCACCTGACGCCCGACCGTCTGGTCTATGTCGTCGGGATGATCCTTCCGAGGGGTGTCGATGATCTGGGAATCGTCCGTCGGAAGGCCCGGGTTGCCCGCCCCCGAGGTCACCTGACCACCACCAGCGCCCGTCGTGGCGTCACCAGTCGTTACGGCACCCGTCGCCGCACCGGTCGTGGCGTCACCAGTCGTTACGGCACCCGTGGCAGCACCGGCCGCAGTCGACCCGGTGGAGGCACCCCCCGCAACGTCTCCAGCCACCCCAGCAGCCGAACCGCCCGACACACCACCCGTCGCAGCACCCGACGTGGCGTCGCCGGTCGTGCCGACGATCGAACTTCCCCACGAGTCACCTGGCGCGACAGAGGCCGAGCCGCTTGCCGCACCGGACAGATCACCGGAAGGCACCGGACCCGTGGCCGCCGCCGTCCCACCGTAGGATGCCGTGCTCACACCACCTGTGGCTCCGCCCGTCGTACCGGTGGACGCGACCGTAGATGCACCATCGGTCGTGCCGGTGGACGCTGTCCCCGTTGAAACGGTGGTCGTTCCGTTGACGACATCACCGGAAGCACCACCGGACACGCCGCCAGGCGTGCTGCCGGATGTGCCATCGGAGCCGCCAGGCGTGCTGCCGGACGTGCCGGTGGAGGTGCCGGTGGACGTGCCGGTGGAGATCTGGCTTCCCTCGGCGCCGTTCCATGTGTCGTAGACCGCGTCCGGATGCGGGTTGTCGACCGCCGACTTCGGCGTCGTCCCTGCGGAGGTGTCCCGGTGGAGATCATTGGACGCCACGTCCACCCGGACGGGCTCGTCGACGGGCTTGCCTCCGGATCCCTTGTCGTCGCCGGAGGAACCGCTGGTCTTCGGCGTGTGTTCCTTGGACTTCTCGCCGTCCTTGCCGGGGTTGTCCGCGCCGCCCCTGCCGTCCGTCTCCCTGACGTTCGTTCCGTCACCGGACGCCTTGCCACCGGCCGCCTTGGACTTGTCGTCCTTCGCCGGGTCGTCGGCCGGTCTCGTGGTGTCGCGCTCATCGCCGGAGCCCTTGGCTCCGCCCTGGTCCGAGGACTTGGCCTTCTTCTGGTCCGCGTCGTCGGTCGTGCCGTGCGCGCCCTTGCCCGAATGCGATTCCTTTGGCTTGTCGTCCTTCGCCGGGTCGTCGGCCGGCTTCGTGGTGTCGCGCTCACCACCGGAGGGCGACGACGACGGGGGCTTGCTCGCCCCGGCCGACTGCTTCTCCTTCTTCTCCAGGAGGACGAGGCGGGAGGTCACGTCCTTCACCATGGTCCCGCAGGCGTCCGCCACCTGGGCGGGCCGGTGCGTCGTCTGTACGGCGACGCCTGCCGCGCGGGTGAGCCGGGTGACCTGGGCATCGATGGCGTCCATCTGCTTCGCAGCCTGCCCGACGTGGGCGAGCAGTTCGCGTACCAGCTTCGGATCCATCCCGTCCAGCTTGGCCATGGGCACGCCTCCACGAAGACATCGGCGCACTTACCGTAACCGTGACGTTAGTCCGACATGGCGTTGATAGCCAGACGGCATGATTGACCCGGTTTGCTGGCCTTGAGTCAGTCTCCGGTGGCGATGTAACTGACGACGCCCCGCAACTTGTCAGCGGGGATCGCGCCCTTGCGCAGCACCCGGGGCACCGCGCTGGTCAGGTCCACGATCGTGGAGGGCACGTCGTCGGCGCACTTGCCGCCGTCGAGGTAGACGGCGACGGACTCGCCGAGCTGCGCCTCGGCCTCCTCCGCGGTCGTCGCGGGCGCGGCGCCGGAGCGGTTGGCGCTCGACACCGCCATGGGGCCCGTCTCCTTGAGCAGGTCCAGCGCCACCGCGTGCAGCGGCATCCGGACGGCGACGGTTCCCTTGGTGTCGCCGAGATCCCACGACAACGAGCGGTTGGCCCGGCAGATCAGCGTCAGCGGACCGGGCCAGAAGGCATCCACCAGGTCCTGACCGTAGGGGCCGAGGTCCTCCACCAGCGCGGTCGCCGCGCGTACGGTGCCGACGAGCACGGGGACCGGCATGTCACGGCCGCGTCCCTTGGCCTCAAGCAGCGCGGCCACCGCCGAGGGGGTGAAGGCGTCGGCGCCGATGCCGTAGACCGTGTCCGTCGGCAGGACCACCAGTTCGCCTCGCCGTACGACCGACGCGGCGTCGATCAGCCCAGAGGTGCGCTCACCCTGGTTCGCGCAGTCATAGCGCCTGCTCATGCGTCCCATCCTTCCACGTACGGCACGGCTCTCAGTCCTGCCCGAGGCGCGCGGTGACGAAGCGGTCCCGTCCTGTGAGGTCCTGCCGCAGCCGCACGTCACGCCAGCCGTTGTCCTCGGAGAACAGCCAGTACACCGGGTTTCCCTGCTGGTCGGCGTGCTCCACGGCGACGAACCCGCCCGGCCGCAGCAGCCGCCGTGCCGTGCGCTCGACCGCTCTGACCTCGTCCAGGCCGTCCTCTCCCGAACCGTACAGGGCGCGGGAGGGGTCGTAGTCACGGACCTCGGGGTCGCGCGGGATGGCCCCCGGCGGGATGTACGGCGGATTGGAGATCACCAGATCGACCTTGCCGTTCAGCTCCCGCAGGCAGTCGGTGAGGTCCTCCGGATGGAGCATGGTCCTGCCCTGGCCGTGCTCCAGGATGTTCCGCCTGGCCCAGCCGTACGCCACGGGGTCGATCTCGACGGCGTGCACCTGGGCGAGCGCCACCTCCTGTGCGATCGACAGCGCGATGGCGCCGGATCCGGTGCCGAGGTCGACCACGACGGGAGACGCGACGTCCATCTCGCGCAGCCTGTCGATCGCCCAACCGGCCACGACTTCGGTCTCCGGGCGCGGCACGAACACTCCCGGACCCACTTCGAGGGAGAGATAGCGGAAGTAGGCCCGGCCGGTGATGTGCTGCAGCGGCTCACGGGCCTCCCTGCGCGCGATGCCCTCCCAGAAGAGGGCGTCGAAGTCCGCGTCCTTGACGGTGTGCAGCTTGCCGCGCGGCACGCCGTGCACAAAGGCCGCGATCTCCTCGGCGTCGGTACGCGGTGACGGCACGCCCGCCTCGGCGAGCCGGGCGGTGGCGAGTGCGATCTCGTCAAGCAGGAAGGTCATGGGTCCACTTACGAATGGGCGGCGAGCTTTTCCGCCAGTTCGGCGTCGAGCAATGCCTGTATCACCGCGTCCAGATCCCCGTCCAGGACTTGGTCGAGGTTATAGGCCTTGAAGCCCACCCGATGGTCGGAAATGCGATTCTCAGGGAAGTTGTACGTGCGGACCCGCTCGGAACGGTCGACCGTACGCACCTGGGATTTCCGCTCGGCCATGGCCGCCGCCTCGGCCTCTTCCTGGGCCATCGCGAGCAGCCGGGCCCGCAGGATGCGCATCGCCGACTCCTTGTTCTGGAGCTGGCTCTTCTCGTTCTGGCAGGAGACGACCACACCCGTCGGGAGGTGGGTGATCCGGACGGCGGAGTCGGTCGTGTTGACGCTCTGCCCTCCGGGACCGCTCGACCGGAACACGTCGATCCGCAGGTCGTTCGGGTCGATCTGGACGTCCACGTCCTCGGCCTCGGGATAGACGAGCACGCCGGCCGCCGAGGTGTGGATGCGGCCCTGGGACTCGGTCACCGGGACGCGCTGGACGCGGTGGACGCCGCCCTCGAACTTGAGGCGGGCCCAGACGCCCTCCTTGCCCTTGATCGCGACGGTGACGTCCTTGTAGCCGCCGAGGTCGGAGTGCTGGGAGTCGATGATCTCGGTCTTGTATCCGGCGCGCTCGGCGTATCGCAGGTACATCCGGAGGAGGTCGCCGGCGAACAGGGCCGACTCCTGGCCGCCCTCACCCGCCTTGATCTCCATGATGATGTCCTTGTCGTCGTTCGGGTCGCGCGGGACGAGGAGGTGCGTCAGCCGCTCCTCCAGGCCCGGGATGCGGCCTTCCAGCTCCGACGCCTCGTCGGCGAACGCCGCGTCCTCGGCCGCCAGTTCCCGTGCCGCCGCGAGGTCCTCACGGACGCCCTCAAGCTCGCGGTACGTCGTGACGATGGGTGTGAGCGTCGCGTAGCGCTTGCCGTACGTCCGCGCCTTCGCCTGGTCGGCGTGCACGGAGGGATCGGCGAGCTTCAACTCCAGATCCGCGTACTCACTGATGATCTCGTCGAGATTCACCGCGCGCTCCTTTCCTTGGGGCGGCTATCGGGACATGGCCTCCATCACGAAGAACGCCGACCCGGGCACGCCTCGGTCGAATTCGACAGAGGCGCGTCCGAGCCGGCGTCCGTGCAGAGCTACTGGCTCTTCTGGGCCTTCTTCCCGAAGCGCGCCTCGAAGCGCGCCACCCGGCCGCCCGTGTCGAGGATCTTCTGCTTGCCCGTGTAGAACGGGTGGCAGGCGGAGCAGACGTCGGCGTGGATGACACCGTTCTTGGCGGTGCTGCGGGTGGTGAAGCTGTTCCCGCAGGTGCAGGTCACCTGGGTGACGACGTAGTCCGGGTGAATCTCGGCCTTCATTGTTCAGTCCTAACGCTAGGCGCGGTCGCCGGGTCGCTTGTTCACCGTGCAGGATCGCCCGTGCAGGCTTACGCGCGTCGGGCACACTCGGGACGCGCGCGCGGGAACCGGTACCGCTGCGGTTCGGCTACCAGTGTGCCAGATCGAGAAACCCCTCAAGGCCGCCGCCTATTCCCGGCGTATCCGCGTGCCGCCCGGTGGGCCTCGGCGCACTGCGCGGGCCGCCCTTCTCGTCTCGTCACGCGGCCTCGGCCGTCCCCGGAATGCCGGGCCCCGTACGAGAGGGGGCGGATGTGTCCTATGCCACTCTTGGCGACTGAAGATCGGTTTCTCATGCCCTTCCCGGAATGCCGCGACAGGCCGTCCGGGGATGTGGATCAACGACCGACTTCCCAGGTCACAGCACACAACACAACAATCCGGAACATCGCGGAAAGCGCCCGGTAAATGGGGAGCTACTTCTCGATCCGGGTGGACGAGTCACACAGGCCCCACTAGGCTCCGGTGTTCAAACCCGACTTTTCCCTCAATTTTACCAATGTAAGGGGTATCCATGAGGAAGAGCCTGCGGCTTGCAGTAGCGGCCGCAACGGGGGCAGCACTCTTCGCTACCGGTGCGGCCATCACCGTAGCCTCCCCCGCAAACGCTGTGTCCGCTGTTGCCCTTCGAGCGGCCGGCGACATCTCGGATCTGAAGGTCGGCGGCGACCTGTTCATCCCGCCCACCGGCAGTGACAAGATCACCTTCTCCTTCACCATCGCCAACCCCTATGAGGAGACCGGCGACAAGAAGGGTGAGGCGAAGTACAAGGTCTGGGCCCGGTTCACCACCGACTCCTCGGCCACGTCCCCGGCCTGGAAGTCCGGTGACGTCACCCAGCTTTCGAAGAACAGCGAGACCAACCCGCCCGACAAGGCGGCGATGACCGGCTCGATCTCCATCTCCTCCAGCGACAAGCCTGGGGACAAGTGGAAGCTCCAGCTCGCCCGCACCTTGGCCAGCGCGACCTCCGCCCCGGCTGAGAGTGCGACCGACTGGAGCGACGCGGTCACGTTCGAGGTCAAGGCCGCTACCCGTGTCAACGGGGCGAGCGTCTCTCCGAACCCCGTCAAGCTGAAGTCGGGTTCGGAAGTCGACGTCTTCGTGGCGTTCGAGCTGGAGAAGTCCGGCGACGAGAAGGTCACCGACGTCCGGCTCGAGAGCAAGAGCTACGACGACTACTACTCGCTCGGCACCGGCATGGAGTCGGACGGCAAGTCGTACCACGACTCGGCCGCCTTCGACTACAGCACCTCGACCGGCGCCTGGCAGCTGAAGATCACGGTCACCCGTGGTTCGAAGACCTACAGCTTCGTCAAGGGCTTCGAGGTCTCGAAGACCGGCTCGTCCAAGGCCAAGTCGAAGGTCAAGCTGTCCGTCTCGCCGTCCAAGGTGAAGAAGGGCAAGACCGTCAAGCTGTACGGCAAGGCCTACCGCGGCTCCGCCGGCTGGGGCAAGAAGATCATGAAGCTCTACTTCAAGAAGAAGGGCTCCTCGAAGTGGTCGTTCGTCGGCTACGTCGGCTCCACCTCGACCGGTAAGTTCAGCAAGACCGTCAAGCCGAAGTACACCGGCTACTGGCGTCTGGCGGCCACGGGTACCAGCAAGACCTACGGCTCCTACTCCAACTACAAGCTGGTGACGGTCAAGTAGCACTCAGGGGTTTCTGCACGTCTCGCGTCACCAACCCCTGGCGCAATTCGTACAGCACCAGGAAGGGCCCGCATGGTTCACACCGTGCGGGCCTTTTTTCATGTCCGGCGGTCGGATGTCCGGAAGCGAGAAGCGAGGCCCGATCGGGACGGCGCCGCCTGTCGTGGTCGCTCGCGGGGCTCGCGGTCCTCGCGGCCTCCGTGGTCGAGACCATGGCCGTGATCCGGCGTCCGGCGTCCTGGACACCGCGGCGAGCGTCCACAGCCGCGCGTGTCCTGACGCGTCCCCGCTACCGCGACAGACCCGCATGCCGCCCGTACGCGAGTCGTCGGACGCGGCGCCGTCCGTACCGGGCGCGCGCAGGGAAACGCCCCGGGTGGTGAACCACCCGGGGCGTCTCGCCGTACAGGAACTCAGTCGCGGTCGTTGCTGACCGTCGTCTTCTGCACCTGGAGCAGGAACTCGGCGTTGGACTTGGTCTCCCGCATCTTCTCCAGCAGGAGCTCGAGAGCCTGCTGCATGTCGAGGGCGTGGAGCACGCGCCGCAGCTTCCAGACGATCTGGAGCTCGTCCTTCGACATGAGGATCTCCTCCTTGCGGGTGCCGGACGCGTCGACGTCCACCGCGGGGAAGATCCGCTTGTCGGCGAGGGACCGGTTGAGCTTGAGCTCCATGTTTCCGGTGCCCTTGAACTCCTCGAAGATGACCTCGTCCATCTTGGAGCCGGTCTCGACCAGCGCCGTGGCGAGGATCGTCAGGGAGCCGCCGTTCTCGATGTTGCGGGCGGCACCGAAGAAGCGCTTCGGCGGGTACAGCGCGGTGGAGTCCACACCACCGGACAGGATGCGGCCCGACGCGGGCGCGGCCAGGTTGTAGGCGCGGCCCAGACGGGTGATCGAGTCCAGCAGCACGACGACGTCGTGGCCGAGCTCCACCAGACGCTTGGCCCGCTCGATGGCGAGCTCGGCGACCGTGGTGTGGTCCTCGGCGGGACGGTCGAAGGTCGAGTGGATGACCTCGCCCTTGACCGACCGCTGCATGTCGGTGACCTCTTCCGGACGCTCGTCGACGAGGACGACCATCAGGTGGCACTCGGGGTTGTTGCGCGTGATCGCGTTGGCGATCGACTGCAGCACCATCGTCTTACCGGCCTTCGGCGGCGAGACGATCAGACCACGCTGGCCCTTGCCGATCGGCGAGACCAGGTCGATGATCCGCGTGGTGAGGACGTTCGGCTCGGTCTCCAGACGCAGGCGCTCCTGCGGGTAGAGCGGCGTGAGCTTGTTGAAGTCGGGCCGCTGACGGGCCTGCTCCGGCTCCATGCCGTTGACCGTGTCGAGGCGGACGAGCGCGTTGAACTTCTCGCGCCGCTCGCCCTCGCGCGGCTGCCGGACGGCGCCGGTGACGACGTCGCCCTTGCGCAGGCCGTTGCGGCGGATCTGCGCCAGCGACACGTACACGTCGTTCGCGCCGGGCAGGTAGCCGCTGGTGCGCACGAACGCGTAGTTGTCGAGGATGTCCAGGATGCCGGCGATCGGGATGAGGACGTCGTCCTCGCTGATCACGGGCTCGTTGCTGTCGAAGCGGTCGCGGCCACGGCGGTTGCGCTCGCGGAACCGGCCGCGACGCCCACGAGCGTCGTCGCCCTGGTCGCCGCCGCGGCTGTCACCGCGATCGCCACGGCTGTCACCGCGGTCACCACGGCTGTCGCCACGGTCACCACGGCTGTCGCCACGGTCACCGCGGCTCTCGCCCCGGCTGTCACCACGGTCACCGCGGTCGCCACGGCTGTCGCGGCTGTCGCCCCGGCCGTCGCGGCCATCACGTCCGTCGCGGCCCTGCTGGTCGCGGCCACGCGTCTGACCGTCGCCCGCGTCCGCGGCCCGCTGGTCCGTACGGCTGTCGCGGTCGCCGGAACGCTCGGCCGAGCGGTCGCGGTCGCCGGAACGCTCGCGCCGGTCGCCGCGGCCGCGCCGCTCACGGCGGTCGGACCGCTCGCCCCGGGCGTCGCCACGGGTCTCACCCTGGGCGTCGCCCTGGGGCTCGGTGGTGGCGAGGACGTCGGCACCGGCGGAGGCGCCGGTCGAGTTGGTGGCGGGAGCGGCGGCGGGAGCGCTGTCCACGCGCTCGACGGCGGGCTGCTCCTCGCGGGTCTCCACAACGGGAGCGGCGGGCGCGACGGGCTCGGCGGGCGCGGCGGCGGCGCGGGAACGTTCCCTGCGGCCTCGAGCGGGGCGTTCCGCGACGGCGACCGGCGCCTCGGCGGCCGGCTTCGGCTCCGCCTGCGCCTCTCCCGTCACTCCCTGCTTCTCCTGGATGGCCGCGATGAGCTGGCTCTTGCGCATCCGCCCGATCCCGCTGATGCCGAGACCGGTGGCCATGGCCTGCAGCTCGGGCAGCACCATGCCGGCCAGGCCGGTGCCGGAGCGACGACGCGGTCGAGCCGGAGCAGTGGTGGGGGTGTCGCCGGCGGCCTGGCCGTCGGAGAGGAGTTCGGTGGTGTCGCTCAACTAAGGGTCCTTCCCAGGGGTCGGGCACCGGACTCGTGCGTCCTGGTGTCCCGGTGGTGCGACCCGGCGGGACAGACCGGGTCGGGCTTCGCGAATCTCAGGTGTTGATGACGCTCCGGACTCGCGAGCTGCCAGATGTCGAAGTGGTTCGAACGCGCATGCCTCCGAGAACCCCACCTCTCGTCACGCCGAACGGGGCAACGGGAGGAAACGGTTTCGGGAAAATCGCCCTGCCCGCGTCGAAGGACGCGGAGCGAAGTGCAGCGATGTGCGAATGACAAGCACGCACCCAACACGGGGGCACCTGGTGCGGCTATCAGCCTAACATCACCAGCGCACACAGCTATTCCCTGGAGGTCGAAGAGGCATCAGCGTGTCTCGGGAAACTGAACGCCCGCACCATTCAGGTCGACGTTCAACGGCTGGATGAGCCAGTCCGTACCCACTTCTGGTGCGATCAAATCCTCGGTGTCCGATGTGGAAAACGCAAGGACCGTCGGACCCGCTCCCGAGACGACCGCGGGAACTCCCGCGGCGCGCAGCCGTCGTACCAGGTCGGCGGTCCGCGGCATTGCGGGCGCGCGATAGTCCTGGTGGAGGCGGTCTTCGGTGGCGGCGAGAAGCAGGCCGGATTCCGGCATCCGGGTCAGCGCCGCGATGAGCAGCGCCGCCCGCCCCGCGTTGACGGCGGCGTCGGCGTGCGGGACGTCCTTCGGCAGGAGTCCGCGCGCCTCCTCCGTCGACAACCGGAAGGCCGGGATCAACACGACCGGCCGGATGTCGCCGTGCGGGGCGAGCTTCACCATACGTGCTGTTCCGGACTGCTCGGTCCACGCGATGGTCAGCCCGCCCGCGAGGCACGGCGCCACGTTGTCCGGATGGCCTTCCAGCTCCGTGGCCAGCGCGAACGCCTCGTCATCCGACATGGTCGGCGGCTCCGCCGGGGCGCCGGCCGTACCGGCGACGGCGGGTGCGAGCGCACGCGCGGCGAGGATGCCGGCGCAGATGGCGGCGGAGGACGAGCCGAGCCCGCGCGCGTGCGGGATGCGGTTGCGGCAGCGGAGGGCGATGCCGGCGGGCTGCGGGACGCCGATGCGGTCGAACGTGGCCCGCATGGTCTTGATGATCAGATGGCCCTCGCCCGCGTCCAGCTCTCCCTCGCCCTGGCCCTCGACCTCGATGGTCACGCCGTCGCCGGTGAGCGCGGCCTCGACCTCGTCGTACAGGTCGAGCGCGATGCCGAGGGTGTCGAATCCGGGCCCGAGGTTGGCGCTCGTCGCCGGAACCCGGACGAGGACGCTGTTGCTAGCGGTCATTCATCACCAGAATCCACTACATGATCAGGACGGGATCGGCGCCGGCCGGGCGGCCGTACCGGCGCCGGGTGCGCGACGGGGAACGGCGCGGGCCGGAGAGCCGGCGCCGTTCCGGTGGTCGCGCGGGGTCAGGCGAGTTCGAGCGCGGTGGCCGCGGCGTAGGCGTCGACGGGGATCGTCACCGGAGCGGGAGCGCCGGAGATCGCCCAGTCGGGGTCCTTGAGGCCGTTGCCGGTCACCGTGCAGACGACGCGCTGGCCCGGGGTGAGCAGCCCCTGCTCGTGGGCCTGCAGCAGGCCCGCGACGCTCGCCGCCGACGCGAGTTCGACGAAGACGCCCTCGCTCTGCGCGAGCAGCTTGTACGCCGAGGCGATCTGGCGGTCGGTCACCGCCTGGATGTCGCCGCCGGACTCGTCCCGCGCGGCCTCGGCGAGCTTCCAGGAGGCGGGGTTGCCGATCCTGATCGCGGTCGCGATGGTGTGCGGGTGGGTCACCGGCGCGCCGCCGACGATGGGCGCGGCGCCGCTCGCCTGGAAGCCGAGCATCCGCGGCGTCCTGGTCGCGATGCCGTCCGCGGCGTACTCCTTGTAGCCCATCCAGTACGCCGAGATGTTGCCGGCGTTGCCGACGGGGATGCAGTGGACGTCGGGCGCGTCACCGAGAGTGTCGACGATCTCGAACGCGGCCGTCTTCTGGCCCTGCAGGCGGTACGGGTTGACCGAGTTGACCAGCGCGATGGGGTAGTTCTCGGCGAGCTTCCTGGTCATCTCGAGGCAGTCGTCGAACGAGCCCTCGACCTGGAGCAGCCGGGCCCCGTGGACGAGCGCCTGGGCCAGCTTGCCCATGGCGATCTTGCCGCGCGGGACGAGCACCGCGCAGGTCAGCCCGGCGCGTACGGCATAGGCGGCGGCGGAGGCGCTGGTGTTCCCCGTGGAGGCGCAGATCACCGCCTGGGCGCCGTCCTCCACGGCCTTGCTGATGGCCATGGTCATGCCACGGTCCTTGAAGCTGCCGGTCGGGTTGAGCCCCTCGACCTTGAGATAGACGTCGCAGCCGGTCAGCTCGGAGACGCGCCTGGCGGGCACGAGCGGCGTGCCGCCCTCGAGCAGGGTGACCACGGGCGTCGTAGTGGTCACCGGAAGCCGGTCACGGTACTCCTCGATGAGGCCACGCCAAGCCCTGGTCATGATCGCTCCTTCTACGCGGGCTCCGTCACACGGGCCCACCTGCGGTATCAGCCATCGAGTTTACGGCCAACCGCTCTACCTGCGGGATCCGCTGTCCAGCTTATGGACATATTTATGGACATGCTGACGAGATACCGGGATTACTGAATGTTCCAGCTATCAGCGAACTACAAGTCAGCTTCGCTAGGGTCGATCCCTAACTTGACTCGACCAGTGACAAGCGAGGAGGGGGTCGTGACGGGCGACGAGACCCGGCCGAGGATTCGGCACAACGACTATTCTCCCCTGACCCCCGCGCCGATCGGCCGGTGGCGTCCCGAGCTGCCGGTCAGCGTGATCATCCCGGCGCACGGTGGCCAGCACCGGCTCGACCTCGCCCTCGCCTCCCTCGCGGCGCAGACCTATCCGGCCCACCTGACAGAGGTCGTCATCGTCGACGACGGCAGCTCGCCGCCCCTGCGATTACCGGAGATCCGCCCGGAGAACACCCGGATGATCGCCACCACGAACGGCTGGGGCCCGGGGCACGCCTTCAACACCGGCGTCGCCGCGACGGAAGGGACGGTCGTGCAGCGCCTGGACGCCGACATGGTCGTCCATCGCGAGCACCTGGAGGCGCTGCTGCGCTGGCACCACCTGACCGACTATCTGGTCACGATCGGCGCCAAGCGGTTCATCGAGGAGCCTCCCGTCACCGCCGCCGAGGTCCACCAGGCCGTCGCCGGGGGCACGCTGAAGCGGCTCTTCGACCCCGACAAGGCGATTCCCAGCACGACGGAGATGACCATCCTCCGCCTGGACGGCCTGCGGAGCAGCAAGAATCCCTACCACGTCTGCACCGGCCCCACTCTTTCCCTCTATCGCACGCTTTTTCGCGAGATAGGTGGATTCGATCAGGAGGTCCAGCGGGGCGAGGACACGGAGCTGGGATACCGGCTGGCCCAGGCGGGGGCGGTCTTCGTGCCGGACCTCGAGGCGCGTGCCGTCCATCTCGGCCTGCCCGCGCAGCGGCGCGACCGCGGAGCGACCGTCCGGGCCGTCGAGCCCTACCTGGCCCATCGCGTGCCGCTGCGCCGTGATCTGCGCAAGGAGCGGGGCCGGCGCTGGCGTGTGCCGTACGTCGAGGTGGTCCTGCGCGTGGCCGAGGCCGGCGAGCGGGAGACACGCGCGGCGGTGAACGCGGCGCTGGACGGGACGCTGCCCGACGTCGCGGTCACGCTGGTCGCGCCGTGGTCCGCGCTGCCCACCGGACGCCATTCCGTGCTGGAGGCCCCGGGCTTCGACTTGCGCATGATTCGGGAGGGATTCCACGACGACCCGCGCGTACGGCTGGCCGAGGACGTGACGCCGAGCGCGGCGCCCGTGCCGTTCCGCTACTCGGGTCCCGTGGACGTGCCACCGGCACCGGCGACGCTGGAGCGGATGGTCAAGGCGCTGCTCGACGAACGGCTCGGCCTGCTCGTGGTCGATTTCCCCGACGGTCGCACCGCGACTCTGGAACGTACCGAAGCCGTCGGCCGGGCCCGCCTGCTGGCCGCACCCGGCGAGCCGCTCGCGGACGTCATCCACCAGACCCACGGCGTACGGCACAGCCCGGCCGGGGACTTCTGGCCCTCGCTCGCGGGACGACCCGCCGTCACACCTGCCCCTTCGCAGGCTCCAGCGAGTGGGGGCCGTCCGCTCGACGGCCGTTCCTCGGGAGCGTCTCCCTCCGAGACCGGGAGATCACAGCCCGCAGAGTCACGGCCTGGCTCACAGCCTGAGTCACGGCCTGGATCAGGGTCCGAGTTGCGGGCGAGCACGGCGTTGTCGGCGGAGACGCGGTCCGCGATGGCCGGGCTCACTCAGGCGTGGACGCCTGGAGGAGCCCGTCGGGAGCGTTCCTGGATCCGGCGGGTGCGCACGGCTCTCCGAAGCCGCTACCTCTGACGCCACCCTCTCCGGCTCACGGGGCTCCATGATCGTGCGGATACGCGGCTTGAACGATCAGTGACCCACCGGCATCGACGCCCCGCCCGGGAGCTCCCACCACGAGCCCTTCGTGAACCCGAAGGAGTCCACCGCGCGCATGGCGCCGGTCCGGATGTCGACGGTCCGCTTCACCGCACCCAGCCAACCGCCCTTGTCCGCGCGGACACTCCAGAACGTGAGTGCGCCGGTGGAATCCCAGAACAGGCTCTGCGCTTTCTCCTTCGGGAAGACTCCGAGGCGGATTCCCTTGGTGAGGGTGCCGGACGCCAGGTCATAGGTGCGCAGACGCCACACGTCCGACCCGACGGTGGCGATCAGTACCACCGTCCTGCCGTCGGCGGCCAGGGCGACCGGATAGGCGTCGGACACCGCCTTCGGCACGATCCGGCTCGCTGTCGTGCGGCCGTCGGCATCGAGGACGGCGAACGTCGTGGGACCGGTGTCGGTACCGGTGCTCCGATCGACGAGCACGTGTTTGCCACCAGGGCTGAAGCTCAGCACCGAGTCGCTTTCGGAGACCGGGAACACCTTGCCGGTCTCGACGTTGGCGACCACGCTCGGGAGCGTGACGGCCTTGTCCTCGTCGCCGTCCTCAAGGTAGGTGACCTCGACGATCGAACCGTCGGGAGACAGCGTGGTGCCGACGTCGTCCAGGGTCAGGCCCCTGGGCGCGGTGGCGGCCGTGCCCGGCAGCGGACGGATCCGGCCACTGCCGACGTCGTGGACCACAAGCCTGCCGTCCTTGACGTAGTGCGCGACACGGCCGTCGGCGCTGATCCCGAGCAACGTTGTCTCGCCCGTATTCCCCTTGATCAGTTTGATGGTCTTGCCGCTGCGCATGACCAGCGTCCATGTGTCGCAGGAGGCTGTGCCCGTGCCGGGCTTCTTGGGGCATTCCGTGAGCCGGGCATACCGGACGGTGTCCGGGGCCGACGGGACTCCCGTGAACGCCTGCGCCTGGGGAGTGATCACGCTGGAGACGGTGGTGACGGTCAGAAACAGCGCGGCGAGACCGCGCTCAGAGCAGTTGCGGCTCATCGGATATTCCTCTCGCTATCCGATCAGATACGACGCGGACGCGAAAAGTTGTGCTTCGCATCGACAGACTTCCCTTCTCCACCGCCCCGGCCGCTTTCCGGGTTCGGCCGCCGCCGTGCTTTCACCCGTCAAGGCCGTACGGAACACCGGCGACCGCGCATGACGGCCGCCGGAAAGCGCGGGAGAGACTCTCCCCTGCCTCATGGGTTCTCGCCGCCTTGCCGCGCGGGCTCTCACCTCGCCACGCGGGCTCTCACAGCAGCTATCGATAGATCACGCGGCGGACGATGGCCTTGATGCTCCGTTTCCGGCGTAGCGAGCCGATCTCCTTGCGCAGGGAGCCGACCTCGCGGCGCAGTTCCACTGCGGATTTCCGCCATTTGGCCGCTTCGTCGCGCCATTTCCCGACCTGGCCGCGTAACCGCTCGACCTCCTTGGTGAGCTTGGCCACCTCGGCCTCCGCCTCCACCCTGGCCCGGTAGGCGCTGCGCCTGCCGACGGGAGCGGGCGCCTCCTCCGCCGGGAGGATGCCGAGAGGGCGTCCGTCGAGCCACACCGCGCCGAACGTGTCCGCCACGGCGTCGTCCAGCGCCTCCTGCGACGTCGCCTCCGCCGACTCGGCGACAGCGGAGACGTCCGGGATGCGGTGGGCGGCACCGTGGGCACCGTCGTGCATGACGTCCTGCGCGGCAGCGTGGGCGGCGTTCTGGGCGGGGTCCACGAGGAAGGCCGCCCGGCTGAACGCCGCCGTGCGCTCCAACCGCGCCACCGCCACGCCGCCGGAGTTCACCGTGGCGGAGTCCGCGGGTCCGGAATCCATCGTGCCGGACTCCGCACCGCCGTCCTCCCCACCGCCGACGGGGCCGATGCCTTCTTCTGCCAGGAGGACGCTGACCAGGCCGAGCGCCCGCTCCTCCATGACGTCGAGGAGCCGCGCCAGGGAGTCCTCTCCGAGTGCCCACCCGGCGGGGACGCGCAACCGGAACGGCGCCGGAGCCCCCGACTCGGTGAACCGTACGCGCGCCTCGTGGGCGTAGTGGCCGCGGACGAGCGTGCGGTCGAGGCACGGATCGGTCAGCGGCGCCCGCCGTTCCCGCACCTCCGGCTCGGGCACTCCGGTCACGGCCACCGCCACGTCGGGGACGGTGCCCGCGAGCGCGGTGTCCACCGTGGCCCGAACGTCCTCGTAGGTGGCGTTCCCGCCGTCCACCACCACCTCGACGTACGGCACGAGCCACTGCCGTGACGGGTGGGAACGGAGCCAGCGGTACTGCGCGACACGGTCGGCGACGAAGGCGTGGCTGACCCGGGTGACCGGGTCCATGTTCCGCATCCGCATCGTCGGGCCGAGGTGGTAGGCCCGGGACCGCGGTTCCGGGATGAACACCGCGCCCGCCTGGGCCAGCCGGTATCCCATCTCGGTGTCCTGGCCGAGCATCAGGTCGGTGTCCATCGGGCCGGCCATCTCGATCAGCCGCCGGCTGACGGAGGTCGATCCCCCGACGTGCAGGCTGTACGCGCGGCGCGCGTCACGCAGTCCACCCGTGCGCTCCACGAGGTCGACGATCCAGCCGTGCGGATCGGCGGGTTCGAAGATCGCGGCCAGCCCGTCGGCGGCCGCGATGTCGGCGGGCCGGGGCGGCGGCACCGTGGTGAACCGCAGGTATCCCGTCACGGAGAGGTAGGGGGCGAGGTGGTGCCAGCGCATCTGCGCCTCGACGGCGTCGCGCTCCAGCACGACGTCGGAGTCCAGCCAGTGGACGACGTCGCCGCCGGAGGCTGCCAGTCCCGCGTTCCTGGCGTCCGCCCGGCCGGGCGTCTCGCACCTGATCAAGCGGGTGCCTGCGGGTCTCAGCTCGGGAAGGCGCAGCGCCGGGGTGGTGCCGTTGTCCACGACCAGGACCTCGGTGAGCTCCGCGGGATAGGTCTGGACGGCGAGCCCGGCCAGCACGAGGTCGAGCTTGTCCTGCCCGCCGTAGGCGGGGATGACGACGCTCACCCGCAGCCGAGGCGTCCAGGACCCCAGCTCGGGGGGCGTGAGGATCGAGTAGTCGTTCCCTCTGATCCGGGGGCGGGCCCCCGTACCGGCACTCTCGTCGATCAATGAGCCCGCTCCAGGATGCGGCTGGGCGTGCGGCCCCGCCATTGGTTGGTCGCGACCTTCAGGAAGTGCGCGAGCGGCAGCCGCCAGGTGTGCTGGGCCGCCGTCGACCGCCGGAGCATGTAGCCGAGGCCGTGTGTCCGGTAGATGCGGGCGCCCGCGGCCTCGGCCGCCTTGAGCATCCCCTCGTCGACCGCGCGCGGCACGGGCGGGAATCCGGTGAAGGCGGCGCGGTCGAGCAGGATGGTGCCGCCCGCGACGTGCCGGTGCCAGACCTCGCTCCTGTAGTCGGTGCGCCTGACGGTGAGGTTCAACGGTTCGAGGTAGAAGAATTCGGCCGTCGTGCCGACGATGTCCGCGCCCGAATAGGACCGGGCGAGCAGCAGGTCGGCGAGATGCTCGGGGCCGTACCAGTCGTCGTCGTCCCATTTGGCGAGGAAGTCTCCGCTCGCGCGGCGGGCCGCCTCGTTGAGCACGTCTCCGAACACGGTCCCTCCGTCCGCCTCGATCACCTCGACGGGGAAGGGCAGTCCCTGGGCCGCCCGCCGTACGACGTCGGCGGGATAGCCGTGGGCGGCGAAGACGACCTCGACGTCCACGTGCCGCTGCCCGGCGATCTGGGCCAGGGCCCACGCCGCCATCGACGGCCTCCTGCTGGCCAGGATCACGCTGACCGTCCCCGTCGTACGGTTCGCGGCGAGGGCGTGGCGGCGGAGCCGTACGCTGTGCTCCTCCCGGCGGAGGTCGGCGACGGAGACACCGGCGGTGTCGGTTTCCGGTTCCAGCCAGCCGGACGAGGTGAGCAGTCCGGCCAGCGCGGGGTCCTCGGCGGCGAGCCACCCCGGCACCGTCTCCGCGTGCAGCGGCACGCCCGCCGCCGCGAGCCGCGTCACGGCGTCAAGGGATCCGATGTCATACGGCTCGGCGCGGGCGGCTCCGGCGAGGTCGGCGTCGCCGCCGTGCGGGGCGCGTTCCGGCCAGGAGAAGCGGATGCCCTTGAACCCGCGCAGCCGCGTCACGGCCTCTCCGATCGGGCCGTCGGGAAAGGGAGTTCCGGCGATGAGCCACCGACTCCCGTCCCAGGTGGCGGCCGCCAGTTCGGCGTCTGCGCAGCTCAGGAACCCCTGGGGGCTCGTCATGGACCGTCCTATCAGCAAACTTTCAGGTATTACCCAAGATTTACCTACAAAGCACCGCTAGAACATACGTATATGCCGAAGATCGGATGATTCCGTACGCTCGGCATCAAAGAATTCCACTAAAGTTGTGACCACAACAGTCCCGTAGATCGATCGGGCACTGTTCCGCGGATCTGCCTCACGGGGCGGCGATCCCGCCGGATTCGCCGCGAGGGGAAGCGGATCCGAGGGGCATGGTCCGGCGCTCGCAGACGAGCTCTGGCGGCGTACCACGGAGGTAGACACCCGCATGCCCACCACCCGTCGGCTCGTCGTGGCCGCCGCGGCGGTCGGTGCGTTGACGCTGGCGGCGTTGACCGTGCTGATCCTGCTGGAGATCCTCGAACTGCTGGCCGGGCTGACGCTCGGCCTCCTCACCTGCGCGCTCGGCCTGATGCTCCTCGTCACCGTCGCCGTACGGCGGCTCGACGGCAAGGCCCTCCGGATCGACGGCCGGGTCAAGCGCCAGGAGGTCGTCCTCACCAAGGTCACGGACGCGCTGACCCGCGTCGCCGGAAGTCTGGACCAGGTCGCGGAGGCGACCGAGGCGCACGGCTCGCGGCGTGAGGAGGACCTGCGCGCGATCCGCGCCTCGCTCGGAGAGGACCGCGTCAACACGATGCTGGTCCGCCAGGAGATCGAGGGGGCCATCAGGGACCTCGGGGCGCTGGTGGACACCCGCCTCGACGGTGTCCAGTCGGCCCTGGCCAGGGAACTCAAGCAGGACTACCGCCAGATCGAGGCGTTCGTCGATCTCCGGTCGCTGATCGAGCCCAGGGCGCCCATGCCCGAGCTGAGAGGGTGGGCGGCCTCCCCCGACCTCATGCGACGGCTCGTGACGCACGTCTGCGAACACCGGCCCGGCCTCATCGTCGAGTGCGGCAGCGGCTCGTCGAGCGTCTGGCTCGGGTACGCCGTGGAACGCTTCGGGCGGGGCAGGGTCGTCTCGCTGGAACATGACGAGCGCTATCTGGCCCTCTCCCGCGACCTCGTGCGGGCGCACGGCCTGAGCCACATCGTCGAGGTACGGCACGCCCCGCTCCGCCCCTGGCGGCGCGGGGAGGAGTCCTGGGACTGGTACGACGAGGAGGCCACGCGGGACCTCGACGGGATCGGGCTGCTCCTGGTCGACGGGCCTCCCACGGCGACCGGGCCACAGGCACGCTATCCGGCGGTCCCCGCGCTGCTGGAGCGGTGCGCCAAGGACGTTTACATCCTCGTCGACGACGCCGCGCGGTCCGACGAACGGGCGGTGATCAGGCGTTGGCTGGAGGAGTTCCCCCTGGAAGCCGCCGACCACACCGCCGACCACAGGGCCGAGAAGGGTCTCGTGACCCTCACGCTCACCGCGCCATGACCGTTCCGCGTATCCGGCACAACGACTACGGCCGACTGCGACCGCCCGCGCCGGGCCGCTGGGAGCCCCGGCTGTCGGTCAGCGTCGTCATCCCCGCGTACGAGTGCCAGGAGGCGCTGGACCGGACGCTCGCCGGGCTGGCCGCGCAGACCTACCCGCGTCACCTGATGGACGTCGTGATCGCCGACGACGGCAGCAGCCCCGCGCTCCGCGTCCCCGCCATCGCCCCGGAGGCCACCCGGATCGTCCGCGTACCCGACGGGTGCTGGGGGCGCGGCTGGGCCAGGCAGACCGGCGCCGCGGCCGCGACCGGCGACGTCGTCCACTGGGTCGACTCCGACATGATCCTGGCGCGCGACCACGTCGAGGCGCACATGCGATGGCACCACCTGGCGAGCTACGTCGTGGTCCACGGCCGGGTCCGTTTCGTCGCCGACGACGTGCCCGCCCCCTCGCCCGAGGCCGTCTTCGCCGCGGAGTACGAAGGGACGGCGGCCTTCGAGGAGGCGAGAGAGCACCACTGGACCACCGAGGTGCTCCGGAAGACCCGGGAGTTGCGCGACGAGGTCAGCGGGGCGTACCGACTGCATTCGGGGGCGACCACGTCGGTACCGGCCCGGCTGCTGAAGGCGGCGGGCGGCGTCGACACGTCGCTGAACATGGCCGAGGACACCGACCTCGGGTACCGGCTCGCGCAGTCGGGCGCCGTGTTCGTCCCCGACTCCGAGGCGCGGGCCTGGCATCTCGGCACGTCCACCGTCATGCGGCGCGAGGATGACGTCCACCGGCACAACTGGTCGTTCCTCGGCGATCTGATCCCCGACCTGCGGTGGCTGCGCCGCCACCCCCGCCGCCAGTGGGCGGTGCCGTACGCCGAGTTGGTGGTCGACGCGTACGGCGCGTCGTACGAGCGGGTCCGGGCGAGCGTGGACGCCGCCCTGGCGGGGACCGTGGCGGACACCTCGGTGGTGCTCCTCGGGCCATGGAACCGGCTGCCCTCCGGGCGCCGCGCGTCGCTCGACGAGCCGATGCTCGACACGCGGCTGGCGTACAACCTGTACGCGCACGAGCCGAGGGTGCGCTTCGCCGAGGCGGCGGCGCGGAGCTGCGCGCCGACGCCGTTCCGGGTGATCTTCCCCGCCGGGTGGGTTCTCGGCCCCGACTCCCTCGCCCGGCTCGTCGAGCTGGCCCAGCGCGACGGGTACGGGCTGGTGTCGGTGGCCCTGGAGGAGACCCCGGCGGGCGTCACGGCGCTCAGGCTGGAACGGACCGCCGCGTTCGCGCGGGCCGCGCTGGTGGCCGAGGGTGAGCTGGGTGGCGCCGCGTCGCCGGACACACCGGTGGGCGAGCGCGGGCCGGGTGGCGCCGCGTCCCTGGACACGCTGGTGGACGAGATGTACGGGTCGATCTGGGTGGCGGCGGCCGAATACGGCATCGTCCCCGACGACCAGGCGGAACCGGTGGGCGGCGACCCGGCGAAGTGGCGGGCGAGCGCGAACAAGTGGCGGTCCGAGGCCACGAAACTGCGGGCGGAGGTGGCCAGGCTGGAGGCCGAACTCCGGCGCGACCGCACCGCCGGCACCGCCGGAGCCGCGGGCGATCCGCCGCGCAGGGGCAGGCTTCTTCGCGAGTTCAGGCGGCGGTGATGTTCGAGCGGATCATCGGGGAGGCCCTTGGGCGCGGCCCCGGCAATCGGATCGCCGTGTACTGCGCGGGCGTCGAGTCGCCGGAGAAGCTCGCCGCCGGCGGCGTACGTCACCTCGTCGACCTCGACGGCGACATAGGCGGCGATGACACCGGCGTCATCGGCGGCGCGCCGTCGCCGGAGGACCAGGTGACGGAGGTGCTCGTGTTGGCGCGCACCCCCACGGACCTGCGCCGCGCGGCCACCATGCACGCGCTGCTGCCCCGCGCCGAGCGGGTCGTCGTGGTCACGGCCGAGACCCCGCACTGGTATCCGGCGCCCGCGCCGTCGCTCACTCCGGCCCACCGCTGGCGCACGCTCGCGGAGTTGCGCGTGTACCGGCCGGCGAGCGGCGCCTGGGCGGTCGACGTCCGGTTCTCCGCCGCGACGCCCGCCGGCCGTACCGTCGCCGCGGCCGCCCGCGCGTTCGCGGGCAACCGCATCGACGGCATCGCGGCACCCGTGGCGGCGCTGACCGGGCCGGGCGCCGCGCACTGGCGGCCCGGGGACCCGAACGCGTCCCTGGTGGCGCCGGGCGGCCCGCTGCCCATCCGCGTCGGCGCGCCGGGAGGGGATCTCGTGCTGCGCACGTCCCTCGCGGACGGCCTTCCCGACTGGTCCGGGGACGAGATCCCCGTGGACCTCCCCGCGCCTGGCGAGCTGAGCTGGGAACGCCTCGGGGAGCCGGGAGGGGCGGTGAGCCTGACCATGGGCTCGGCCGTGGACGTGAACGACATACGGCTGGTGCCCCCGGTGGACGACCGTTCGGTGAACCCGATGGGTTTCGTCACGACCCCCACGCTCGGCCTCGGCCATCTGGAGCTGACCGACGGCCGGTGGAGCGTCGTGCACGCCGGGAAGGTCCTGACCCGCTTCGCCGACTCGGGATGCGTCACCGTCACGGACGTCGCGCGGCTCAGGCAGCTGCGCGGCCTGCGGCTCGACTGGCGGAACGGCCACACGGGGCCGCTGGCCGCCGTACGCGTGGTCGCGTCGCTGGCCGCTGCGGGCGTCCCCATGATCACCGATGAGCCGCCTCCGTGGGCGGGCGCGCTCGGTGACGGGCTCATCGGCCTGCTCCGCGCGGCGACGCCGGACGACCTGGACGACGACCTGCGGCGCGAGGAGCACAGCATCCGGCTGCGCAGGAGAGCGCTCCGCGACCACGGCGTCGAGGCCAGATGGGCGCAGCTCGGCACTCCCGCCCGTCCGCGCCCGCTCACGTCCGTGCTGCTGACCACCCGCCGTCCGGAGATGGTGCCCTTCGCGCTCGGCCAGGCGGCCCGCCAGCGGGACGCGGACCTGGAGGTGATCCTCGCCCTGCACGGGATCCCGCGCGACCATCCGGACGTGGCCTCGGCCGTCGCCGCGTTCGAGCGGCCGATCACGGTCGTGGAGGGCGAGGCGTCGCTCGCGTTCGGCGCGCTGCTCAACCGGGCGGCGGCGCACGCGTCGGGCTCGTTCCTGCTCAAGATGGACGACGACGACTGGTACGGCCCGGACTTCGTGGCCGATCTGCTGCTCGCGCACTCCTACTCCGGCGCGAACGTGCTGGGCACGGCCCTGGAGTTCGTCTACCTGTCGTCGATCGACGTCACCGTGCACCGCGAGCAGGTCACCGAGCAGATCACCAACTTCATCGCGGGCGGAACGATCTTCACCGAACGTACGGCGTTCGACGCGGTCGGCGGCTTCCGCCCGCTCCCCCGCGCGGTGGACACCCAGTTCCAGCACGCCGTGCAGAGCGCGGGCGGGCAGGTCTACCGCACCCACGGCCTGGGTTACGTCCTGCGGCGCGGCCCCGCGTCCCAGCACACCTGGCGCGAGCCGATCGGCACCTTCCTGCAGAAGAACAGGCGGCAGTGGCGCGGGTTCCGGCCGAGCGCCCTCATGGAGTCGCCGGAGGGCACGTCATGACCCCGTCGGCCCCGTTCACCGGTTCTGCCGCTCCGCGGATCCGGCGCAACGACTACGCGGTCCTCGACGTTCCCTCTCCGGGCGCGTGGGAGCCCCGCCTGTCGGTCAGCGTGGTCATCCCGGCGCGGAACTGCCAGGAGGAACTGGATCTCACGCTGGCGGCGCTGGCGGCGCAGAGCTACCCGGACCACCTTCTCGAAGTGATCGCCGTCGACGACGGCAGCGGCCCCCCGCTGCGGCTGCCGCGGATCGCGCCGAGCCGTACCCGCGTCGTGCCGGCCCGTCCCGGTGGCTGGGGCATCGCCTGGGCCCTCCAGACCGGTACGGCTCTCGCCGAGGGCGACGTCGTCCATCGCGTCGACGCGGACATCCTCCCTTACCGCGATCATGTCGAGTCGCACATGCGGTGGCACCACCTGGCCGACTACCTGGTCGTCCTCGGGACGCTGCGGTTCGCCGACGTGACGGGCGGGCTGCCCTCCCCCTCGGACGTACGGAACGCGGTGGACGCGCGGGACGAGGACGCGCTGTTCGACCTGCCGTCCAGCGCGGCGCACGACTGGTGGGAGGAGCTCGTCGACCAGTACGACGGCTTCAGGAAGGCCCCCAGCGCGGTCCTGCACCGCATCCACGTCGGGGCGACGGTGTCGCTTCCCGCGGACCTGCTGCGTACGGCGGGCGGGCTGGACACGTCGCTGGTCCTCGCCGAGGACACCGACCTGGGATACCGGCTCACCCAGACCGGGGCCGTGTTCGTTCCCGACCGAGCCGCCCGGAGCTGGCATCTCGGCAGGCCGACCGCCATGCTGCGCGGCGACGAGGTCCGGCGGTACAACTCGCCGTTCATCGCGGACCGCATCCCCTATCGGCGGTTCCTTCGCGTCGAGGGCGGGCGGCAGTGGCTCGTGCCGTACGTCGAGGTGCTCGTGGACGCGTCGGCGGGGGGCTACGAGCGCGTGTCGGGGACCGTCGACACGGCGCTCGTCAGCACCCTTCCCGACGTCCAGGTGACCCTGACCGGCCCGTGGGACACCCTGGAGAACGAACGGCGGGCGCCGCTGGACGACCCGCGGCTCGACCTCCGGCTCGTCCAGGGCCGGTACGCGAACGACGGGCGGGTCCGCTTCGCGGTGTCCGCGCCGCCCACGGCGGCCCCCGCGCCCTTCCGGCTGATCTGCCCGCCCGGCTGGGGCGTCGCGGCCGACACCCTGGACCGCCTGGTCAAGCACGCCGACGAGGGCGACCTCGGGCTGCTGTACGTGGCGCTGGACGAGGACGCCGACGGCGTACTGTGCGCCCGCCTGGAGCGGACGGCGTCCGTCGCGCGGGCGACGCGCCTGGTCAAGGACGGCGAGAACCTCGACGACGTGATCCACGAGACCTTCGGGTCCGAATGGCTCGACGGGGAGACCTGGGGCTTCACCCGGCTCGACCCGGCGGACCGGCTTCCCCGGAGCAGCCGCAACACCGAGGCCGCCTACTGGAAGGCCCTGGCCGTCCAGCGCAAGATCGACGGCGGGCGGTTGAAGTCGCGTCTGACGGCCCTCGAAAAGGAGATCGCCAAGCTGCGGAAGGAAGCCTCGAAGGGCAAGGGGGACACCGCGCGCTGGCGGGCCAAGGCGGAGCAGTGGCGGGTCGAGGCGGTACGGCTACGGCGCGAGCGGGATCTGACCATCCTGCGCCGGGCGGCCAGGAAGGCGCAGAACCTGCTCCGCAACCGCGACGAACCCCCATCACGCTGACATCCGGCCCGCCGATACCGCGCGCACGTCCTACGGGGTGACGCTTTCGGCGGGCACCGGGCGCACCTTGCCGCCCGTCACGTCCGCGATCGTGCGCACCGCGGTGCCTCGGCGCTCGCGCGTGGCCAGCCAGCCGAGGAACTGGTCGAGCACCTTCGTGCGGACCGAGTAGGAGCCGCATCCCTTCGCGCACACCATGTGGAAGGCGAGCGGGAGCAACCCGCCGCCGTTCTGCTCGGCACGGATCACATACCGCTTCATATCCGCGAGGCTCGTGTCGTCGTGCACCGATCCCGGCGTACGGATCTCATAGACCCTCTCGGGACGGGCCGGCTCGGCCACGACGCAGCCGCCGCAGGGCTTCATGGCGATGCCGCCGATCGTCCGCGCGGCGTTGTAGCCGCAGTCCCTGGCGGCCTGCCGGGCGCTCGCGTCCACCGCGCCGTACGGGTAGGCGAAGGTCCGCACCCGGTAGCCCATCCCGAGCAGGGCGCGCCGGTCGGAGCAGATCGTCGCCGCCTGCTCGTCCGGGCCGAGGTCGGTCAGCCGCTCGTGGTTCACGGTGTGCCCGCCGATCTCGTGGCCGGCCTTGGCGATCGCGCCCAGCTGGGCGCGGGTGAGCTTGCCCTTCTTCCCGAGGTCGCCGCTGTTGACGTAGAAGGTGCCGCGAAGCCCGTGCCTCTCCAGCAACCGCGCGGCCATCGCGTGGCTGCGGTCACCGTCGTCGAACGTGAGGGCGACGACCAGCTCGGGTGTCCTCGTCGTACGGGGCTTGGGGCGCGGCTCGGCCTGCGCGGCGGGCGCGTGCGGCAGCGTCGCGAGGACGAGCAGCGACACCAGCGACGACAGGCACAGCGTTCTCCCCAGGACCCTCATCGTGCGGACCTCCCCACAGGCGTTCCCGGACAGGAGATCTAGTTTGCCCTACTTTGAATGGCTTATGGGCGAATGTAGGTGCTCCACGTGGGCTCGGAGCCGTTCTTGCGGAGCACGAACCGCTGCCACTTCTCGGCTCCGATCGGGGGACGCTTCTTGGTGAGCACCGCGTAGACATGGCCCGGCTCCCGCTCGGGCAGGTCGTCCACCGACTCCCCCGCGCGCAGCGCGAGCGAGTCGCACCTGGCGATGAACGCCGCCGCCGGATTGACCTCCAACTGCCCGACGAGCGTGCACGGCTTGCGGACTCCGCGCTTCATCATGTCGCGCACCACGGCCGCCTGGTAGTTCCGTTCCTTCGCCTCGTCACCGGCCACCCGCGTCAGGGCGCCCCACTGCACCACGACGTGCGCCGCCAGGACCGCCGCCACCAGGATCGGCGCCACCGGCGCGGAGGCGGGTGACGCCCCACGGCTTCCCGCGAGGCGGACCAGGAACTCGGCGGCCGGGATCGCCAGCAGCGCGTACACCGGCAGCAGGAAACGGGAGGCGCTGTAGTCCAGCAGGAAGAGGTACGGCACGGCGACGCAGAACCCGGTGAGCGCGGCCACGGCGTGCGCGCGTTTCCTCGCGGCCACCACGCCGCAGACGGCCAGCACGGGCAGCACCAGCCACCAGAGCGCGAGATGCGGATCCTCAAGCGTGGGCGTGCACGGGCGGCAGAACGCGGGCCCGTTGGCCGTCTTGAACTGGTACAGGAAGCCCGGGGCCGGGGATATGCCGCCCTGGATCTCACCCGCCGCCCGCCAGCGGGCGATCGGCCCGCCGAAGTCCGTGTACGCCTCGATCACCCAGGGGACGAAGCCCGCCGCCACGGCCCCGGCGAGCAGGGCGATCGACCGGAGGTTCCTGCGCGCCACGGCCGCCAGCCCCAGGGGCAGGGCCAGCCACAGCGCGTCACCGGGCCGCAGCAGCGTGACGCCGGCGACCGCCAGAACGAGCCCGGCCCGGCAGAGCCATGCCCTCCGGCCGCTCGGACGGCGCTCCCCGGAGCCTTCCAGGAGGAGGAAGCACCCGGTCGCCAGCAGGCAGCCGTAGGCCACGTACAGGTTCGGCATGACCTGCGGGCCGTACCACACCGTGACCCACAGGGTGGCGAACAGGCCCGAGGCCAGCGCCAGAACGCCTCTGCGCAGGATCGCGCACCAGGGCAGGAACGCCAGGAAGAAGCCGGCGCCGGACACGGCGATCATCCACAGCCTGATGGCCGCGGGATCGACGGTGAACCGCACGACCGGCGCGACCAGCCAGGTGACGCCCCTGGCGCGCGGAGCGCTGAAGACGGCGTCCGGCACGCCGGGGGCGGCCTGGCTGGTGTAGACCGCCTCGTCCCATTCCAGTGGCAGGTCGTGCGGCACGGTGAGGAGCTGGATGACGACGTACGCGAGCGTGATCACGGCGAGCACCGTCGGTGCGCGCTGTGACCGCGCGGCCACAGCGCTCACTCTGGACCCGTTTGTACGGATATCGGCGATCACGTTGGGAGCATAGGTGAACCCCGCCCTGCGATCAGGGCGTCTCGTCTCCTTCGACGCGCATCACACCGGCCACCGCGCGGACGATGTCCATCTCGCGCAGGCTCTCGATCGTGGCCGAGAGAGCGGCGTCGCTGGCACGGTGCGTCACGAGGACGAGCTGGGCGTCGTCGCCCCTGCCCTCCTGGCGGACGGTCTGGATGGACACGTCGTGCTTGGCGAAGATGTCGGCCACCCTGGCCAGGACACCCGGCTTGTCCGCCACGTCCAGGGAGACGTGGCAGCGGGTGACACTCTCGCCCATCGGGTGGACCCGCAGGTCGGCGTAGGTGGACTCCTCGGGACCCCGGGTGTTCGCGATGCGGTTGCGCGCCACCGCGACGATGTCGCCGAGCACCGCCGAGGCGGTGGGAGCGCCACCGGCGCCGGCGCCGTAGAACATCAGGCGGCCGGCCGACTCGGCCTCCACGAACACCGCGTTGTACGCCTCGCGGACCCCGGCGAGGGGGTGCGACCTCGGGATCATCGCGGGGTGGACGCGGACGCCCACGGAACGGCCGTCGTCGGAGCGCGCGCAGATGGCGAGCAGCTTGATGACGTAGCCCATGGCCTTGGCCGAGGCGACGTCGGCGGCGGTGATCTCGGTGATGCCCTCGCGGTGCACGTCGGCCGCGGTCACCCGGCTGTGGAAGGCGATCCCCGCGAGGATCGCCGCCTTGGCCGCCGCGTCGAAGCCCTCGACGTCGGCGGTCGGGTCGGCCTCGGCGTAACCGAGCGCCTGGGCCTCCTCCAGGGCGTCGGTGAACGAGGCGCCGCTGGAGTCCATCTTGTCGAGGATGTAGTTGGTGGTGCCGTTGACGATGCCGAGCACCCGCTGCACCCGGTCACCGGCCATCGACTCGCGGAGCGGGCGCAGCAGCGGGATGGCGCCCGCGACGCTGGCCTCGAAGTACAGGTCGGCGCCGTTCTCGCGGGCGGCGCGGTGGATGGTCGCGCCGTCCTCGGCGAGCAGCGCCTTGTTGGCGGTGACCACGGACTTGCCCGAGGCCATCGCCGCGAGGATCAGTGACCTGGCCGGCTCGATGCCGCCGATCACCTCGACGACGATGTCCACGTCGTCGCGTGTCACCAGGCTCTCGGCGTCGGTGGTGAGGAGGGCCGGGTCGATCTCGGCGTCCCGCTTGCGGCCCGGCTTGCGCACCGCCACGCCGACGAGCTCCAGCGGAGCGCCCACACGGGCGGCGAGGTCGCTCTCCTGCTCGCGGAGGAGCCGGACGACCTGCGAGCCGACGACCCCGCAGCCGAGCAACGCGATTTTCAGAGGTTTAGTCACAGTTGTCCCCTCAGGAGGTCGTCCTCGGTCTCCCGGCGCACGATGACGCGCGACTGGCCGTGGGACACCGCCACCACGGCCGGCTTGGGCAGGTAGTTGTAGTTGTTGGCGAGCGAACGGCAGTAGGCCCCGGTCCCCGCCACGGCGACGAGGTCGCCGGGTGTGAGGTCGGCGGGGAACCACAGATCGCGCACGAGGATGTCGCCGCTCTCGCAGTGCTTGCCGACGAGGCGGGAGAGCCTCGGCTCCGCGTCGCTCTCACGCGAGGCGAGGACGGCCGTGTAGTCGGCGCCGTACAGGGCGGTGCGGATGTTGTCGCTGATGCCGCCGTCGACGCTGACGTAGCTGCGCAGGCTCTCCACGTCCTTGACCGTGCCGACCTCGTAGAGCGTGACTCCGGCGAGCCCGGCGATGGACCGGCCCGGCTCGACGGTCAGCCGGGGCACGGGCAGGCCGGCCGACTCGCACACCTTCACCACGATGTCGCGCAGACCGTCCGCGATGATCTTTACGTCGAGGACGTCGTCGCCGTGCACGTACGGGATGCCGTAGCCGCCGCCGAGGTCGAGCTCGGGGAGGACGACGCCGTGCTCCTCCTTGATCTCGACGAGCAGGGCGGCGAGGCGGCGCGCCGCGACCTCGAACCCGGCCGTGTCGGTGATCTGCGACCCGATGTGGGAGTGCAGGCCGACCAGTTCGAGCTGGGGCAGCGCCAGGATGCGGCGGACGGCCTCGGCGGCCGCGCCGCTGCTCAGCGACAGGCCGAACTTCTGGTCGTCGTGCGCGGTGGCGATGAACTCGTGCGTGTGGGCCTCGACGCCCACGGTGACACGGATCATGACCTTGGGCCGGGTGCCGTACTTGTCCGCGAGGAACCCGAGGCGGGCGATCTCCTCGTACGAGTCGACGACGATGTGACCGACGCCGACCTCGACGGCCCGCTCCAGCTCGGCGAGCGACTTGTTGTTGCCGTGCATGGTGATGCGCTCGGGGGGGAAGCCCACGCTGAGCGCGACCGCGAGCTCACCGGCGCTGCACACGTCGAGGCCGAGGTCCTCCTGCTGGATCCAGCGGGCGACCTCCTTGCACAGGAACGCCTTGCCCGCGTAGTGGACCTCGCCGTCGTGGAACGCCGCGCGGAAGTCGCGACAGCGGGACCGGAAGTCCTCCTCGTCGACGACGTAGAGCGGCGTGCCGTACTGCGCCGCGAGATCGCGCACGTCCACGCCGCCGATCGTGATCGCGCCGTCGATCCGGCCGGACGTTCGCGTCCAGATCGCCGGGTCGAGAAGGTTCAGGTCAGCGGGAACGTACGGCGGACGTTCCTCGGGCAGCGCTTCGGCATACCCGTCACCGGCGGAATGGGCGAATCGGCTCACCCGAACGAGGCTATCCGACCCCACCGGCACAGCGAGACGGATGACCAACTGGCGAGACACGCGACTATATGAAATGCGGAAATTCCATCGTTCCAACGAAAAATTCGTTGGAAAGCCTCGAAGATGACGAACCTCCTTTTCCGCGGCTCGGGAGCGCCCTCCCTCCCCCCGCGAGCTTCCCGACCGCCTCCGCCCCCGCCCCCGGCCGCGACGGCGATCATCCATCCGGTACGTCGCCGAGGAAGCACGGGCGAGCCGGCGCCCGACACCGTCACAACCGCTCGGGCAACTCGGGGGTGAGCACCGCGACGAGAACGGTCCGCACCGCCGTCGCCAGCCAGAGCCTGGCGGTGTGGACGCCGGTCACCGGCCGATCTCCCACGGGAACGGCCGGGGCGTGCTCATGGGCGTCGTGATAGGCGAGCGCGAGCTGCCCGGCGTACGACTCCCAGGCCGGGTCACGACCGGCCGCGCGCGTCGGGAGCTCGGCGAGCAGCCGGAGCACCGCCCGATCGTGCGGATCGTCCAGCAGCTCGGGCCGGAACCCCTCCTCCGGGACGCCGAGGTCACGCGCCCACCGCTGTACGGCCGCCGCCCGCGCGTGCGCGTACCGGACGACGAACCCGGGGTTGTCCCACGTACGGGGGAAGTCCGGGGCGAGAGCGGCACGCTCCCGGATCTCGGGTGGCCCCTTCCGCACGATCTCGCGGACGACCTCACCCGGACGGCCGACCGTGATCAGCAGGAAGCCGTCCGGCCGGACCCTGACCTCCTCGACGCCGCCGTGTCCGCGAAGCCGTACCGCGATCTCCTCGGCGACCTCGCGCGGCGGCCGTCCGGACGCGGTCCGGAACGCGACCGGCGAGCCGTACACCGCCTCCCGCGCCCACGAGCCCAGGGGGACGGGCGGCGCGCCGATCAGTTCGGCAAGCTGGTCAGGGGTCACCTCCGCAGCGTAGGCCGCCGGGGAGCGTCCGATGGAGCGTCCGATGGAATGCCGCGGAATGCCGCCGCTCACGGCCCCAGCCCCCGCCAAGCTGACGCGCGCCCGAGTGGGGGCAGCGGGTGGTCAGATCAGGGCGACGGGCTCCGGGGGGAAGTACCCCTGGAGCCGGGCGGAGCCGAGCAGGCGGCCGACCGCGGACTCGCGTACGCAGACGTAGGAGTACCGGTCACCGGAGTACACCCGCACACCGTCGGCGCGGCACTGCCGCATGAGCACCTCGTCCCATTCGTCGGAGACGTCGGCGAAGCCCAGGTCGGCGAGCACCTGGCGGCGGCCGAGCAGCGTCCCTCCACCGACCTCGGGCAGGAACCTGTGCTCCGCGCCCGGCTGGCGGAGGAGTGTGGCCCCCGACTCGGGCAGGTGCGCGTAGAACGACGCCTTCCCGACGATCTCGGCGTCGGTCGAGCCGAAGTAGCGGACGAGGTCGGACAGGTAGTGCTGGCCGTACACGTCCCGGGGGTCGACGACGGCGACGTAGTCGCCCTCGGCGAGCCGCAGCGCCCGGTCGAGCGCCGCACCGCGTGTCATCGGGACGTCCGCGACCCGGATGACGAGATCCTGCAGAACGCCCTGCGGGAGAGCCGGGCCGTCGGCCGGGTTCGCGGTGTCGCCGGTGACCCCGCCCGCGCCTCCGGCGCCGGAGGCGACCGATACGGCGGTCTTGAGCGGCGTGAGGATCTGGCGGGCGCTCTTCTCGACCAGTCCGGCGTCCACGCCCTCGGCGACGATGACGAGCTGCCCGGGTACGTGGGCCTGGCGTGCGACCTGGTCCAGGAGATGCTCCAGCTCGGCCTCGCCGTACACGGCCGCGATGACGGAGACGGTGCCGCTGTTGCGGACGTTCGGCAACCCGACCACGTCGAACACCGGGTCGAGCAGCGGGGTGACGGGAACGGTCCTGCGCCAGCCGAGATGGGCTTCGCGGTCGAGACCCCCGGCGTCCGCGAGCAGCGCCTCCGCCTGCGCGACCGTCACCTCCGGTTTGACGCCCGCGGCCAGCCGGAGCACGGGCGTGGCGCAGGCGGCGATCTCGGAGATGACGCGCGCGTCCGCGTCGGCCACGGCGACGACCAGCCCGGCCCGGCGATACGCGGTCAGGACGTCGTCATAGGACGTCTTGTCGTCGTCGTCCTGGCCGGGCAGCGGCTGCCAGACGCGCCCGCCGTGGAAGGACTCCGCGCCCTGCGGCTGCGGAGGGCCTCCGGCGGGGGCGGCACCGGCCCCCGCCGGAGCCTGAGCGGCGCCCGCCGGAACCTGGGCCGCGTCCGCGTCGGGCGCCTCGGCCGGCCGCGCGAGCGCGGGGAGGGCCACCGCGCCCAGCGTGAAGACCTCGGACGTACGGCCGCCGACGGCCGGGATCGGGTTGTGCACACGCGGCTGGACGGCAAGCGGCAGGATGCCGACCCTGTCGTGGCGCAGGGCGGCCTTCCATTCCCGGGCACGGGCCTCGGTCGTCGTCAGGACGTACTCGAAGTGCTCCGCCGCCGGGACCGCGCGCGAGATGGGGCCGCCGGAGTGCCAGAAGACGGTCTTGACGCCGCGCTTGCGACAGGCCTCCACGAGATCCCGCAGCGCCCGCGACTCTCCGGCCAGGGCCTCCAGCCAGCGGCCGCCGTTGCCCTGCCGGGGGCCGGGCCGTACGGACTCGACGAAGAGCAGGTGCGGCTGGTGCTGGTCGAGCATCGCGGCCCAGTTCTCCGGGCCGAAGTTCGTCACCTGCCGCCACTCGTAGCGCAGCAGCGCCTCGGTCTGCCGGTCCACGATCGCGGCGACGGTGAGGTACGGCCTGGCCAGCGGCCCCTTGGGTACCTCGAAGCCCTCGGCCATGGGAGCGGAGACCCGCGGCGCGTTCGGATCGGGCACGGCGGCGGTCGCCGGGGCCTCGGAGACCTCGGGAAGCTCCGGCTTGAAGTCCGAGCGCTTGGGCGCGGGCCGCTTCTTCACCGGTTCCTTCAGGGTCTTGGCGACCGTGCCGGGATTCTTGGTGTGCAGCGCGTCCCCCAGCTTGAGCCAGCGGCTGTCCTGCACCGACGCGAGCTTCCAGTTGGCGACCTCGGTCTGGTAGCGCTGTTCGGCCAGGTGCTTGGCGAGCTGGGTGTTCTGCCGTTCGGCCGTCCTCGCCCGGACCTCCGCCTCCCGCATCCGCGTCAGAGCCTCGGCCTCCGAGCGCGCCGCCTCGTCGAGCCGCCGCTGGTAGTCGGTGAGCAGCCGGGCCAGCTCCGCCGCCCCGGCGGCCTCCTCGACGGCCTGCGCCAACGCGCGCTTGACGCTCTCGAGGTCGCTCGTCTCGCTCATGGGTCACTCCGCGGTAGTCCGAAAAGGCGCAAGCCACAATATTCGCAGATCACCCGGATCGATCTCCGCTCCTCGAAGCGCACCGGAACCGCCGGCGCCGCTCGCCCCGGCGCATCCGGTGATCCACCCGCTCACCTGGGACCGATGAGCCACAGATCGCGCGTCGGATGCGCCGTCGAGTGGCGACGGACACGCCATGGAGTCGGCGCCCATCTGTCCATCCACCTGTCCGTCCACCTGTCCGGACGCGCCTCGGCCGATTCCGGGAGGGATTCGTCCTCATGAAGATCGCGGTGAGTTAGCCGTGGGAGATCGCCGGACCCGCGTGACGGGTGGCGGCGTCGCGGGTTTCGCGCGTCGTCTGTTGGGGGCGCGGATCCGTAGACTCTCCGGTCGAGGTAGAAGGAGGGCAAACCGGTGCGCAAAGGTGAGTGGCCGCGATACCAGGCCAGGCCGTACGTGTGTGGTGCCATCGGGCCCTTCGACCCCGCCAGGCTGGACGTCCTCGCCCGCTCCGGCCCCGACGTCCGCGTCGTGCACCGCGCCCAGGAGGCGGCACTCCTCAGCTCGGCGCCCATCACGCCGTACGGCCCGCGGACCACGGCGGGAGACGGCGCGGGAGACAACCTGGGAGGCGGCCGGGAACGCGCGGTCGCGGGCGTATCCGGCCCGGCGGCCTTCGCCTGGGGCGGGCGGGGGGCGTTCGCGGGCGCGCCGTCCGGGACGGGTGCGCGTCCGGGCTGGCTGACCGTCGCCGAGACCTACGAGACGCCCGGCCTCATCGACGAGCCGGACGACGTGACCCTGCACACCGGGGCGTTCGGCCTGGACGACGTCTACTACCTGACCGACGGGGACGCGATCTACTTCGCGGGTCTCATCGAGCCCCTGCTGGCCCTGGCGCGCACGCCGTACGAGGTGAACTGGGACGCCTGGGCCGCGATCCTGAAGCTGACCTATCCACTGCTGGAGGACACTCCGTACCGGCAGATCAAGCGGTTGCCCGGCTCCTCCGCGCTGATCTGGTCACGGAAGGACCGGCGGGCGCGCGTGGACCGGGCGGCCCCGCGCTGGGTGCGCGAGGAGCCGTTCGACCGGGGCGTGACGGGCGGTGACCTGGTCGCGCTGCTGCACGACGCGCTGAAGCCGTACGACAGCGTCCTGGTTCCGGTGAGCGGCGGGTACGACTCGCGGCTCCTGGCCAGCATCGCGGTGGCCAGGAAGATGGACGTCGAATCGTGGACGACCAGTCCGGACGACGGGCTGGACAACGACATCGACTTCGCCCGGTACATCACCCGCGAGCTCGGCCTTCCGCACCGGATCGTCCCGCAATATCCGGAAAAATACCCGGAAGAGGCGCTGTGGGCGGCGCGACGGCTCGAGTACCTCACCAGCCACCACGCCTGGTACTCCCCGTTCGCCCGCGAGGTCCACCGTGCGGGGAAGCCCGTGGTGGACGGCCTGGCCGGCGGACCGCTGATGAAGAACTTCCTCATCACCGCCGACGCCGTGGACGCCGGGACCGGCGCCTCCCGCCGCGAGGCGCTCCTGGCCGCGCTGGCGACCGGCGAGCCGCACCTGCCCGTGCTCGGCGAGTCCGCCCTGGCCTGGATGGACGACCGGGTCCGTACGGCCTTCGCGCGGGCGACGTCGATGCTGCACGGCCACCGCTCCGAGTTGCCGCTGAGCGTGCTGCACACGCGCACCGCCCGGGGCATCGCCCGTTCGCCGGTCAACCTGGTGGGTCCCGAGGCCACGCCGGTGTTCCCGTTCCTGCACCCGGAGTTCTTCGACGCGGCGCTCTCGGTGTCGGTGACCCGCAAGGAAGGCGGCAGGTTCTACCGGGAGATCCTGAAGGCGGCCGATCCCAAGGTGGCGGCACTGCCGTCCACGAACGGCGCGCTCCCCCACCGCCGGGTGCCGCTGCGTTCGAACGGCCCGGTCGCCCGCGAGTGGAACCACCGCATGCTGCTGCGGGCCGCGACCGTCCCCGGCCTGATGTCGCCCCAGATGCTGGAGGTCGTCTCCCAGGGGCCCGACGCCCTGGCGTCGTTCGGCTCGTGGAACTCGCGGTTCTGGCTGCGCGGCCTGGTGTTGTTCGGGGCGTGGCTGAGCGACTACGAGGACGTCCTCGGCGATCTCACTCCCCCGTGGTCCCCGCAGGGATGAGGCAGGCGCTCGGGCCCGAGCACCCGGCATGACCGTCCCCGCTCCGCACAAGTCGGATCAGCGACAGTGAGGTAACTGCGCGCGACCGCGCGGCAACAGACGAAAAGCACTTGTCAGGACGGAGTAACGACTCCTTGTCAGAGCCGGGTGGGTGGTAGTTTCTTGTTATGTATATGGCATGAGCTGGCATACAGCTGCGGAGTGTGACCAGGCCACCCCACCCCTTCCCTCATCAAGCGAGACCAGATGAACGCTGCTTCGCCATGCCCGGAATCCGTTTCCGAGGCTGCCGGCGATCTCACCTCGGAGATCACGGCGCCCAGCAACCTCATCCCGGCTTCAGAGCCGACTGCCGAGACCGCGAGCGACGGCGCCCCCGTGCCCGCTCGCGGGACCTCCAGTCATGGCACCCTCATGCCGACTTCCGAGATCGCGCGTCATGGCGATCTCATGCCGACTTCTGAGATCGCGCGTCATGGCGATCTCATGCCGACTTCTGAGATCGCCGACGACTTCACCTCCCAGGACCCCCACTGGTACAAGCGGGCGGTCTTCTACGAGGTGCTGGTACGCGGTTTCAAGGACTCGAACGGCGATGGCACCGGCGACCTGCGCGGGCTCATCGAGAAGATGGACTACCTCAAGTGGCTGGGCGTCGACTGCCTGTGGCTGCTGCCGTTGTACGAGTCGCCGCTGCGCGACGGCGGATACGACATCTCCGACTACCTGAAGATCCTCCCGGAGTTCGGCGACCTCAGCGACTTCATCCAGATGATCGAGGCGGCCCACGAACGCGGCCTTCGTGTCATCACGGACCTGGTCATGAACCACACCAGCGACAAGCACCCGTGGTTCCAGGCGTCCCGGCACGACCCCGAGGGCCCCTTCGGCGACTTCTACGTCTGGACGGACGACCCGACGCGGTACCCCGACGCCCCGATCATCTTCATCGGCGCCGAGGAGTCCAACTGGACCTACGACCCGGTCCGCGGGCAGTACTACTGGCACCGGTTCTTCCACCACCAGCCGGACCTCAACTACGACAACCCGGACGTGCAGGAGGCCATGCTGGAGGTCCTGCGCTTCTGGCTCGACCTCGGCGTCGACGGGTTCCGGCTGGACGCCGTGCCGTACCTCTTCGAGAGTGAGGGCACCTCCTGCTCCGGGCTGCCCGAGACGCACGCGTACCTCAGGCGGGTACGCGCCGAGGTGGACCGGCTCTACCCCGACCGGGTGCTGCTGGCCGAGGCGAACGGCTGGCCGGAGGACGTGGTCGAGTACTTCGGCGACCCCACGACCGGGGGCGACGAGTGCCACATGGCCTTCCACTTCCCGCTCATGCCGCGCATCTTCATGGCCGTGCGCAGGGAGAACCGGGAGCCCATCTCGGAGATCATGTCGCGCACGCCGAAGCTCCCGGAGAGCGCCCAGTGGGGCATCTTCCTCCGCAACCACGACGAGCTGACGCTCGAGACGGTCACCGAGGAGGAGCGCGACTACATGCACGCCGAGTACGCCAAGGACCCGCGGATGCGGGCCTACCTCGGCATCCGGCGCCGCCTGGCCCCGCTCCTGGAGAACGACAGGGACCAGATCGAGCTGTTCACCGCGCTGCTGCTCAGCATGCCGGGCTCGCCGGTCATGTACTACGGCGACGAGATCGGCATGGGCGACAACATCTGGCTGGAGGACCGCGACTCGGTCCGCACGCCGATGCAGTGGAGCCCGGACCGCAACGCCGGGTTCTCCCAGGCCGACCCCGGCCGGCTGTACCTCCCCGTCGTGATGGACCCGATCTACGGGTACCAGTCGGTCAACGTCGAGGCCCAGCTGAAGAGTGAGTCGTCGCTGCTCCACTTCACCCGCCGCATGCTGCAGATCAGGCGGGAGCACCCGGTGTTCGGCACCGGCGAGTACATCGAGCTGTGGTCGCCGAACCCCAGCGTGCTGGCCTTCCTCCGCGAGGAGGGCGGCGACCGGATGTTGTGTGTCAACAACCTGTCCAAGCATCCCCAGCCTGTCGAGCTCGACCTGCGCAGGTTCACCGGGATGACCCCGGTCGAATGCCGGGGCGGCGTCCCGTTCCCCGTCATCGGCGAGCTGCCGTACCTGCTGACCCTCCCGGGTCACGGCTTCTACTGGTTCTCGATCCGCCCCTGAGCGGCCCGGCACGGCGCCCGCCGGACCGCCTGCGGTCAGCGGGCGCTGTGCGGCACCCGGGCGCGTGCCGCCCGGCGTGCCGGGATCAGCGTGACGAGAAGTGACGCGCCTACCGCGACCAGCACGGAGGCGACGAGCATCCCCGGGGTGGGGGCGCGGCCGATCCCCGCCCCGACCCCGCTCTCCCGGCCCTCCAGGTCGATCAGGGCCGTCGACAGGGACGCCCCCGCGACGGTGCCGATGACCACCCCGGAGACGGCCAGCAGACCTGTGCCGGTCACCAGCGTCGCCATGACCTGGCGCGGGGTGAGCCCCATCGCCTTGAGCACCGCCAGGTCCGGCGCGTGGTCGCGCAGGCCGAGCGCGCTCGCGGTCAGCAGGTTCGCCAGGCCGATCAGGGCGAGCACGACGACCAGCGCGACGATGATCAGCCGGATGATCGACAGCCGGTCGGCCGGGTTCACCACCTGGGCGACCTCCAGCGCCCTGTCATGGAGCCGGTCCCGCACCTCCGCGGGGTCGGCCCCCGACCGCAGCACGAGGCTGTAGAACTGCGGCGGCTCCGCGTCCTTGGCCGCCAGGCTGTCGAGACCGAACGACAGCACCTCGCCGTCCTGCTCCGGCTCCACGACCCTGCCGACGATCCTGACGATCAGCGGGGTGCCGCCGATCGTCATCCGTACCCGGTCGCCGACGTGCACGCCGAGGAGGTCGAGCAGCCCCTGCCCGGCCACCGCCTCGCCCCGGTCCCGGAAGATCCGGCCCTCCACGACGGGGAACGGATAGGGGTCGGCCGACAGGCCGAGCGCGCGGGTGCGTACCGTCCTGGTCTGCCACGGCACGAGCGCGTCCAGCTCGGCGCCGGGATACAGCGCCGCCACGTCCGGGTCGGCCGCGGCCCGCCCGCGCGCCTCGTCCGCGCTCAGGTCTCCCGGGCGTACGGTCAACGCCGCCGCCTGGCCGACCCGCTCCGGATGGCGGATGAACTCGTCGAGCGTCGCCCATGAGCCGAGCCCGATGGAGATCATCATCATCGGGATGGCCACCCCCGACACCGTGAGCAGCGCGTGCGTCCTGCGGGTGAACGCGTCACGCGCGCCGAGCACCAGCGCGGGCGGCAGCCGTACGAGCAGGGCGACCCTGGCCAGGCGGGACAGGTGACCGCGCGGAGGCGCGGCGGGCGTGGCGGGGATCGGCGGCGTCCGCCCGCCCCGCCAGGCGGGCAGCCAGACCGAGCCCAGCACCACCAGACCGGTGCCGAGGGCGATCGCGGCGAACGGCCCGGACGACAGCGGGACGACCACGGTGTCCGGCAGCGCGTACGCGGTGATCAGGCGGCCGGCGACCAGCCCGACCACGATCCCGAACACGCCCAGGACGCCATGCTCCGCGACCAGCGTGCGGGTCACCTGGCCCCGGGTGAACCCGAGCGACTTGAGGGTGGCGATGTCGCGCACCTGGCCGAGCACGCGGCCGCCGGTGGCGTTGGCCAGGGCGAGAGCCGCGGCGACCAGTCCCGCCACACCGAACAGGGCGAGCAGCAGGCCGAGCAGCCGGTTGTCGAGCTCCATGGAGGCCCGGACCTCGCGCCACGTGGACACGCGCTGCACCTGGTTGTCGAGCGCGGTCACGGCCCGCTGCACCACGAGGTCGGTGTCGTCGGGGTCGGCGAGCCGCAGCCCGATCACCGTCTCCGTACGGCCGGGCGCCGGCTCGACCACGTTGAGCGTCCCCGCCAGGGTCCAGACCAGCCCGGGGGCCCAGTCGGGATAGAAGCCCTGGTCGCCGCTCTCCGCCACGCCGGCCACGATCAGCGTGTGGGAGGCGCCGTTCAGGCCGGTGACCGGGAACGGGCTGCCCGGCCGCAGCCCGAGCGCCCGCGCGAACGACCGCTCGACCACGACCGCGTCCGGGTCGCGTACGTCGAGCCAGCGCCCCTCACGCAGCAACGGGCGCGCGACCGCCTGGAACGCGGCGGGCGTCTCCTGCAGCGCGATGGGCACCTTGCGGCCGTGGCCGGTCAAGGTCGCCGGCGCGCTGCGGTACGGCCCGGCGATGTCCGCGACGCCGTCGAGCCCCTGCAGGGAGACGACGTCGGGGGTGTCCTTGGTGTGGATCCAGATGTGCGCGCCGTGCCCCCGGGTGAACAGGCCGCGCCAGGGGTTCGTGCCGTCTTCGAGCAGGGTGGCCGCGGTGACGAGCGCGGTGACGATCCCGGCGACCGTGAGGATCGTGAGCAGCGCCTGCCCCCGGCGGGCCCGCAGGTCGGCGCGGATCCATCGCAGCTCGGCCCGCACGGATCAGCCCCGCAGCTCGACGACGTCGCCGACCGTGCCCAACGGGCGGCGACGCGTCCTGGGCAGGGCTCCGTCGTCGACGATCTGTCCGTCGAGGAGGCTGACGACCCGGTCGGCCATGCTGGCCACCCGCGCGTCGTGCGTGACGAGGACGATCGTCTGGCCCTTCCTGTGTACGTCGGACAGCAGGCGCAGCACGTCCTTGGTGTTGCGGCTGTCCAGGTTGCCGGTCGGCTCGTCGGCGAGGAGCAGCCGGGGCTGGTTGGCCAGCGCGCGGGCCAGCGCGACCCGCTGCTGCTCGCCTCCTGAGAGCTGTGCGGGAGCGGCTGCGGCACGCTCGGTGAGCCCCAGTTCACCGAGCAGGTACTCGCGCCGCTCCCGAGCCTGCCGGGGCGACACCCCGCCCAGCAGCGCGGGCAGTTCCACGTTGTCGGCCACGGTCATGTTGGCGACCAGGTTGAAGAACTGGAAGACGAAGCCGACCTTCTGCCGCCTGAGCAGGGCCCATCCGCTCTCCGACAGCGTGTCGGCGCGGGTGCCGTCGATCCAGATCTCCCCGCTCGTACGGACGTCGAGCCCGCCGAGCATGTGGACGAGGGTCGACTTGCCCGAGCCCGACGGGCCCATGATGGCCACGAACTCGCCGCTCTCGACCCGCATGTCGATCCCGCGTACGGCCGGAACCGGCACTCCCCCCGACTGGTAGATCTTCACGAGGTTGATCGCTTTGATCGCGGGGGCGTCGGTCACGACCGGCCCCTCTCGGACGCCGGTGCGTGGCGGGGTTCGGGGGGTGTGGGGGGCATCAGGGAAGTTCCTCCTGGCAGCGTTCCAACCAGTCGAGGTCCGCCTGCAGATGGAGCATGGCGCCCTCGATCAGCAGCAGAGCCACCCGATTCCCCGGATCGGTTTGCTCGGCGAGTTCGTTGAGATCCCTCATCAGGGAGAGATAGTGGCGGCGCTGGCGGTTCACCAGCGCCATCCGGTCGGCGATCCCGGTCAGCGGGGCGAGCACGAGCTTCATGAAGAACTCGTCCCGGACCCGCGGCCCCTCCGTGGGCTCGTCGACCCAGTTCTCCAGCGCCTCGCGGCCGGCGGCCGTGAGGTAGTAGACCTTCTTGTTCGGCCGGTTCGACTGCTCGACGTCCACGGCGCGGACGTAACCGTCCTTCTCCAGACGTCCGAGCGTGACGTAGATCTGTCCGATGTTGGGCGACGGATACGCACTCCCGAACGTCTTCTCGAGAGCGTGTTTCAGTTCGTAGCCATGGGCAGGTTCCTTCGCGAGGAGCGCCAGCAGCGGCAGCCGCACGCGCACACCTCCCAGAGCGTAGTGACCGGAACGTTATCGAGCGGACTGGATACACCCGTTGACGCCCACATTATCGCTATGCATAACATGCATGCACCTACCTAACACGTATGTAACTCGGACTTAATGTGGAGGTCACGTCGTGTTCCGCCGAGGCTGCCTGCTCCTGGCCACCCTGCTCCTGGCAGGTTGTTCAGGGTTCGGCGGCGATCCCGGTGAGGAGCCGGGCAGCGGGACCGGCGGCACCGGCCCCATCACGCTCGTCATCGGACGGGACACGACGGCGTACCTTCGCCCGTTGCTCGACCGATGGAACCAGACCCACCCCGCCGAACGGGTGACGCTGCTCGAACTGCCGGAGGCGGCCGACGAGCAGCGCGCCCAGATGGTGGCCAACCTGCAGGCGCACAGCGACCGCTACGACGTGCTCGGGCTGGACGTGGTCTGGACGGCGGAGTTCGCCGACGCCGGCTGGATCGTCCCGCTGGACCGCAACCTGTTCCCCCTGAACAAGCTGCTGCCTCCGGTCGTGGACACCGCGGTCTACCGGGACCGGCTGTGGGCCGTGCCGTTCACGAGCAACGCCGGGCTGCTCTACTACCGGTCCGACATCCTCAAGAAGGAGCACCTCAAGCCGCCCACGACCTGGGCGGAGCTCCGCGATCAGGCACTTCGCCTAGGCAAGAAATACGACATAGGCGGATACGCGGGCCAGTTCCTCCCGTACGAGGGGCTGACCGTGAACTTCGCGGAGGCGGTCCACTCGGCCGGCGGCACGATCCTCGGGCCGGACGCGCGGACCGTGACCATGAACCCCGACACCACCCGGACCGCGCTCGGTTTCCTGGTCGGCGGCATCAAGGAGGGCTGGATCCCCCAGGAGGCGCTCGCCTACAAGGAGGAGGAGTCCCGGCTCGCCTTCCAGGAGGGCGAGCTGCTGTTCGCCCGCAACTGGCCGCACGCGTACGGCCCGGCCACCCACTCCGCGGTGGCCGGCAAGTTCCAGGTGACCCGGCTACCCGGGCTGAACGGCCCGGGGTCCAGCACGCTGGGCGGGCAGAACCTCGCCATCAGCGCATATTCGAAGCGGCAGAAGTCCGCACTCGACTTCATCCGCTACTTCACCGGACCGGACAACGAGCGGCTCGTCCTCACCGAGGGGTCCTTCCCCCCGGTGTGGGCCGACCTCTACGACGATCCGGAACTGATCAAGCGGTTCCCGTACCTGCCCGCGCTCAAGGAGGCGATCCTCTCCGCGCGGCCACGTCCGGTCACCGCGAACTACAACCAGGTCAGCCTGGTCATCTCCAGCGCCGTTTCCAGTGCGCTCAACCTCGGCAAACCCGTCGATGAGACCGTCACCGAGCTGAAACAGCAGCTCGGCGAGGTCATCCAGACTGGAGGATAGACAATGCGGAAACTCCCCCCGGTGGTCGCCGTCCTCGCCCTCGCGGCGGCCGCGTGCAGCAGCAACTCCGCGTCCGACACACCCGCCACCGACGGCAGCGCCGCCGCCACGGCGGCGGCCAAGCCCCTCGCCGGCGTCGCCATCGAGATCGCCGCGAAGTGGACCGGTGACGAGCAGGCCAGCTTCGAGAAGGTCCTCAGGGCGTTCGAGGAGAAGACCGGCGCCAAGGTCACCTACGCCTCCACGGGTGAGGACACCGGCGCCTACCTCGGCCCGCGCATCCAGGGCGGCAACCCGCCGGACGTCGCGGTCCTGCCGCAGCCCGGCCTGGTGCAGCAGTACGCCGACCAGAAGTCGCTCAAGCCGCTCTCCTCGGAGGTCCTGGCGCAGATCGACCAGAACTACACGCCGTACTGGAAGGAGCTCGGCTCCGCGGGCGGCCAGGTGTACGGCGTGCTCGTGAAGGCGGCGCACAAGTCGACGATCTGGTACCGCCAGTCGGCGTTCGACGACGCGGGCGCCCAGGAGGCCGCGACCTGGGACGACCTGATCGGCAAGACCGCGCAGACCCTGGCCGACTCCGGCACCGCCCCGTTCGCGCTGTGCGCCGCCTCGGGATGGACGCTCACCGACCTGTTCGAGAACGTCTACCTGTCGTCGGCCGGCCCGGAGAACTACGACAAGCTGGCCAAGCACGAGATCCCGTGGACGGACCCGTCGGTCACCACCGCGCTGGAGAAGATGGCCCAGATCTTCGGCAAGAAGGACTTCATGCTCGGCGGATCGTCCGGCGCGCTGCAGACCGACTTCCCGACCTGCGTCACCCAGGTCTACGGCCAGAAGAAGGCCGCGATGGTCATCGAGGCCGACTTCGTCGCCTCGTCCGCCGCCCAGTCCGGTGCGGCGATCGGCGAAGAGGCCAAGATCATGCCGTTCCCGAAGGCCGGGGACACCGAGCCGGTCGTGCTCGGCGGCGACGTCGCCGTCGCACTGAAGGACTCCAAGGGCGGCATGGCGCTGCTGGAGTTCCTCGCCTCCAAGGAGGGCGGCGACATCTGGGCGAAGGAGCCCGGCTACCTGTCCCCCAACCGCAACGTCTCGCCGGACAACTACCCGAGCGAGCTGACCAAGAAGCTCGCGCAGACGATCATCTCCGCGGGTGAGGCGGTCCGGTACGACATGTCCGACCTCGCGCCCAGCGCCTTCGGCGGCACCGACGGCAAGGGCGAGTGGAAGCACCTGCAGGACTTCCTGCGGGACCCCAAGGACATCAAGGGCATCCAGCAGAAGCTGGAAGCGGACGCCGCCAAGGCCTACGCGAAGTAAGGGGAGAAGGCCGTGACCGAACGGTTGGACGGCCAGCAGGCTCCCGGCGGCGGCCTCGCCGCCGGGGCCTCCCCCGGCCCGACAGAGACCGAACCCCAGATGACGCGGCCCCCGACCGCCGGCAAGGCGGCGATGCGACTGGGCCCGTCCCCCAAGATGGCGGTGCTCTTCCTGCTTCCGGCGCTCGTGCTGCTGGCCGCCTGGGTGATCTACCCCATCGTCTACTCGATCCTGCGCAGCCTGTACGACGCGGCAGGGGACCGATTCGTCGGCCTGGAGAACTACGCCGCGATCTTCACCGACACGAGCACGCTCACCACGATCAGGAACAACATCATCTGGGTCGTCGTGGCCCCGCTGATCGTGACCGTGCTCGGCCTGATCTTCGCGGTGCTGACCGAGCGCATCCGCTGGGCGACCGCGTTCAAGCTCGTCCTGTTCATGCCGATGGCGGTCTCGCTGCTCGCCGCCGGCGTCATCTTCCGGCTCGTCTACGAGCAGGACCCCGACAAGGGCGTGGCCAACGCCGTGATCACCACGGTGCACGACGCCTTCAGCAGCAGCCAGGGTTATCCCGGCGCCCGGCCGCGCGAGAACGACCAGGCGCCCGTGGTGGTGAAGGACGGCGCCGTCGTGACGAGGCAGCCGGCCCAGCCCGGCCAGCAGGTGCTGATCCCGCTCGTCGGCCTCAACCAGGACGCCGTCGCCGGCGCGGCGCCCGCCAAGGCCGCCGGCTCCGGCGGTCTCAGCGGCACGGTCTGGCTCGACGTCGTACGCGGAGGCGGCGGCACGGTCAACCAGATCGACGGCGTCGAGAAGGGCCTGGCCGGGATCACGGTGGAGGCGGTCGCGGACGGACAGGTCAAGGCCACCACCGAGACCTCCGCCGACGGCACCTTCTACTTCTCCGGGCTGGCGTCCGGTTCCTACGACATACGGCTCCCGCAGTCGAACTTCGAGGCGCCGTTCAACGGCCTGAGCTGGCTCGGCCCCACCCTGATCACGCCGGCGATCATCGGCGCGTACATCTGGGTGTGGGCGGGATTCGCGATGGTGCTGATCGCGGCCGGGCTCTCGGCGATCCCGCGTGACGCGCTGGAGGCGGCCCGCATCGACGGAGCCACCGAATGGCAGGTGTTCCGGCGGATCACCGTGCCGCTGCTCGCGCCGGTCCTGCTCGTCGTCTTCGTCACGATGGTCATCAACGTGTTGAAGGTGTTCGACCTGGTGTTCATCATCGCGCCGGGCTCGGTGCAACCGCAGGCGAACGTGATCGCGCTGGAGATGTGGCGCGTGTCGTTCGGCGGCGGCGGCAACCAGGGCATGGGTAGCGCCCTGGCCATCTTCCTGCTGGTCCTGGTGCTGCCGTTCATGATCTTCAACATCCGCCGGTTCAGGAGGGACGAGCGATGACAACCCTGACCGAGCCGAGGCACGCGCGCGCGATCGAGCGCGGCCTGCTCGGGCGCGTCGTCGACCGGATCGGCGGCGGCCTGATCCAGGTCGTCCTGATCCTCATCGCGATGTTCTGGCTGGTCCCCACGCTCGGGCTGCTGGTGGTCTCGCTGCGCGGCGAGAAGGAGAACAACTCCACCGGCTGGTGGACCCTCTTCACCAAGCCCGCCCAGATCACGTTCGAGAACTACGGCAACCTGCTGGCGTCCGGGTTCACGTCGTCGTTCTGGAACACCGTGATGATCACCGTGCCCGCGACGCTGCTGGTGATCGGGATCTCGGCCATGGCGGCGTACGCGTTCGCCTGGATCGAGTTCCCCGGCAGGGACGCCGTGTTCCTCCTGGTCATCGCCCTGCTGGTGGTGCCGATCCAGATCGCCCTGATCCCCATCGCCAAGATGTACGGGGCGCTGGACATCTTCGGCTCGATCGCCGGCGTGGTGCTGTTCCACGTGGCGTTCGGCCTGCCGTTCGCGATCTTCCTGCTCCGCAACTTCTTCGTGGGCATCCCCCGGGAGCTGCTGGAGGCGGCGCGGATGGACGGCGCGCCGGAATGGCGGATCTTCGCGACCGTGGTGTTCCCACTGGCCAAGCCCGCGATCGCGTCCCTCGGGATCTTCCAGTTCCTGTGGGTGTGGAACGACCTGTTGGTGGCCCTGGTTTTCGCTGACACCGCGAACCAGCCGATGACCAAGGCCCTACAGTCTCAGATGCGGCAGTTCGGCACCAACGTCGACATCCTCGCTCCCGGCGCCTTCCTGTCGCTGATCATCCCGCTGGTGCTCTTCTTTGCCTTCCAGCGGTACTTCGTCCAGGGCCTGCTCGCGGGGTCGGTGAAGTAGCGACCGGTCGGTCCGGACGGCCTACGGAGCCCGGACGCGTGCCTCTCGGGGGAGGGCACGCGTCCGGGTCCGCCGCACGACGACATGCGTGGATCACCGCGTGCGGACACGAGCGCGAGAAGACACGGGTCCGTCCCGAGAGCACGAGCCCCGAGGGCACGGGTCCCACCCGTCGTGGGAGGGCAGGAGGCTGAGCCGGCTTTGCGTTGTCGCGACACTTCAGCCTTGATCCCGAAAAGCCGATAGGCTTCCCGACCATGTCAGGGCGTCCCTTAAACGAAGTCATGGAAGCCGGATGGGCCACGGCCCTCGAACCGGTCGCCGAGCGGATCAGCGCTATGGGCGACTTCCTCCGGCAGGAAATTGCCGAAGACCGGCAGTATCTTCCCTCCGGGGCCAACGTGCTCCGCGCGTTCCAGCAGCCTCTGGACGAGGTACGGGTGCTGATCGTCGGCCAGGACCCCTATCCGACGCCCGGCCACCCGATCGGCCTGAGCTTCTCCGTCGCCGCGGATGTCCGCCCGCTGCCCGGCAGCCTGGTGAACATCTACAAGGAGTACATGGCCGACCTCGGCCATCCGCAGCCGAGCAACGGCGACCTCACGCCGTGGACCGAGCAGGGCGTGCTGCTTCTCAACAGGGTGCTGACCGTGATGCCCGGCAAGCCCGCCTCGCACCGGGGCAAGGGCTGGGAGCAGGTCACCGAACGCGCCATCACCGCACTCGTCGAGCGCGGCGGCCCGCTCGTGGCCATCCTGTGGGGCCGCGACGCCCGGAACCTGCGGCCCATGCTCGGGCAGGTGCCGTGTATCGAGTCGGCGCACCCGAGTCCCCTGTCGGCCCGCAGCGGCTTTTTCGGCTCCCGCCCGTTCAGCCGCGCCAACGAGCTCCTCGAACAGCAGGGCGCCGCCCCTGTCGAGTGGAAGCTCCCCTGACCTCAGCCACTAGGATCAACCACCATGAGCGATGAAACGGATACCGGACGCTACCTCCGTCTGACGGTCGACCTTGTCGTCGAGGTCCAGGATGTGAAGGCGTTGCAGGCGGCGGCCCTGGCGGAGATCCGCCATCCGGACGCCGAGCTGGACGATGACGAGCGCCAGGAGCAGATCGAGCTGGTCAACGCGGACGACACCGGCGCCGCGGCCCTCCAGTGGCTGATCGAGCCCGATCACGTCCTCGGCCTGGTCGAGCACGTCAGCGACGTGGAGCCGCGCGAGGCGATGCTCGGCGTCGAGCCGTCGGACGGCATCCTTGAGGACGAGGATGAGCATGACCACGACGATCACGACCACGCGCACTGAAAACCCCGGCAGGTAGGGACCTCCCCGACCACCGGTGAACGTGACGGGCCGTCCTCGACAGGCGGCCCGTTCCGATTTTCCGCGTTTCTCCGGTGGTCCCTCACGGTCCCTGCCATCCGGCGGCTGATCATCATGAGGTGCGGTCGTGGGACGCCGGTTCGTGGAGCGGTGGCGCGTCGCACCGGAGCGATCAGGCTTCGAGGAGGCGTTGCCGGTGGTCGGCCAGGGCCTCGCGCTCCCGCGCCAGCTCGTCGCAGCGGGCGGTGATCTCGCCGACCATGCCTTCGGCCCATTGGGCCATCTGCTGGATCTCCCGGCCGGTATTCATGATCTTCCGATGTTTGTAGATATCGACGATCACATTGTCGAAGATCATGTCGGCGAACCAGCGGGTGTCCACCCGCGGAAGCCGGGGACTCGTCTCCACACCGATGTCCGCCAGTTCCCGAGAGAACGCGTCGAGCGCGCGCTGCGCCTCCCATGCCGCCTCGTCCGCCCTCATGAGCTGACCATGCTCGATCATGTCGGCGATGGCCCCTCCGCCGAGCACGTCCCAGGTGGACGCTCCGCGCGCTCCGCCAAGAGACCGCAGGACCCTCGCGATGGCATGGCCCACAGCCATGCCCGCCCGCCGCGCCTCTTCGTATTCGCGCAGTTCGGCATCGACGTCGGCGAGCCGGACGGCGACTCTCTCGAACTCCCGTCCTCGCGGGTCATCGGACTCGATGAGCATCCGCTCCTTGCGGGCGAGCAGTGTGTCGAGCTCGCCCGGGGCCGTCGCCACCTCGGCCAGACTCGCGTCGATCGACCGGAGGTCCGCGGTCAGCCACTCCAGCCGGGTGCGCTGGCCGTGGACGCGTTGCCGTACGGCTTCCGCCTCGGCGCGCTCTTTGACGAGCCGATCCTCTTTCGTGCCGAAGAGAGAAGCGAAGAAGCCACCCTGCTCCAGCTTGACGACATCCCGATCTTCCTTGGCGAGCTGCTGTTCCAGCTCGGCCAGAAGCACCCTGACCTCGCCCATCTGCCCGGTGAGCGTGATGCGCTGCCGGGTCAGCCGCTCCCGGCGGCGAGCCCGCTCCTTGGCCTCACGAATCTTTCCATCAAGAGCATCAAAGGAGGTCATATTCGACAAGACGAACAATCAACATGCGACGTTCCCTGACCTATTCACCATCCCGCCCGAAATCCGGCTTTCATTCCATTCCTTATCCCGGCCCGCTACGCAATCCCGACTCCTGCGCCGCGCGCGAATCCTCCGCCTGCCCAAGCGGCCGCCCATCCGCTGTGAGCGGGGAGCGATCTCTCAGGCGGCGAGCAGTCCGGGGGTGCGGCAGAGCCAGTCGTTGAGCGTGCCGGTGAAGCCGGCCGGCGGACTGACGCTGAGACACGTGGTGTCGGCCGTGCGGCTGCCGATGCGGACGCGGAAGGGCTCGCGACCGAGATCAGGGGCGCCGGAGACCACGGCGAGCTCGGGGCCGCCGATCCACAGATGCTCGCCGATCGTGCGGCAACTCGCCTCGGGGCTTCCGGCCGTCCACGCGAGATGCCCGGCGAGCAGGCGTCGCGCGACCGTGCGGAGCACGGAGACGGTGCACAGGCTGTGCGCGCACGCGGCCCCCTCCAACATCACCTCCGGCAGGCCGAACCTCCGGAGGCCACGCGTCGCGATCGTGAGGCAGGTGCAGGCGTCGGTCGCGGCGGGATCCCATGGCGGGCAGGAACTGTCGGCGCCGACCTCGGTGGTCCAGCCGAGCCAGTCGTCTCCGAGCTGGAACTCCTGAGGCTCCTCCTGGCACCCCGTGCAGTGCGGGACGATCGCCCCGGTGAGCTGATCGACGATGATCCCGCGACAGGCGTCGGCCACACCGCGCGCCACCGCCCTGGCGACCTGCGCGGCCTCGGGTTGCTCGGTGACCGGCGCGGTGCTGGTGACCACGACATGATGGCGAGCCCGGCGCACGGCCTCGCGGCCCTCGTCCCCGACGGCCATCCGTCGCCAGGGTGACTGCGCGGCCCGGAACACCTGAAGCTCCAACCGCGACGTGCCCACCGCCTGCGCGGCGGCCCGCCTGTGGGACCCGCTCATCCGCCACGGGACGACCGAGTCCAGGTCGACCGGACGGCGGTCGACCGCGACGACGAACACCGAGGTGGTCTCGGCCGGCACGGAATAGGTGATCTTCATGGGTCCTCCTGTCGGTCGCTGGAGACCCCAGCTTGCGCGCGCCCCCGGACTCTCCACTCAACCGAACGCCCCTCTGTGGAAAACCCCGGTTATCCACAGCGGTGCTCCCCTCGCCTGCCAGGTACGTGCGCCATCAGCCGCTGTCGGGCCCGTCCACTTCGAAATCCGTCCACCCACACTCGGGAGGGGCGTCATCCTTCCGTTCCCTCCGCTGCGGCCGGAGTGAACCACCGTTTGATCCTCGGCCCGTGTCTGCGCCACCACGCCCAGCCCCAGAGTCCCTGGACGCCTGCCAGCACCAGGACCACGATCGCGGCGTCGATGACCGCGAGCCCGTCCCCGCCGTTCAGCAGCGTGCCGATCGCGGGCAGCGCGATGGCCGCGAGGGCGGGGATCACGATCGTCACGGCCACGGTCAGGCACACCACGGTGCCCAGCACGAGCAGCAGCGTGTACGACCGCACCGCGGAACGCTCACGGCGTGAGAAGGCCGTGAGCGGATTCACGCCTCCACGGCCGATCGCGCGACGGGCGAGAAACCGCCCGTACGCCGCGCCGTCGCCGTACAGGTTCCTGCATCCGGCGAGATCCTGCGCGACGAAGTAGAGGTCGGTACGCATGAAGACGAGGAGCTGGAAGCTCATCGCGTCGATCTGCGTCAGAACGACGATGGAGAGTGCGGTGTGGACGCCCGCCTCCGGCGGGACGATGGCGAGACCGACGAGTCCGGCCCCCATGATGGCCGCGTCCAGGGTCATGCCGGCGAGATAGACGGTCATCCGGACGCGTTTCTCCTCACCCCAGACTCCTGAGACGTCGGTCTGCACCACGAGGAACTGCAGGCGGGATCCCAGAGTCATCCGGCCGGGCACTCCGGCTGCTCGGGCGGTGCACAGGTGGGCGAGCTCGTGCAGCATGACGAGCGACCACGCGATGGCGATCTGGGTGACCAGGGAGACGGTGCCGAACTCGCTCCAGGCCATGATGCTCGGACTGGGCATGATCCCCGGCCTGACGGCGAGGGCGATCAGCCCGCAGAGAAAGATCGTCACGAGGCCGGCAAGGACCGCCGGGCGCAGAGTCCATCGAACATGGCGGGGCTTCAGCCAGGGAAGAGAGGGCCTTTCCCGCCGGGTGTCGTCCATCGGCCGGCCGTCTATTTCCGCGACGAATCCCACGCCCATAAGCGCCGTCACGAAGTCGGCCACATCGACGGCCGTCCCGGTTTCGGCGTTGAGGCGTTCCGCCACGTCGTCGATCGGCCCGCCGCCGGCCAGCAGGTCGATCGTTCTTCTGCCGATGTCCGGGAAGGAGACGAACTCTCCGGTCTCGACCCGTCCGACGATCCATTCCGCACCGTCGCGGCGCATGCGGAGTGGGTGAAGCCGTACTGTCGACGCTCCGGTCACGGCGTGCACGTGGCGCACCCCGCTTCACCGTGCGGGAACTCGGCGAAGATCGACTGGTGCGGGGCGACCAGATTGGTGCCCTGGATGAAACCGGCCGTGATCGGCGGCACTCCGGTGATGAGACGGAGCACCCCGTGCGCGACCAGGTTCCCGCACATCCCCGCCGACGTGGCGATCGCCCCCGGCCCGCCGAGGTCGACGGGACGGAACGCGGCGCCGGGAGGCCGGTCTCCGGACGGCGTACGCTTGCGGTCTTCGATCCGCTGCATGCACTCGTAGCAGGCGCCGCGGCCGGGCGCGAAGACGCCCGTCGTGACGAGGGGGCCGTTGTAGCCGCCCCCCACCCATGGGATGCCGGCGGCGAAGCAGGCCCGATTGGCCCACACCCGGATGCCGTCGTCTCCCTTGGGTTCGTCGGCGCACAGGGCGAGCACATCGAATCCCGGCAGCAGCTCCGTCAGATCCCGCTCGCGTCGGATGCGGGAGTACGCGCCGGTGATCTCGACATCGGAGTTCAACCTTCTCAACCTCTCCACGGCGACGTCGACTTTGGCGCGGCCGACGTCGCGTTCCGTGAAGATCAGTTGCCGGTTGAGGTTGGAGAGCTCGACCCGGTCGTCGTCGACCAGATGCAGGAATCCCACTCCGGACGCCGCCAGGGCCAGTGCGACGGAAGCGCCGGCGCCTCCGACGCCGATCAGCAGGACCCGCGCTCTTCGCAACCTGAGCTGGGCATCCCAGCCGTGTTCCCGTGGAGTCAGGTCCGCCCAGCGGAAGAACGCGTGGCCGCGACTGTAACGGTCGCGCTCGCGCTCGCTGAGTTCGGGCGCTTCCGTGGCTCCGGCGTCTTCGACGTGACCGGAGGCCACGAGCTGGGCGACGATCGCGACGGTGTCGCGCCGGGTCAGTTCGGGGAATCCCGATCGCACCAGCGCGGCGACGTCCGCGCACGTCCGGGTGCCGTTCATCGCCTCAAGGGCCGTCCACACCCAGCCATGCGGATCTTTGATCTCGTGGGCCAGCCCGTAGATGTCGCCTCCGATGCGGATACGGCCGTCTTCCAGCCTGTGCGCCGCGTGCTCGGGCTTAATTCTCGGCAACCGCAATCCGGCCTCCCGGCAGGGGCGTGGAAACCGCTTCGATGCAGCCGAACATCCGAAGCGGAACGCGCGGAGCCATGATCGGGCGCGGGAGAGCCGCCCGGTCCTGGCTCCGCTCGTGCGGGTACGGGTCAGTTTCCGCTGGAGTTGCTGAGACGCTCGGTGGTCTCGAGCCGGTCCAGCCGGCGAATCTCGATCTTGACCGTCCCGTCGGCGGCGGTCTTTTCCGCGGCCTTGTTCTTGTCGAGGTCCCTGAGCTCGCTCACGAGTTTCCTCTTCTCGTCGACATACTCGATTGACATGACTTGTAAATGTACGGCCGTAGCGATTGTCAGATTAGATCATCGGTAACGCGAGGGAAAGGTGGGAATTCCGGGAGCCGCAATCTCCGTCACGGCGCTTTGAGCGAAGTGGGCGTCGCCTCCTGCGCCTGGCCTCCGGTGATCGGAGTGACGCCGCTCTGGAAACGCGTCATTCCGCGGAAGAAGAGCGCGGCGAGCGGCACGGCGAATCCGGCGACCGTGGAGACCGCCAGCAGTGCGGGCCGGCCGAACACGGCGCCGACCGGCCCGGTCAGCGCGAGCCCCAGGGGCATCATGACCGAGGAGGCCAGCCAGTCGACGGACGTGACCCGCGCGAGGCGCTCGGACGGGATCTCCCGCTGGAGGTTCACCACCCATTGCACGGCGAAGATCTCCAGTCCCAGGCCGGCGACGATGTAGCAGGCGTACAGGAACCCCGGGGACACCGGCCAGCTCAGCGCCAGCGGCACGGCCCCGTACAACGCGAGCCCGATGATGCCGGTCAGACCGGGCCGCCCGGGTTTCCACCGCATGCTGATCACTCCGCCCGCCAGGCCGCCGACCGAGAGCAGGGCCAGAGCCGTGCCGTACACGGCGTCACCGCCGAAGGTGTCGCGGGAGATGAGGGGCAGCAGGACCTGCGCCGGCGCGACCGTGAACATCAACTGGAGCGCGACGGCGACGATGACCCCCGTCACCCACGGCCGTCGCCAGACTTCGGAGAGACCGTCCGCGATCTCCCGGACCGCCGACCTCCGCTGCGCCGGCGCGGCCGCGGGTTCGCGCAGTGGAAGGAGGAGGACGAGAGCGAGCAGGTAGGCGGCCAGCACGGCGAGGAACCCGACACGGGGAGACCAGACAGTCACCACGTACGCGCCGAGGCCCGGCCCGATGATGGCGCCGATCCGCCAGGAGACCGCGCCGAGCGCCACGCCCGCGGAGCGCTGGGCGGGCGTGAGCACCGACGACAGGCAGGCCTGGTACGCGGGCCGGTGGAAGGCCTCCGCCGATCCGACGAGGAAGACCAGGAAGGCGAGGAGCCACGCCGGAGCACTGCCGCGCGCCCCGATCGCGACCACACAGCACTGGAACGCCAAGGAGGCGATCATGACGGTCCGGCGCGGCAACCGATCCGCCCACAGCCCGCCGAGCAGCGCGAACAGGATCAACGCGATCCACCGCCCGGTGAAGATCGCGCCCACCGTCGAAGCGGTACCGCCCGCGTTGAGAGCGGCGATGGTCACCGCGACGGGGAAGATCTGGTCGGCCGCCACCGACATCGTGAAGCTGAGCCACAGCAGGCGGAACTCGCGGTTTCGGACCAGAGAACCGTCAGCGGGACGGGCCGAACGGATGAGCTTGCTCCAACGAGTGCGCATGCCACGAAATCATCCCTTCCCGGTTGAATCGCGCAAGGGAGATGAATGGACCGCCGAGGCATGCGACTTGTGCAGGTCCGTAATAAAGCCGTGCCGGTTCGCCGCGCGGAGGCGCATACAGGCGCATACAGGCGCGTGCGAGCGCGTGCGGGCGCGCGGAAAGGGCTCTCAGACGCCGGTGGTCACGCGGGTCCGGCGCACGATCGCGGAGGCCAGCAGATACTGGCCGACGATGTACGTCGACATGATGAGAAAGCCCCGGTACGGAAAATCGAGGTCGGCGATTCCGAGTGCGATAAGGGTGTCGGACAGGAAGAACAGCCCGCCGCCCAGCCCGGCACGCACGCCGTACCAGGACGAGGTGATCGCGGTGGTGGTGAGCACCAGGGAGTAGGCGGCGACCGGGATCCGCAACGCGCCGAGCCGGGGCCACAGCAGCGTGACCAGCACCAGCCACACGACTCCGTAGACGGCCACCGCCGCCCACGGCGCGCCGGGCCGCCGACCGCGCGCCGCACCCGGACCTGCGGCCCCGCTCGCGGTCTCGCCCGCGGAACCGACCTCGCCCCCAGCGGCGACCTCGACTCCAGAACCGACGACTCCGGATCCGGCCTCGGCGAGGTGTCCGGCCCGGGGCGCCTTCCGGAAGGCGGGCCTCTCCCGTACGAAGAACGTGATGTAGCAGACATGCGCGACGGCGAAGAACCCCATGCCAGGGACGAACATCCCGTCGATCTCCAGCGCGATGTCCCCGGCCGCCGACGCCAGGAGGGCCGCCACGATGATCCCCGGGCCGCGCCGGGCGAGCACCCAGAGCGCGAGAAGGGGCATCAGCAGGGCCTTGCTCACCGGGTCGAGCAGGCCCGGCTCAGTGAGCACCGCGACCAGATGGACCACCGAGCACACCCAGAACGCGATCAGAACCGGCCCGGCGAACCTCGCGGGACCGCCGGGCGCGCGATCCGACTGAACAACATTCGGTGACTCGTCCATGCCCGGGATCCTAGTGAGCGGGTCTCACGTTAGTAAGACTCCCGAAGGACCCACCGGCCCATGCCCCGGCACACCCCCGAACCCGGCGGAACGGCGGAGGCAGGTCAACAGGGCCAGGAATCCGGACACGGACGCGACGTGATCGCACGTCCGATGCCATTCGTACGTTTTCGCGCCGATGTGAGCGCTCTCCACGTTCGGTTGACATTGGACGTGCGATCGTCACACTCCGCCGGCCGCGCTCAGAGCATCGGCACGGCGAGGCGGCGTGCGCGGCTGCACAGCGAAGCTGCGTGCCGCGGCCGCGCGGCGGGCTACGCCTTGCGGCCGGTGGCGGTCAGTTGCAGTAGCTGGAGTCCTTGATGCCCTTGATTTGGTAGAACGTGTACTTCTTTCCATCAGTCAGGGTCAGGGGCAGCGTGCCGTTGCACGTCGACCGGCCGGCCCTGGTCAGATGGTGGTAGCGGTAGAGGACTTTCTTCCAGTTCCGCTTCGGAGTGGTCACCGTGAATTGCTCTCCGTCCGTCTTCTCCCACTTGCAGTGGGTGACGCCCTGGCAGGGGTTGCCGTACCTGACGGCAGCGTCAGCCGGAAGCTGGACGGCCCCCAGGAGCGCCATTCCTGCGATCGACATGACGGCGATCTTGGTAAATATCCTCATTTTTCCCCTCATCCCGTTGGCGGGTCAGAACGTAGCGCACGACATGAGAAAGATCCAGAGGGATGATCTACCGCCGGGAGCGCGTATTCCGGGTGACTCCCGTCGCCGCCGAAGGCGATGGAGATGGCCCCCTCCGGAGGCGCCGGGCTGGGCGCCGCGGTCCTCAGAGACGGAGTCGTCCCTGGCCACGATGGTTGGTCGGCGTGGTCGAGGCCGCTCGGAGAGCTCCGGGTGAGACATCGGGCAGGATCATCCGGGAGGGCGCTCGGGGCCATGCGCCGGATGACGAACCGACGTGACCCGACTGTGACCTTCCTCGCTCGAGGACGTCGCATATCGCAGTAAATCCATCACAACTTTCCGGCGATTCGCGGCATCCAACCCTCCGTGGGCGTGCTGATAGCGGGGGATCCGCAGCATCTGGGCGGTTACTGGTTGGCCGGAAGGCTGGGCGCGGGAGGCCAGGGTGTGGTCTACGAGGCCTATGCCGAGGACGGCGGCCGGGTGGCTATCAAGGTCCTCCACGGTGACCAGGCGGCGCAGTTGGCCAGAGAGGCCACGGCGGCGCAACGGGTCGCATCGTTCTGCACCGCGCGGGTGATCGCCACCGAACTGGAGGGGCCGCGACCCTACATCGTCAGTGAGTACGTGCCGGGACCGAGCCTGCGCAAGGCGGTCGGCGAGGGACGCCGGTTCACCGGCGGTGACCTGCATCGGCTGGCCACGGCGGTGGCCACGGCGCTGACCGCGATCCACGAGGCCGGCGTGATCCACCGGGACCTCAAGCCGGACAACGTGCTGCTGGGTCCCGACGGTCCCCGGGTCATCGATTTCGGCATCGCCAGGACCGCGGAGATGTCGCTGACCGCGACGGGGTTGGTGACCGGTACGCCCACCTACATGGCGCCGGAGGTGTTCACCGGGCAGCGGGCGGGCGCGCCCGCCGACGTGTTCGCGTGGGGCGGCATCATGCTCTACGCGGCTACGGGCGCCGATCCGTTCGAGGCCGAGAGCCTGGGCGGGGTGATGCATCGGGTGCTGTCCACCAATCCCGACCTCGGGGTGCTGCCGGAGGCGTTGCGCCCGCTGGTGGCCGCGGCACTCAGCAAGGAGCCGCTGGAGCGGCCCGCCGCGCGGCAACTACTGATCGCGCTGGTCAGCGGCGGCGTCGGGCTCGACACCGGGCGGCTGCTGGCCCAGGGGAACCGTGCGGCGGCCGACGTGGCCATGGCCGACGTCGACCCCGCGCTCGGCACGCTGGCGGAGGAGTCCTACGCGCTGCTCGGCCCGGCCGAGCGCGAACTGGCGGCCGAGTTCTTCCTGCGGCTGATCACCGTGAGCGAGCGCGGCGAGCTTTCGGCACGGCACGCGGACCTGGCCGAACTGGTGGAGGACAGGCCGCAGTCCGAGGTCGCGGCGATCACGCGGATCGTGAAGGTGTTCGGCTACCTGCTGGGCACGGACGACGAGCAGGTCTGGCTGGCGCGTCCTGCCCTGTCGCATGCCTGGCCCCGCCTGCGGCGCTGGATCGACGCGAACCGCGACGGTCTTGCCGTACACCACCAGATCCTCACCGCCGCGAAGCTGTGGGTGGCGTCCGGGCGCAGGGACGGGGACCTGTTCCAGGGCAGCAGCCTGGAGAACGGCCTGCGGTGGGCGGCCACCGGCCGCAAGCACATCACCCTGTCCCCGGCCGAGCGCGACTTCCTGGAGTCCTCGGAGCGGCTGAGCAGGCGCAGGGCCAAGCGCGCCAGGCTGGCTTCGCTGAGCCTGGCGGGGTTGCTCGTCATCGCGCTGGTCGCGGGTGGCCTGGCCATCTATCAGGGTGGGGTCGCCGACGCCCGGGCCGAGGAGTTGTCGGTTCAGCTGAGCAGGTCGGAGTCGATGCGGCTGGCCACGCTGGCGGACACGACCAGGCGCACCGACCCGCGCCTGGGCATGCTGTTCAGCGTGGCCGCCTGGCGGGTGGGCGGCACACCACAGGCCAGGGCGGCGCTGACCGCCTCGCTCGCCCAGCGCGAGCGGGCGATGTTCAAGGATCCGGCCGGTACGAGTGACACCCTGAGGGCGCTCGGCCGCGACGGGCGCACGCTGGTCAGCATCGACAAGGACCAGGCACGGCTGTGGGACGTGCGCACCGGTAGGCGGACCGCTCTGATCTCCGGGCTGGGGCTTGGCGGTGGGAAGGTGGTGAACGTCGGATTGTCCCCCTCCGGCCGCACGCTCATCGCGGCGACCGCCAAACGGGCGGGGGCGTGGGACACCCGCACCGGGAAGGCCATCAGAACCTGGACGTTCCGCCGGGATGCCGATCTGATCAACGGCTGGGTCGAGGCTGTCATGGAGCACGAGGGCCGGCGGGTGATCGTCGAGGCCGGTGAGAGCGGCCAACTCGATGTGATCGCCGCCGAGATCCCGGCAGCCCGGAGGGGCACCTTGAGCCCTGACGGCGCATGGCTCGCGCGGTACGGCTACGGGACGCTGAAGCTGACCAACATCAAGGACGGCCGGTTGGCGGTGATCGGCGAGAAGGACGGGGCCGAAACGACGGAGACCTGGAACAAGGGCGATCCGGTGTTCAACGCGGACGGGCGGCTGCTGGCGACGGTGGCACGCGAGAGCATCGAGTTCTGGCGGCTGCCCGGCGCCACCTCGCGCAGACAGGCCCCGGTGTTGCTCAGCGAGGTCCCGGTCCGGGGTTATGGGGACCTCGGCGTCATGCCCGTGGGCGCCTTCGACGGCTCGACGTTCCGGTATCGCATGGGAGATCAGGTCTTCTCCGTCGACGTCACCGACCTGATGGCCGAAGCTGAGCCGGAGCCGGTGGACAACGCGGCGTTCAGCCGGGACGGGCGTCACCTGGTGGTGGAGACGGCGGGCGCCAGGACGTTGTACGCGGCCCCGAGCGGAAAGCCGATCGGCTCTCTGCCCGCCGCCGAGAGCACCGAATTCAGTGGGGACGGGCGATGGGTGGCCCTCCTGTCCCGGGGCCGGGTCACCGTCCTGGACACGGCCACCAGGAAGGTCGCGGCCGAATTCACCACCGTCGAGCGCGACCTGAAAGCCGGGTCCTTACGCTTCAGTCCCGACGGCACCCGGCTCGCGTTCACCCTGGACACCCCCTTCACCGGACGTTCCCCGCGCAGGCACGCCGTGGAGCTCTGGGACTGGTCGGCCCGTCGCAGACTGTGGCAGGCGCCCACGGGCATGGTGGTGGACCTGGCGTTCTCACCCGACGGCCGTCGACTGGCCGTCGTCGGTCCCGAGCATCGACTTCTCGACGCCGCCAGTGGAAAGGGAATCGGCGAGCCCTTCGGCGCCAGCGGCAAGGACAGCCTAGGCAGCGGGGTGTACTTCACCCATTCAGGCACGGCCATCGTCGTGTTCGACACGCGCGGACGCATGACTCTGTGGGACCCCGCCACCCTACACATGATCGACACTCCCACCCGAAGTGTCTTCGCCGGGGGCGACGCCTACTCACCCACCGAGGATCTCATCGCGGTCAGCGAGGGCGAGGGCCGCGTGCGGTTGTTCGATCCGCTCACAGGAGACGACTTCGGCCTGTCCGCCGACACCGGCGGCGGACAGGACCCCGAGATCGGCGAGCTGACGTCCGTCGTCTTCTCCCCCGACGGGGCCGACGTCCTTACCGTGGACAGGAACGGGACGGTCAAACGCTTCCCGGCTGCGGCGGAGGCCGTCGCCACGGCCGTCTGCGCACGGGCCGGACGGTCGCTGACCCCGCAGGAGTGGAAGACCTACGTTCCCGCGCTGCCATACCGCAAAGTCTGCGGTTGACCCTGGGGCTTCATGCGTACTCAGCTCATCCGGAAGACCGGGCCTCGGGGACGGAAGGGGAGAAAGCCTCCGGCGGGGATCAGGAAGGCGTGCTCCCGCCGGATCCGTACGACGTCGCACTCGCCGTCGGTGATCACCAGGATCGGCCCCGTCACGGGGAAGTCGTCGGCCCGTTCCAGCAGGTTGACGCCGGGTTGCAGGATCGTGCCGCCGCGGCCCCGGACGCGGACCTTCGCGGCGATGTCCTCGACGGCCAGGTATCCGGCGTCGTACGCGGCGGCGTCGCAGAACACCACGCGAGCGCGCGGCACGTCCCGGGCGACGGCGTACGAGGCGATGGCGCCCAGCGCCTTTCCGAGCAGCTTCACGTCCATCGAGCCTGAGGTGTCCAGCACGACGCCGAAGGTGGCCCGCTGGACGAGATCCTCGGGACGGACCCAGCCGGGGCGCGGGATGTCGGGGGTGGCCGACTGCCGCCGGGACGCCCGGCCGTAGGAACGGCGCCGCTCGACGGCGGGCACGTGCTCCTCGAACCAGCGCGCGAGCGCGGCGTCCCACGGGAGCGGGGGCTGGTCGAGCGCGCGGATCTCCTGTTCGAGACCGGCCGGGATGTAGCCGCGCCCGCCGCTCCGGTGGTAGGCGAGGCCGGTCGTCAGGGCGTTCCGGTAGTAGTCGTCGAGATCGACGTAACGTCCGGGAGCACCGGGACGCGGCAGCGGCTCGCCCAGCACGTCCCCGAGCCCGCGCCCGCGCAGGGTCGAAAGCTTCCGCATCCGCCGCAGCTCGGTGGCGATCCGGTCGTAGACGGCCTCGCCGGACAGCCCTTTGAGCGAGGGGTCGTGGAGCAGCCCCTCCGGCATCGTCCCGACCTCCATCTCGACCAGCCATCCGTTGACGACGTAGTCGCAGGCGATGTTCCAGAGGTACGGATCACGCCATCCGGCGCGGTCGCCGTGGCGCAGCGCGGCGTGCAGCATCTCGTGGGCCAGCACGAACCGCCACTCCTGCGCCGACATCGAGCGGAGCGGGTTGACGTAGATCTCCGCGGCCTGGGCGTTGACCGCGGCCACGGAGATGTCCCAGGCGCGCGCGAGGTCGGCGTCCGCGACGATCTTCATGCCGGTCGCGAGGGCGCCCAGCAACGGGTACGACGACACGAACCAGCCCAGGGCGACGTCCCACGGCTTCTTGACGGCGTCGGTGAGCGAGCTCCGGGCGCCTCCCGCGACCTCGATCGCCTCGGTCGCGGCGGCCGACACCCCGATCGCGAACGCCCGCGGGAAGTCGACGCGCGTGGCGGTCTCCTCCGTCCCCACGAAGAAGTCCGGAAATTTCGTGCTCTGGAATTCGGCCGGCACCTCACCGGCCCGCCACCGGGCGGTCAGCACCCGCTCGTCCTCTTCGGGCAGCGGATGCGGGAGCGGCTCGGGAGGGTGGCCGATCTTCAGCGTGAGCAGGAACCGGTCGACGGCCACGCAGCACGCGGCCCGGTAGGCGGCTCCGGGCGCCCGCCTCGACTCCTGCGTGCGCGTGGCCTCCTCCGGTCCCAGGTCCTCCCAGGTCGCCGTACGCGGGTCGAGGTGGCCGAACCCGGCGTGCAGCAGGCAGTGGGCGAACACCCAGGCCCACTCGCCCGCGTCGGCGCGCCGCTTGGGGTGGTGGTACACGCTGCCGCCCGGCGTGATGTACGCCCACCCGTCCTTGGGCAGCCGCCCGTCCTGGGCCGCGTAGAGGTACCCGCCCAGCGACCGGAACAGCGGATGCCGCCGTACCAGCTCCCATCCCTTGAGTACGGCCTCGTGCCAGGGGTCCGCTTTCTGCCTGCGCGGCGGCATGTCAGCTCCGGGCGGCGGCGAGGCGGGGCAGGTCGCGGCTGACCTCGACGAGGAACCACGAGGGCAGCACCGGAGCGCCGTCGTCTCCCGTCGCGATGACGAGCTGGGCGCATTCGAGCGAGATCTCGGCGAGCTCGACGAGCAGGGCTTTGGCCCGGAAAGCGAGCTGCCTTCCGGACGGCGAGGCGTGGTCCTTCGAGTGCGGCAGCCCACGGACGAGTCGCGCGCGGAACGTCTCGGCCAGGAAGTAGAGCAGGTCGCGGTCCTCCGGACGCCGCGGCCAGGCCGCGTCCCCCTTGATGACGGCCTCCAGGTCGTAGGCGTGCCGCACGGTCTTGACGTACGCGCGAAACCCCGAGGCGTGCGGCGCGGAGAGGGTGCCGTACGCGAGGACGCCCAGGGTGTCCTCGTCGAGTGCCTCGCCGTATGAGTGGACGGCGTCGGACAGCATGTGCCAGCCGCGCGGTGTGGAGAACGGCTCCTCGGTCTTCGGCGGCGGGCTCCACAGGTGGTCGGGCCGCTGGATGAGGTAGTCGACGATCCACGGGTGGATGCCGTGCTCCGCCGCCCATTTCAGCCAGTCGGTGGCCGAGGCCCGCAGGTGGACGTGGACCATCCGGTTGACCAGGGCGGACGCCATGGGCCTCGCGAGGGCGTTGTCGGTCGCGCGGTTGCCCGCTCCGATGACGACCGAGCCCTCGGGCAGCTCGTACGCGCCGATCCGCCGGTCGAGGATCAGCGAGTAGAACGCCTTCTGCACCTCGGGGGCGGAGGCGTTGAGCTCGTCGAGGAACAGGCAGTACGGCTCGTCCCTGGCGATGGTCTCCGGCGGCGCGAACCTGCTCCGGTCGCCCACGATCTGCGGCACGCCGATGAGGTCCTCCGGCGCGAGCTGGGTGCCGAGCAGCGTGACGCAGTGCAGCCCGAGCGACGCGGCGAACGACTGGACCAGGGAGCTCTTCCCGATGCCCGGCGCTCCCCACAGGAACACCGGCCGTACGACGGCGACATGCAGCAACACGTCGGGAAGCTGCGCCGGGGTCACGGTGAGGGTGGCCTGCATGGCACCCAGGTTTCCGCACCCTCTACCGGAAAGCACCCGATTTATCGGGACATCGCGCGGACGGCTCCTCAGACCTGGGCGATGGCGAGGGACTGGGCGGGAAGGTAGAGGTCGCCGTCCATGGCCCGCACCGCCTCGTCGGAGGCGAGCAGCACCCGTTTCGCGCCCGGCGACAGCCGTACGGGAATGGGGAAGGCACCGAAGTTGGCCACCACGCGGAGCGAGCCGCGCTCCATCACCAGGTAGTGCCGCTGCTCGTCGAAGCGGACCCGGACCCGGTCGAGGCGGGGGTCGGCGAGGTCGGGGTGCGTCTTGCGCAGCGCGATGAGGTCGCGGTACCAGCCGAGCAGCGACATCGAGCCGTCGTCGAAGATCTCGCTCCAGTCGAGCTTGGAGCGCAGGAACGTGGACTCCTCCTGCGGGTCGGGGGCCTTCCAGTCGTAACCGAACCCCTCGAACTCGCGCCTGCGCCGCTCGGCCTCGCCGCCGGCCAGCACCGGGTCGTAATGGTCGGTGAAGAAGTAGAAGGGTGTCCCCGCCCCCCACTCCTCTCCCATGAACAGCATGGGCGTGAACGGCGAGGTCAGCAGCAGGCCGGCGGCGATCCAGAGCTGCTCGGGCTCCATCCGGTCGCCGAGGGGCCGGTTGCCGATCTGGTCGTGGTTCTGGACGCAGCAGACGAACCGGTAGCCGGGGACGCCGTTCGCCGGCCTGCCATGGCTGCGCCCGCGGAACGACGAATAGCTGCCGTCGTGGAAATATCCGGATGTGAGCACTTTGGCCAGCGCGGACAGCGGCGCGAAGTCCGCGTAGTAGGCGTGCCGCTCCCCCGTCACCGCCGAGTGGATGGCGTGGTGGACGTCGTCGTTCCAGGCCGCGTGCATCCCGAGCCCGCCCGCCTCGCGCGAGGTGACCATGCGCGGATCGTTCAGGTCGGACTCGGCGATCAGCGTGAGCGGGCGGCCGAGGTTGGTGGACAGCGCCTCCACCTCGCCCGACAACTCCTCCAGGAAGTGCACGGCGCGCCGGTCGTGCAGCGCGTGCACGGCGTCGAGCCGCAGGCCGTCGATGTGGTAGTCGCGCAGCCACTGCAACGCGTTGCCGATGAAGTAGCGCCGGACCTCGTCGGATCCGGGGCCGTCCAGGTTGATCGCGTCGCCCCAGTAGGAGCCCTTGAATCCGTGCAGGTACGGCCCGAACTTCGCGAGGTAGTTCCCCGACGGACCCAGGTGGTTGTAGACGACGTCGAGGATCACGCCGATCCCGGCCCGGTGGCACGCGTCGACGAAGTCCTTCAGGCCGTCGGGACCGCCGTACTCCTCGTTGACCGCGTAGAGGTCGACACCGTCGTACCCCCAGTTGCGCCGCCCCGGGACCGGGGCCACCGGCATGAGCTCGACGAAGTCGGCGCCGAGATCGACCAGGTGGCGCAGCCGCTCCGCGGCGGCGGCGAAGGTGCCCTCCGGGGTGAACGTGCCGACGTGCAGCTCGTAGATGACCGATCCGCGCAGGTCACGGCCGCGCCATTCCTGGTCGCCCCAGGTGAACCTGTCGTGGTCGTAGACGCGGCTCGGCCCCTCCACGCCGTACGGCTGGCGCCGCGTCCGCGGGTCGGGGAACGGACCCTCGCCGTCGACGTGGAAGGCGTAGTCGGCGCCGTGTTCCGCTCCGGCGGCGTGCCACCAGCCGCCGGCTCCCGCCCTCATGTCCCGCCTGGCGCCCCCCGACTCGACCTCTACACGTTCCGCCTCGGGTGCCCAGACCTCGAACATGCCACTCCCGTCGTCGTGATTGGTGTCGCCGTGCACACTTCACCGCCCGAGTATCGCGACCGGATAACGGGACAGGAGATGCCCCATCGGGACGCGTCCGGTGTATTCCCATTCGGTCAGCAGGTCGCGCCACCGTCCCGGAGGGAGCATGAGCGTCTCGCTCCCCCAGCCGCCGCGCCGTTCGAGCGCCACCGGCAGGCGGGTCGCCACCACCAGCGCCTCGTCCCCGCGCGAGAACGCGACCGCGTGCTCGCCCGCCTCCACCGGCGTGTACGACGCCTCCGGGTCGAGCCGTCTCCTGAGCCGCAGGGCGGTGGTGGTGACGAGCAGCTTCTGGCCGTCCCACGTATCGGGGCGAGTGCCGGGGGTCAGGATCTCGGCCAGCAGCGCCCGCCGCGCCCGGAAGTCGACCGGCCGCCGGTTGTCCGGGTCGACCAGGGAGAAGTCGGTGATCTCGTTGCCCTGGTAGACGTCGGGGATGCCCGGCATCAACAGTTGGACGGCCTTCTGGCCGAGGGAGTTGACCCGGGCGTACCTGTCCACGACCGCCGTGAACGCGGCGACCGATTCGCCGCAGACGTCGATCGCCTCCTGGGCGAACCGCCGGATGCCGCTCTCGTATCCGGGTTCGCGGTTCTGCCAGGAGATCGCAGTCTTCGCCTCTCGTGCCGCTTTGAGCAGATATTTCGTGAAACGTTCTGGGGTGATCGGCCAGGACGCCATCAACGTCTGCCAGCCCAGATAGTCGAGCCGGGGGTCGAAGAACACCTCGGCCGCCCAGGAATCCACGGCCAGCGCCCACTCGTCGGGCATCTCGGACAGCACCGCCAGCCGGGCGCGTACGTCCTCGGAGCGTTTCGTGTCATGCGTGGACAGGGTGGTCATGGTCCGGGGCGGCAGGGTCGCGCAGAACTCGTGGAACTCCCCGACGGACACGCCGAACCGGTCCGGCTCCCCGCCCACCTCGTTCAACGCGGCCAGGGGGTACCACCGGTAGAGGGCCGTGTCCTCGACCCCCTTCGCCATCACCGGGCCGCAGGTCTGCTGGAACCGCGTGACCGCCTCGGCGGGGCCGTACAGGACGAGGTCGGCGGCCCTGGCGACCGGGCCGGGATCGGTGTGGCGCGCCGCCTCCCGCGCCGCGCGCCGGACGACGCGGATCGACTCGGTGGACGGAGGCTCGCCCGGATCGACGTACGCGCGGTAGACCGGCATCGCGGTGAGCAGCTCGACCACCGCCTCGCGCAGCCCGCTCTCCTCGACGCGGCCGGTCATGGCCGCGACGAGCCGGTCGACCTCGCCGCGGAAGAACAGGTCGATGACGTGCCGCTTCGCCTCGCGGCGTACCGTCTCGTAGTCCTCGATGACACCGGTGTGGCGGGCGAACGTCTTGACCAGCTGGTCCTCGGACGCCGGGTCGACGAACAGGCGGGTCACCATGTTGAGCGCGTCGTACCCGGTCGTGCCGTCGCACCGCCAGTTCTCCGGCAGCCGCTCGCCGTCGATCAGGATCTTCTCGACCCACAGCGGTCCGGGGACGCGGGGACGCAACCGCTTGAGGTAGCCGCGTGGATCCGCCAGCCCGTCGGGGTGATCCACCCTCAGCCCCTGGAGCACCCCCTGGTCGAGCAGGGAGAGGATCACGGCGTGGGTGGCGTCGTAGACCTCGGGGTCCTCCACCCGCAGCCCGATCAGCGACGACACGTCGAAGAACCGCCGGTACCCGGGGCTGTCGCGCCAGCTGACCAGCCGGTAGTGCTGGGCCGCGAGCAACTCGGCCAGCGGGAGGCGCTCCGTGCCCGGTCTGATCGGGAACTCGTGCTCGTGACAGCGCAGCACGCTCCCGTCCGCTGAGAGGCCGCCGTTCCCGTCGCCGGTCTCGTCGCCGAGCACCGGCAGCGCGACGGGCCACTCCACGTCGAACCAGCGCGCGTACGGCGAGGCCGGGCCGTCCCTGAGCGCCGCCCACAGCGGGGCGTTCCGCGACTCGGGCACCGGCACGGTCATGTGGTTCGGCACGACGTCGGCGACCAGCGGGAGGCCCCGCGCCGCCAGGTCGCGCAGGGCGGGAAGCCCGCCGAACTCGGCCCGCACGGCGGTGTGGTCGGTGACGTCGTATCCGTGCCCAGACTCCGGCACGGCCTGCAGGATCGGCGAGAGGTAGACGGCCCCGACTCCGAGCTCCCGGAGGTAGCCGGTCAGCTCGGCCACGTCCGCGAACCCGAGATCGGGGGTCAGTTGCACTCGGTAGGTCGAGATCACGGCACCACCCTTCGGCGGATCTTCCGGCGCTGGATCGTGTTCCGCGGACCCTCTCGGCCCGCCGCGGTCGCCGGACGGGGCCACGGCGAAGACCCGTGGAACACTCCTTCGGTTTCCGTCTCATAGTGACGGCGCGAACACATCACCGCCAGATCGTCTCTCTAGGCACGGCGCAGAACCCGGACAGAACGGCCGGATACCGGCACCTCCTCGCCGGCCCGGCAGACGCGCGAGTCCGTCGTGACCGGCCGCGCCGTGTCGAGCGCGGTCGTCCACATCTCGCCGTAACCGGTCGGGATGGTGAACCTGATGACGTCATGATGGGCGTTGAACAGCAGCAGGAAGGAGTCGTCGGTGATCCTCCTGCCACGCCGGTCCGGCTCGGTGATGGCGTCGCCGTTGAGGAAGACCGCGAGCGCACGGGCGTAGCCGTTCCGCCAGTCCTGGTCCGTCATCTCCGTGCCGGACGGGGTGAGCCAGGCGATGTCGCTCAGCTCGTCGTGCGAACCGCGCTCGGGTCTGCCGTAGAAGAAGCGGCGGCGCCGGAAGACGGGATGGTCGCGACGCAGGCGGGAGAGCTTCCGGGTGAAGTCCAGGAGCAGCCGGTTCTCCCGGGTGTCCGACCAGTCGACCCAGCTCGTCTCGTTGTCCTGGCAGTAGGCGTTGTTGTTGCCGCCCTGGGTCCGGCCCATCTCGTCGCCGTGGGACAACATCGGCACGCCCTGGGAGAGGAACAGCGTGGTGAGGAGGTTGCGCTTCTGCCGTTCCCTGAGCTGCGCGACGGGCCCGCTCGCCGGCCCCTCGACCCCGCAGTTCCACGACCGGTTGTCGTCCGCGCCGTCCCTGCCGTCCTCGCCGTTGGCCTCGTTGTGCTTGACGTTGTACGACACCAGGTCCTGGAGGGTGAACCCGTCGTGGCAGGTGACGAAGTTGATCGAGGCGGCCGGGCGGCGGCTGTCGTCCTGGTAGAGGTCGCTCGACCCGGTCAGCCGTGAGGCGAACTCGGGCAGCGCGGCCGGCTCGCCCCGCCACAGGTCGCGGATCGTGTCGCGGTAGCGGCCGTTCCACTCGGTCCATCTGGCCGGGAAGTTGCCCACCTGGTAGCCGCCCGGCCCGACGTCCCACGGCTCGGCGATGAGCTTGACCTGCGAGAGGACGGGGTCCTGCTGGACGAGGTCGAAGAAGACGCTCAGCCGGTCCACCGCGTGCAGTTCCCGAGCGAGCGAGGAGGCGAGGTCGAAGCGGAAGCCGTCCACGTGCATGTCGCTCACCCAGTAGCGCAGGGAGTCCATGATGAGCTGCAGTGCGTGCGGGCTCCGCATGAGCAGGCTGTTTCCGGTGCCCGTGGTGTCCATGTAGTAGGCGGGGTGGTCCTCCACCAGCCGGTAGTAGTTGGCGTTGTCGATGCCCCGCATCGACAGGGTCGGCCCGAGATGGCTGCCCTCGGCGGTGTGGTTGTAGACCACGTCGAGGATCACCTCGATGTCGGCCTCGTGCAGGGCCTTCACCATCGCCTTGAACTCCAGCACCTGCTCGCCGCGCTGGCCCGAGCTGGAGTACTCGTTGTGCGGCGCGAAGAACCCGATGGTGTTGTAGCCCCAGTAGTTACTCAGGCCGCGTTTCTCCAGCACGTGGTCGGTGACGAACTGGTGTACCGGCATCAGCTCGATCGCGGTCACCCCGAGCCCGGTCAGATGGTCGATGATCTCGGGGTGACCGAGCGCGGCGTAGGTCCCCCTGATCCGCTCGGGGATCCGCGGATTGTCGATCGTCAGGCCGCGCACGTGCGCCTCGTAGATCACCGTGTCGTGGTACGGCGTGGCCGGGGGCCGGTCGTGTCCCCACCCGAAGAACGGGTTCGTCACGACGGCCCGCGGCATGTACGCCGCCGAGTCGCTGTCGTCGCGGCTGTCCGGCTCGCCGAAGCGATAGCCGTACACCGCCTGGTCCCAGCGGACGGCGCCGTCCACCGCCTTCGCGTACGGATCGATCAGCAGCTTGGCCGGGTTGCACCGCTGCCCCCTGGCGGGCTCGTATGGCCCGTGCACGCGGTAGCCGTACCGCTGCCCGGGGCCGACGCCCGGCAGGTAGCAGTGCCACACGAACCCCTCGACCTCGGTGAGGAGCACCCGCTCCTCGGCGTCCTCCTCGTCGAACAGGCAGAGTTCGACGCTGTCCGCGACCTCGGTGAAGAGTGCGAAGTTCGTGCCCGCACCGTCGTACGTGGCCCCCAGCGGATAGGGGTCACCCGGCCAAATGTCCCTGCGGTCGTTCACTCACGCCATCGTTCCCACCCTCGGCCGACTTTGACAGTTCCGCCGTGTTAAAGACACGTGTCCTGGATTTGTCCCTTCCCCCGTCAGGCGTCTCCGGCGGCCTTGCGTGACTCCTCGGCAGCCCAGGCGAACACACCCTTCGCCATCAGGGACACCTCCGACGCGGCCCGCGCGGCGAACACCCGGGCGCGCACGCGGTGTGCTCCGGGGTCGCCCGGCGCGGCCTGCACGGCCATCTCCGCGAGGTGCCCCGCCAGCCGCTCGTCGCCGTCGGCCAGCGCTCTGAGCGCGGCGTCGCACAGTCGCTCCGCGCCTCCCGCCAGTTCGGCCACGGAGGCGGCGAGCACGGCGTCGGGCGCGGGCTTCAGGTGGGCGGGGTTGCCGTCGTACCAGCCGCCGTACAACCGCCAGATGTTGCGCACCACGAACTCCGGCTCGTCGTAGTGCGGCCGAAGGTAGGGCCGGTCCGCCAGCCGCGCCGGAGGCCGTACGGCCCGGACGATGTCGTCCAGCCTGGCCCCCTCGTTGAGCATCTCCAGGCAACGTCCGACGATGGCCTCCAGCCATTCCGCCGTCTCGGTCAGCGCCTGCTCGACCCGGTCGGCGCCGAAGATCGGGGCGCCGTGGCTCGGCAGCATGGTCTCGGCGCCGAGTGCGGCCATCCGGCGCAGCGCGACGGCCCACTCACGTGGGTAGCGCTGCACCTTCTGGGGATTGCCGCAGTTGGGGCTCACCCAGATGAACAGGTCGCCGGGAAGCAGGATGCGTCGCGACGGCACCCACCCAACGCTCGCGTCGTCGGTCTCGCCCTTGGCGTGGAAGAGCTCGACGGGGCCGACCGTCAGCTCGTCGCGGTACGTCACGTCGGGGTAGCGGTACTCGGTCGGCCAGGTCAGGTCCGGAGCCTGGAACTGCCGCTGGTTGATGACGGCGTTGTAGCCGTTGGTGAGGACGTAACGCTCGAAGCGGGCGGGGATCGCCTCGTGCCCCACCACCGTGGGCCTGGACCGCCCCGCCGCGTCGGCCTCCGCGTCGAACGGGCCCACGCCGGAGACGTGGTCGATGTGCCCGTGCGAGTAGATCGCGGTCGTCACCGGCTCGCCGGTCCACGCCCGCAGTTCGGCGTGCAGCCGCTCCGCGTCGAACGGGTTGCCGGTGTCGAACAGCGTCACCTCCCCGCCGGTGCGAAGCGCGATCGTGTTGCCGAACCCGCTGCGGAAGCCGACGCCGTCGGCGACCTCGACGAAGCCCTGCCCGGCGAGTCCGGTGTGCACGATGCTGTCGGGGACCTCGCCCCGCCAGACGGCGTCGGCGTACTCGGTGATGTTCATCGGGAAGCCAGCCTTTCCTTGTCCAGCTCAGGGCGGATGGCCAGCGCGGCCAGCGCGCCTCCCCCCAGCATGAGCAGTCCGGCGACGGTCAACGCCGTGCCGTACCCCTCGGCCGGATCCGCCGCTCGCTGTACCAATGCCCCCGTGACCACCGGAGCCAGCACGCCGGCCACGGTGGCGACCGCGGTGACGGTGCCGAGGACCGCGCCGCGCTGGGCGGCCGGGGCGATCTCGGCGGCGACCGCGGTGGCCAGCGGGAAGATGACATAGCCGAAGGACGCGGCGACGGTGAGCAGCACCAGATGGGTCGCCGCATCGCCGACGTGAGGCAGCGCCGTCATCGCCGCCCCGGCCACGACCACGGCGACGCCGCCGACCACCCCTCGGGCGATCCGGGTCGAGACCCCGCGCGCCAACAGCCGCTGGGTGAGCACGCCGACGACGACGATGACCACGAACCCGGCGACGTGCCAGACGATCGAGAGCGGCCCGACCTGGGCGAGGCTGTATCCCCTGACCTTCTGGAGATACTGCGGGAACCAGGTGAGCGCCAGTGCGAGCGTCCAGTAGACGGCGAAGCTCGCCGCGACGCCGCCCAGCACGGTCCCGCTGCAGAACAGCCTCCTGTACGGCACGCGCCCTTCGGCCGGCGCCGTCTCGCTCCGTGCGCCGTACGGGCCTTCGCCGCCGCGGCGCAGCCAGAACGGGAGCCAGGCGAGGCCGGCCAGGGCGGTGAAGCCGAACGCCCAGCGCCAGCCGTAGTTCGTGATGATAAAGATGAGAATCGGCGCGCCCAGCGCGACGCCCATACCCGAGCCGAGCGTGAGCACGCTGCTGGGAAGGTTCCGCATCCTGTCGGGGAACCATGTGAAGGCGGCGTGGTTGGCGACGGCGTAGGCCGGTCCCTCGGCCGCGCCGAGGACGACCCGGGTGACCACCAGCGTCCCGAACCCGGCCGCCGGGAACAGCAGCGGGAACTGTGACAGGCACCAGCCCGCCATCATCGCGACGAGGATCCATGTGGAGTCGAACCGGGTCGTCAACCCGCCGACGACGATCCCGGAGAGGCTGAACAGCAGATAGAAGGCGCTGCCCACGGCGCCGAACTCGGTGGAGGTGAGACCGAGTTCGGTCGTGATCGCCTCGCCGGCCAGGCCGAGCACCGCCTTGTCCATGAAGTTCACCATCATGAACAGCAGCAACATCGTGACGACGCCCCAGGCACGCCGCTGGGCGGCGACCGGAACATCGGGTTCCGCGATCGTGGTCATCGACACGCTCCGGGGTGAGGGGTGATCTCACTGTGCAGCCGGGCCGCCGATGCGCACAATCGACCGGAGCCCCAGCCCCGTGGACGCCGAACTATGACATGTCACAATCCGTGGAATGGAACAAGACGGCCCCTCGCTCCTCGCCGCCCGGATCGCGGCCCGCTGCGCGACACAGGTGAACCGGCTCACCCGGCAGATCGTCGCCGAGCAGGAGGCGGTCGTGCCCGGGCTCGCCACACTCCCCGACGCGATCAAGGAACTGGAGATCGCCTCGACCACCCGGCACGGACTCCGCCTCTTCCTGCGCATGGCGCGAGGAGAGGCCGTCACCGACGCCGACATGCGCCTGTTCCGGGAGCGCGCCGCACAGCGGGTCGGCGACGGCGTGCCGCTGGCGTACCTGCTCAGCGGGTACATGGTCGCCCACCGGGCACTGTGGCGGGCTCTCTGCGCGGCCACGCGCCCCGGGGAGGACGCCGGGCTGCACCGGCTCGGCGAGCTGATCCTCACGGCGCTGGAGCGAACGACCACCGCGGCGAGTGAGGCGTATCTGAAAGAGGTCATGCTGGCCGAACGCGGTAAGTCGCTGCGGGCCGTCGCCAGGACTCTGCTCTCCGGCCGACCGGCGGGCGACGTGGCCGCCCGGCACGGAGTGGTGCTCGAACCCGGTTACTACGTGCTCGCCTTCGCGCTCGGTGATCCCTCTCCGGGACCGGGGGGCCGCCGCCGCGCGCGGGCGATCCAAGCGACGCTCGACCGGCTCGCCGACGAACCGGTGCTCAGCTCGCTCGACACCGACGGCGGGCACGCGCTGCTCCCGCTGCGAATCGCCGTACCGGCCTCCCGGCTGTCCCGCCGCCTCGTGGACGCCGCCGCCCCGGTCCATACGGGGATGGCCGTCGCCGGGGACATCGCGGAGATCCCCGGCGCGGCCCGCCAGGCGACCAGAATCGCCGAGGTGGCCCGCGCGGGTGGGCGGCCCAGTGGCGTGTACGGACTCCGCGACGTGCTGCTCGACTATCACCTCGGCGCTCCGGGCGACAGCGGGACCGAGTTGGCGGGGCTGCTCGACATCCTGGAACCCGCGCTGGTCGGGACCCTCGACGCCTACTTCGCCGCCGACTTCGACCGGCGCTCCACGGCCCGCGCGCTCGGCGTCCACCCCAATACCGTGGACAACCGCCTGGCCAGGGTCAGCACCCTGATCGGCGCCGATCCCCGTACCTCGCGGGGCGTCATGTTGATCGGCGCCGCTCTGACCGCCCGCAGACTCAACACCGCCGCCGTCGCGGATCCGTGATGCTCCCTTGGGCGCTTCCGCTGAGACGAGAGGGCGCCTCGGCAGGCGTCGTCAGGGTTTGACCGCGACGGTACACCAGGTGCGCAGCGCGTCCGCCTCGAACGGAACGGCCACGCCCGGGCTCCAGGCACGGCAGTCAACCATGCCGGGCTCGCGCCGGTTCTCTGATCACACGGGGGAACGGGGTCGTCTCAGGCGCCGGATCCGGCGAGGGCGCGGACGGCGTCGATCACCTGGGGGATGCGCGATCCCGTGACGGTCGGGCCGTGCGCGGTCGTGATGGCGGTGATGTCAAGCGCCGCGACCACGTCCACGGACGGCCCGAACTTCCGGGGATCGAGCCACGCGTGCCAGGGACTCATGCCACTGCCGAACGCCCGCACCGACTCCAGATAGCGGGTCAGCGGAAGGTCCTCCGCGTCCGCGGTGATGCTCGGGACCAGCGCGCCGAAGCAGTCGGCGGCCCAGTAGACCCCGCTCCGGTCGTCATAGAGCCCGTACGTCCCCGAGGCGTCGTACAGCGGAGGCCGTACGGCGGTGAGCGTCCGGTCCCCCGCGTCGAACGACCCGCCGTCGGCGATCCACCGCGTACGGCCCGGGGGCGGCTCGAACGAGTGCCGCAGCCGCAGGGCCGTCTCGGTTCCGGTGACCAGCGTGGCCGCCGGGCACAGGTCCAAGGTCGTGAGGAGGTTGCCCACGTGATCGGCGTCGCCGTGGCTGATGAAGATCCACCGGACGTCCTCCGGTTCGACGACGGAGAACACGTCCTGGAGCCACCGGTCGCGGTGGATCGGAGCGCCGGTGTCCACGATGACCGGCTCACGGCCCGTGATCACCATCGAGTTGGTGTGGCGGAACCCCGCTCCGGCCTGGTCGACGCATGGGATGAGCACGACGTCCGGAGCCACCCGGCGCGGCCCGAGCAGGACTTCCGGGCGGGACTCATCCGATCGGTGGGCGGGGACGTCCTTCGGCACCGGCCGCGTCTCCGGGTACCCGTCGTTGTTTCCTGTCATGACGACAGGGTCTCCGGATGGTCTTGTCCACACCTTGGCGCGCGCTTGCTCGGCCGCGCGTCAGCCCACCCGGGCGAGGAGTTCGCGTACGGGGGCCTCGTAGAGCACGGCCCCCGACCTGGCGACGAGGTCGAGCGCGGCCCCCAGGTGCCGGGACGCGGCCTCGTCGTCGCCCAGTCCGAGCGCCAACCTGCCGAGGCACAGGTCGGCCACCGACCAGCCGAGCAGGCGCCCCCCACTCGGAGCGAGCCGCCGGTAAAGCGCCCGGGAGGCGGCGGCGTCCCCCAGCTCCAGACACGCCTCGCTCAACAGGTCGGGGATGAACCGGTAGGCGAGGTCGCCCTCGATGGCGGCGAAATCGGCACGCGACAGGTCCGCGAGGACACCGGCGGCCTCGGCACGCCTGCCGACGTCCAGCAGTGCGGCACATCGCAGGACCATCCACCCCGCCTGGCCCGGCCGGATGGCCAGCATCTCCTCGGAAAGGGCGAGCGCCCGCCCCGCCTCACCCCGTACGCGGAGCACGAGGCAGCGGAACACCTGCTCGCGTACCGCCGCGTCGTCCCTGCCCAGGGCACCTTCGGGATGGACGCGGGCCGACTCCTCCGCCTCGGCGAGTGCATCGTCCAGATCGCCCCGCATGTACGCGCGGATGGCGGCGAGCCACGCGGCCAGGCTGAGCAGCGCCGGCTGGCGGATCCGCCTGGCGGTCTCGCGCAGCCAGGCGAGAAGCGGCTCCGCCGTCTCCGACTCACCCTGTTTGACCAGCTCGTAGTAGTCGGCCTCCCGAGCGAGCCATTCGGAGACGAGGTCGCCCGTCCGCCGGGCCACCTCCGCCATCTCGTCGATGACCGCCTGCCGATCGGCGTGCGTGGCGACGCCCCGCGACAGGATCTCCTGCGCGCTGAGCCCGCGCAGGAGGGACCGGTCGTCGCCCCTGTCCCTGGCCTCCCGTACGGCCTCCGCCGCGAGCGCGACGCTGTCCCCGACCGGCCGGGTGAAGGAGCCGGTGACGGCGGCGGCGGCGAGAAGCTGGGGGCGCCACGGCGAGTCCGCCCCGGCATGCGCGCGCAGGGCCCTCTCGATACGCCCGGCGAGCGCGTCTCCCGCCACCCACTCCTCGTACATCGCCCAGGCCAGCGGATCGGAGAAGCCGAGCACGGCGCGGGCCAGCCGCTCGTCGTCGCCCAGCGACTCGGCGATCTCGGCGGCCTCGTCCAGGGAGGCGCGTACCCGGATGCTCATTCCGGCCGCCGACTGCGCCTCGGCCAGGTCGAGCAGCAGGTCGCACTTCAGCGCGAGATCGGTGACCGGCAGCTGCCCGGTCAGCAGGACGGCGTGGCGCAGGTGCTCGGCGGCGTCCTCGTACGCGAACTGGGCCGTGGCGTGCGCCGCCGCCTGACGCGCGTACTCGATGGCCTTGCCCGCCATCCCGGCGATGACCAGGCCCTCCCGGTAGTGGTGCGCGAGCTCCGCCAGGTGGGTGCCCCGCCGTTCGAGCACGGCGGCCACGCGGGCGTGCAGGCGCCGGCGGCGAAGCGGCGCGAGCCCGTCCCTGAGCACGTCGCGGACGATGTCGTGGGCGAAGCGGTAGACCAGCCCGCGTTCGGTCAGCAGGCGTGCCTGGACGGCCGCGTCCAGCACGTCGAGCACCTGGTCGTGGGGCGTGTCGACCACGTCGAGCAGGACCCCGACCTCGGCCTCACGACCCAACAGCGCCGCGGCGGAGAGCACGTCGGGTGTGCCCGGCGGCATCGCCGCCATCCTGCCGCGCAGCACGTCCGCGATCGCACCCGGCGCGTCCTCGCCGAGATGGACCACCTCGCCCAGGAAGAAGGGGTTGCCGCCGGTCTTCCTGGCCACGTCGGCGGCCCTGCCCGCGTCGACTCCGGCGCGTTCGAGGTATTCGGCGATGGCGTCCTCCCGCAGGCCCCCGAGGGTGACGCGTTCGACATGCGGAAGCCGTATGAGGGTGGACAGGGCTCTGGCCAGCGGCTCCGCCACCTCGGTGTCACGATAGGTGGCCACCACGGTCAGTTCCGGGCACGACCGGGTGGCGGCGAGGAACTCCAGCAGGCGAAGCGACGAGGCGTCGGCCCACTGAAGGTCGTCAAGGATGATCAGCACCGCCCCGTGGCCGCCGACCAGCCGGGCGAACGCCTCGTACAAGGCGAACTCGCCGGTCGCTCCGGTGATCTCGGCCAGTTCTCCGCTCCTGCCGGTCAGCTCACGTACGGCCTGCGCCCACGGCCAGTACGGCGGGGCGCCGGTGCCGTCCCAGCAGCGCCCGAAGACGACCGTGCGGACGTGTCGCGCGGCGTCCTCGGCGAGGCTGGTCTTGCCGATGCCCGGCTCTCCCGCGATGAGGACGATCCGGTGGCCGCCGGAGGTGATGGCCCGGCGCAGCACGTCCGCCTCCGCCGCCCGCCCGATCAGCCGCGTCGGCGGCACGGCCCCGGTGCGCGCGGTGCCGGACTCCGTCCCCGCCACCTGCTCCGCCGAGCCGTTCGCCCCCGGCCGTGTCGCGTCGATCGCCGGAGCGACGGACGTGGAATCCGGGATGAGCGTGGGGCCCCGCATCGCCGCAGGGTCCGGCATGAGCGCGGGGTCCTGCGAGAGGATCCGCCGTTCCAGTTCCCGCGAGCGGGGGTCGGGGTCGAGACCGAGCTCGTCGACGAGCATCCGGCGCCCGTCGGCGAGCAGGGCGAGCGCGTCCACCTGCCGTCCCGCCTGATAGAGGGCGTGCGCCGTGATCCTGCGCAGCCGTTCGCGCAGTGGTTGGTCGGACAGCAGCCGGGCCAGTCCCGGCGCGAGTTCCGGCCCCATGCCGAGAACGAGTTCGGCCTCGGACGCGTCCTCGATGACCGTGAGCCTGAGCTCGGTCAGATGGTTGATGTCGTCTCGCGCCCAGGGTTCTTCCTCGAAGCCGGAGAGAGGGGCACCGCGCCATTCGGCGAGCGCGCGCCGCAGCTCTCCGGCTCCCTCGGCGTACTCGCCTGTGCTGAGCAGCCGCCGTCCCGTGGTGATCCGCTCCTTGGCCCTGCCCAGGTCGTACGCGCCGTCGGGCATGGCGAGCGCGTATCCGCCCGGCCTGCTGACCAGCACGGACGGGCTGTCCCTGCGCGGACGGCCGGGTTCGAAGACACGGCGCAGCTTGGAGATGTACGCCTGGACCGTGTTGACGGCCCGCGGAGGCGGCTCCTCGGGCCACAGCGCGCCGATGATCCCGGCGACGTTGACCGGCCGGGGTGCGGCCAGCATGCAGAGTGCGAGCACGGCCCGCTGCTGGGACGGGCCCGTGTCGAGAACCATCCCGTCGTCCCCGATAACGGACACCGGGCCGAGCAGCCGGAACTCCACTCAGTCACTCCCCTGGTCGTACTGCGCCCGACTTTATCCAGATATCACCGGATCCCGCGGCGCCGGGCGGCCGGTGAGTGGACGGTGGCAGGCCGGTGGTCGGGTGATGGCCGGGCCCGTGACGGCGGACCGAGCGGGTGATGGTCGAGCCGCGTCGGGAAAGCGCCCAGAGTGGACATCCCGGGCCAGATGCCCCGTCAGGAGCGGGGCATGCCCGCGGAGTCCTCGTTCTGTCGGAGCCGCTCGGCATGATCTGGGTGCATGACATGGTGGCAGGATTTCGAGAACGAGGCGCCCGAATTCGCCGCGCGGGTGCGCGCACGGTTCGAGAGCGCGAAACACTGCACGCTGGCGACGCTCCGCAAGGACGGCTCTCCTCGGATCAGCGGCACCGAAGTCGGCTTCTCCGGTGGTGATCTGCGGCTCGGCAGCATGCCCGGATCACTGAAGGCCCTCGATCTCCGCCGTGATCCGCGCTTGGCGCTCCACGGCCCCATGAGCGACATGCCTGAGGAGAATCCCAGCGCCTATCCGGGCGATGTCAAGATCGCCGGAATCGCGCACGAACTGGGTGATCCGGCGCAGTTGACGGAGTCCCACTTCTTCCGAATCGAGATCACCGAGGTGGTGCTGGTCCGGGTCGCCGAGACCAATGACCATCTGGTGATCGAGAGCTGGCATCCCGGTCGCGGCCACGAAACACGGACGCGTCGCTGAGATCACACCGGCCGCGCCGGGGCCACGCCGGGGCCACGCCGGACGCGCTGTTTAAGATCACGCAGACCGCGCTGGGGCCACGCCGGACGCACTGTTTGAGATCACACCGGCCTTCCTGGGGGTCACGCCAGACGCGGAAGCGGATGCGCGTAGTTGGTTCTCCGTTTCATTTGGATGTGGATGGTCGGTGTTCAAGCGCTCGGTTCGTTTTTGGTGGATCACCGCGATCCTCGTCTCCGCACTGCCGTACGCTCTGCCGGCTCTGGGAGGCACCGGCATCGGCCTGTGCCCGATTCAGGGAGGCGAGGAGCGGTACGTGGGCTTCGATCTGCCGATCTTCGGGCTGGTGTACGCGGGCATCGGGTCGGTTCTGCCGCTGCTGCTGCTCGTGTCGGCTCTGGCCACGCTCAAGGCGAGTCCTGCCATGCACCGCATCCTGGCCTGGCTGGGGGCGGGCAGCGCTCTGATCGCGGTTGCCGCCTACGCGCTTCACTCCGCGCTGTTCATTACCTATTGCCCGTCCAACGTGGCCGGGCCGTGGCTCCCGCCGCTGCTCTTCGTCGCAGTCGCCGGGTGCCTCGTCATCGCGGACCTGGCCAGGCGTCGAGGCATGCCCGCAAATGATGCCTGAGCACCGCCTCTGAGAACGGCCCGAGCCTGTCGTGGAGCCGGCGTGGGAGGCAGGGGTACGCCGCATCGTCGTGCTGTCGCCCGTCACTGTCAGCCGATGACGGTCATCGCGTGATCGTTCGTTCGGGGTCTCGTCTGAGGACGAGTTTGGTGGTCTTGGCGGTGTAGGCGGCGGGGCGTCGTCCCAGTCGGCGAGCAGGGTGGTGACGTGTTCGGCGGGGAAGGCGGTGCGTCGGAGGAAGTGCAGCGTCGTCCCCGTCCCACCCGATGTCGGCGACGCATTCGTGGCCGATCGTGAACGGCCCACGGAAAGGCACGTCTCCGCAGATCGACCGGACGACCGGGTCGACGAGTCCGAGCCTCATCCCGGCCTGCAGCGCGCGGGACACCGGCCGATGGAGCGGAAGGATGTCCCCGTCACAGCGGCCGGCCAGGAACGGGCGGACGATCGCGTCACCGGGTCCGGTCAGGACGGGGGCGTCGCGTTCCCGCCAGGAGAGCGTGCCACTGCGCAGGAAGACCAGTTCCCTCACGCGGCGCCCTTCGCTGGCGCAGCCAGATCCGCGTAGCGGATCTGGCTGCGCCGGCCGCGCGCCGCCCCCGCCGAGCGACCGGGTCCAGGTCGAGCTCTCCTCCTTCGCCCCTGCCGCGCTGATCCTTGACGGTGCCTACGGAGACACGGCCGGGATGGTCCGGCCCGAACGCAGGAACTACCGGGCAGAATCCCGACATGTCGGGCCAGGCATCCGTCGGTAGGATGGGAGATGTCCCGGTGCCGCGCGCGGCCGTCTAAGCCATACGTTCGTGCCCGGCATATACATGTGCTAACTTGGGGCCTGTTGCAGTTGTGGTACCCATAAACTCTGTGTGCACCTGACGGGATGTGACCTTCAGGTGCATTTTTGTTTTCTCTGGGATCTCCGGATGGGTTCATCACAGCGACGCCGGGTCCGTGCAGTGCGGTTTCCGGCTCTGCACCTGTTCAAAGGGAGATCGACATGGCAACTGGAACCGTGAAGTGGTTCAACTCGGAAAAGGGCTTCGGCTTCATCGAGCAGGACGGCGGCGGCCCCGACGTCTTCGCTCACTACTCCAACATCGCCGCCCAGGGCTACCGGGAGCTGCAGGAGGGCCAGAAGGTGTCCTTCGACATCACGCAGGGCCAGAAGGGCCCGCAGGCCGAGAACATCGTTCCCGCCTGAACCATGGCGCCCGCCACGAGCCGGGCCCTCACCTTCAACGGTCGAGGGACCCGGCTCGTGGTGTCTGTGGTCCGGGGTCGCGCATCCCCACACTCCCCCACGGTCGAGAAGCAGCGCTCTGACCACCGGAGGGACGGGTGCCGAATCACCGGGACCGCCGGCCCTTCTTCCTGAACCTCCGGTGAGGGAGATTTCGGATCCGGCGACCCGGCGCCTACCCGGTCACTTCAGCTTGGCGAGGTACGCCTTCATTTCCTTGATCTCGGCGGCCTGCGTGGTGACGATCGTGTCGGCCAGGGCCGTGGCCTCCGCGAACGCGCCCGACGCCCGCTCCTCCTCGGCCATCTTGATCGCGCCCTGGTGATGCTTGATCATCATCGTGACGAAGAGGCGGTCGAACGCGGACCCGTCGGCCTTGGCGAGCTTGCCGATCTCGGCCTCGGACAACATTCCCGGCATCGCGTGGTCGCGCGGGTGGGGCTCCTCACCCCAGCCGTCCAGCCATCCCTTGATGGTCCGGATCTCCGGATCCTGCGCCTCGACGATCTTCGCGGCGAGATCCCTGATCCACTGGTCGCCGGCCTGGGTCCGGGCGAGCCCCGCCATGTCGATGGCCTGGAGGTGGTGGGGGATCATCATCTTCGCGAAGGAGACGTCCGCGTCGTTGTGTCCCGGCGCCTCGGTGGCCTCCGGGGAGGCGGAAGGCTCCTCCGGAGTGGTGGGCGTCTCCGACGGAGCGGCGGACGCGGTGCCGGCTTCGGAGGCGGACGCGGTCACGGGGGCCGAGGGTGAAGGACCCGCGGAATCCGTGCCGGAGGTGGAACACCCGGCGAGCAAGGTCAGCACGACCGTACCCGTGGCGACGGGCAGGACGATCCGGCTAAAGCTGGTCACTCAGGAGAAACCTTTCTCAGCGGGGCCACTATGTGGAGGACCGAAAGATGGGCAAGTGTCCATCCGTGATCCCTTTGTCAAGGACCCTACCGCGACCAGCGATCAGCGCTTCGTCACTCAGTTCGATCATGGCGGTCAAATTTCCGGTTAACCCGCTTTGGCCTCGGGATTCACCGGAACACGTTCGCTTAGTCCACGACAGAATCCCTCATTAACCGCCATAGGGAGTAGGTGGACACCTAACCTCTGACCATACCGAACGTGTGCGGAATACTCCGAAAGGTTTCATCCCGACGAAACCTCTGTTGACACGCACGAAACAGTGATACGTTCCGTTGGGAGCGCTCCCAAGCCGTAACACTTCGGGCCGAGGAGACCGGAATGGCCGATCTTCCCACCCTCGCAGAGGTAGCCGCCGCAGCCGGCGTCTCCCCGGCGACCGCGTCCCGGGTCCTGACCGGCTCGGTCCGCGTGACGACGTCCACCCGCCGCCAGGTGCATGATGCCATGTCCCGCCTCGGCTACGTACGGCGTCGCGCGCCTCGTGGTTCCGGGGGCAGGCGTACCGACCAGATCATCGCAGCAGTCGTCTGCGAACAGACACCGCGGCTCTTCAGCGAGCCCTTCTACGCACGACTGCTCGCGGGCTGCGAGGAGGTGCTCGCCGCGCATGGTGTACCGATGGTCGTGATGACCGCCACGCCCGCGACCTCGGCGATCGCCGCCCCGCCGCTCGTCGCGGGAGCCGTCGACGGAGTGCTCCTCGTGAGCGCGAGAGCACGCCATCCCCTCGCGGTCACCCTCGCGGCGTCCGGCATCCCCGTACGCTGCGCGGGCCGTCCCCCGGACGGCGTCGAGCTGCCGTACGTCGACATGGACAACAGGGATGGCGGCCGGCAGGCGGCGGAACACCTGCTGCTGAGCAACCGCCGGGCCATCGCCACCATCGCCGGCCCGCCCACGCTGCCCGCGGCCAGAGATCGCCTGGAGGGATTCCGCCAGACGCTCCGCGACGCCGGCATCTTCGACATGCCGGTGGCGTACGGCGACTTCAGCCACGCCTCCGGCGCGCACGCGATGCAGTGGCTGCTGCAACGGGCACCACATCTCGACGCCGTCTTCGCGGCGTCCGACGTGATGGCGGCCGGGGCGATGCAGACGCTGCGCCGTTCCGGCAGGAAGGTGCCCGACGACGTCGCCGTGGTCGGGTTCGACGACGCGCCGATCGCCCGGCACACGTCCCCGACCCTGACCACCGTCCGCCAGCCCGTCGAGGAACTCGCCTCGCTCGCCGCCAAACTGCTCCTCGTCTCGGTGGCCGAGGAAGGGGCATCCGAGGGCAATCCGGTACTGCCCACGGAACTGGTGGTTCGTGAATCGTCCTGAGCTCCGTGAGGGCGACGTCCTGACCCGTCGTTATCAGTTACAGGAGCGGATAGCGACGGGCGGGATGTCGGTCATCTGGCGCGCCTTCGACCAGTCCCTGCAGCGCACTGTCGCGATCAAGGTGCTGGACGGCACGCTCGACGGAGATCATCCCGGCCGCGAGCTGATCCGCCGCGAGGCCAGGGCGACCGCACGGTTGATCCACCCCGACGCCATCGAGGTCTACGACTACGGCGAGACCGTGACGAACGGCGGCAGGCTCGCCGCGTACGTGGTCATGCGCCTGCTGGAGGGGCGCTCACTGGCCGACCGGATCGTGGAGGGACCGCTGCCGTGGGCGGAGGCGGCCGCCATCGCCACCCGGCTCGCACGGGTACTCGCCGCGGCGCACGAGCGCGGCATCGTGCACCGCGACGTCACGCCGGAGAACGTGCTGCTCACCCCGGACGGTGCCAAGCTGCTCGACTTCGGCATCGCCGCGTTCACCGGCGAGGCCGACGACCACCTCGTGGCCGACTTCGGCACGCCGCCCTACGTCGCGCCCGAGCGGTTGCGCGGCATGACCGCCGATCCGGCGGTCGACGTGTACGCCCTGGGCGTGCTGCTGTTCGAAATGATCACCGGGGCTCCGCCGTACCCGGAGACGACCTGGGAGGGCATCGAGGCGGCCCGGCGCGAGAACCCGCCCCCGATCCCCGACGTGGCCGGCCTCCCCGCCGAGGTGGCCGAGCTCTGCCACCGCTGCCTCTCCCCCGATCCCCAGGTACGGCCCAGCGCCCGCGAGATGGCCGACCTGCTGACGCCGTCGCAGGGTCCGCGTGGGCGGCAGTGGCGGGGTTGGGGGGCCGCGACCGGCGCGGTGGCCATCGGTGTCCTGGTGTGGTCGCAGTACGGCGGGACGCCCGGTGGCGTGACCGCCCGGCCGCCGTCGAGCGCGTCGATCCAGGCCGCGTCGCCGTCCGGCGCTCCCGGCACCGCGGCGCCCGCGGCGGAGGATCAGGTGGAGCGCCCGCACGCCACGCCGGTCCCGGATCCGTCGGAACAGCCTGTCGCCGATCCGGTCGGTGACGCGTCGGACGATCCCGCGGGTGATTCGGCCGGCGAGCCCGTGGCCCACCCGTCGCGGGAACCCGGGACCGAGCCGAGCGGGAAACCCAGCCCCGGGGCCCGCGGGAAACCGAGGCCGACCCCGGAGGATCCTCGCCCGCAGCCCGCCCGTACGCGCCAGGCGGACACGACGTCAGGCGGCGACCCCAGCGTGTCCACACTGCCGCTCGCGACGCCGAAACCGGTGTCCCTGGACAGGGCGCTCTCCCGCTTCGACCTGATCCTGGTCGACGGCCTCTCCGGGAACGAGATCAGCGCGGACGCGGCGCTGGACCTCAAACAGGTGCTGCACAACTCCATCGACGGCCACAACCTCGAAGGCATAGCGAACGTCCGGACCAAGCTCCGCGACCGGCTGCGCGAGGGCAAGCTGACGATCGCGCTCATGCGAAAGCTCGGCACCGCCCTCGACGACGTCCACGTCGCCCTGACCCGATCCCTCGGCACGTGATCACCGCCGCGAAGGCGCCACGAGCCCGCCCCGCCGGAGGCGGGACAAGGGGTGGCGCGGCGGTGACCTGAGCGGGAGCGAGCCCGCCCCACCGGAGGCGGGACGGGCTCGGCGCAGTGGAATCGCGGCGGGGGTCAGGGCAGCCAGTAGTTGCCGGTGACGACGATCATCACCTGGAGCTGGATGCTGGTCGAGTAGTAGTCGTTCGACGTGAACGAGGTGTTGAGCATCTTCGTCCACAGGGCGTCGAGCCATGCCTGGCTGCCCGAGTCGGTCATCGCGGCCACCGCGAACGGAGCGAAGAAGGCGGGTTCGCTGCCGCTGCTGATCTGCGAACCGCTGAGCGAGTACCCGACCGCGACGTTGTTCGCGTTGCCGCCGGTCTTGCTCTTGATCCACGTGTTGATCTTCCGCGCCGAGGCGAGGGAGGCGCTGTCGCCGCTGGTCACGGCGTCGGTGCCGATACGCCACGGGTCACGGCAGGCGTTCCACCAGTACTTGCCGTCGTTCGCGTCCTCCAGCACCTCGCCGGGCGCCGGCTTGGGGGTGGTGTTGGTGTTGACCACGAAGTCCGCGAGCAGTCCGGTGCTCGACGCGTAGTTAGCCTGCTGTGAAGTGATCAGATTCTGGTGGGCCGTCCTGATCGTGTCCCACGCGGTGTCGCCGGTGGCCTTCTTGAACGCGCGGAAGTGGTCGATCAGCCAGTCGGACGAGCGCGAGGTGTAGTACAGCGAGTCGCCGGAGCTGCTCCAGTCGCCCAGCAGCATCAGCTTGGTCGTCGGGTTCACCTCGCTCTGCTTGATCGCGTTGATGTGCTTGACCGCCAGGTCCTTGTAGTTGTACGTCCCGGTGCTGCCCCACTGCTTGTCGGCCAGCAGCAGGCCGAGGGCGACGTCCAGGTCCCCGTCCGTGGCCGAGTCGGAGCCGTTGACACTCTTACAGGAGGTGTCCTGCTCGGCGGCGAGGAGGTTGGCGTTGTTCACCGACGGGTGGGCCAGCATGTACTTGACCATCCCGTCGAAGATGGTCTTCGCGTTCGGGTCGGCCCCGGCCATGGTGGCGACGATGACCATGCCGTAGCCCTGCGCCTCGGCGACGTACGGGTGGTCGGCGTCCGGCGAGATCACCTCGTACCAGCCGTTGCCGCAGTTCTGCCTGACGAAGGCGGCCTTCCACTTGGTGTAGTAGTCGATCACCTTCTGGTCGAGCGTCGCCTGCGTCCCCGTGGGCCGCAGCATCCCGGCGGCGTACGCGAACTGGTGGCTGCCGAACGGCACGGCGGGGCCGCCGCCGCTGCCGCCGTCCTGGCTGACGACGGTGAGCTTGTCCACGTTCGGCCCGCCGCCGGTGCTGGTGGCGGTGGCCCTGATCGTGTTGGAGCCGGCGTTGAGGGCGACCGTGACCGAGGTGTCGGCCCAGGTGGCCCAGTCGCCGGTGCCGTTGAACGCCTTGCCGGTCGACACCGTGGTCCCGTTGACCGCGATGTCCATCGGCCGGTTGGCGGTCGTGCCGTTGGCGTACCGGAACGTCAGCGTCGCCGATCCCGCCGCCGCGGCGGAGACCGACCACTGCACGTAGCCGCCGGTCACGTTGACGTAGTCCACGAACCCCGACCCGGTGTAGCCGGTGTGGTTGGTCGCCACCGACGCCTGCGACAGCGTCGCGTCCTCGGCCTGGTAGACGGTGGTGGCCGCCGCCGCCGGATGGACCGCGGCCAGGGGCAGCAGCAGTCCGGCGGCGATGATCAGTGATCTCATGCGCATGTCATCTCACCCTGTGTACTGGACGAAAATCTTGGTGTAGGCGTATGCGGACTGGGAGACGCCGCTGCAGGAGTCGGCGTCGGAGCCGGACCCGCAGGCCCGGTCCCGGTTGATCGACCAGAACGTCAGCCGGCCGATGTGGTGCTGCTGCGCGTACGACAACATGGTCTGGAAGTCGGCCGTCGTGACCGTCTCGTCCGCCTCGTCGGTCTTGCCGTTCATCGAGGAGAGCCCGATGCGGGTGTAGGCGACCGCGTCGCTGTAGCCGTACGCGCTCTTGACCTTGGCCTTCAGGCCCTCCATGGCGCTGACCGTCGCGGCGCCCATCGTGCCGGTGTGGCCGCCGAAGTCGAACGGCATGATCGTCCAGACGTCGTTGTCCAGCCCGGCCGCCGCGCCGCGGTTGATGAGGTCGGCTCCGGTCGAGTCGGGCCCGCTCGGCGTGGTGCCCATCGTGATGATCGTCTTTATTCCGGGGTTGTTCGTCTTGACGATCTTGAGGGCGTCCACGACGCGCTGCCGCACGCTCGCGGTGGAGAACTCGGTGTCCTCGATGTCGATGTCGATGACCTTCAGGTTGTACGCGTTGATCACCTTCTGGTACGCGCCCGCGAGTGCGGAGGCGCTGGAGCACTTCTCCCCGAGCTTGTTGCCGCTCCAGCCGCCGAACGAGATGACGACGTCGCCGCCGGCGGCGCGGATGGAGTTGATCGCCGCCTGGTCGGACCCTCCGGTGAGGGCGCGGTCACCGTCCCACTTGGGGTTGCAGGTGCCGTCGGAGAGCATGAAGGCGAGGGTGAACCACTTGACGCCGGTCGCGGTCATGACGCTGGTGGGCGACTGCGGGTTGCCCCACCCGAGGTACTCGTACGGAGCGACCGCCATGGAGGGGCCGCCCGGGTCCGGCGTGACGACGGTGAGCTTGTCGACGTTCGGGCCGCCGGTCGTCGTCGTGGCGGTGGCGCGGATCGTGTTGGCGCCGGCGGTGAGGGTGACCGGGACGGAGGCGTCGGCCCAGGTGTCCCAGTTCGCCGTGGCCGGGTAGGACGTCGACCCCACCGAGGTCCCGTTGACCGTGATGGTCATCGGGCGGTCGGCGGTCGTGCCGTTGGCGTACCTGAAGGTCAGCGTCGCCGGCCCGGCGGAGGCCGCGTCGACCGTCCACTGGATGTAGCCGCCGGTGGTGTTGACGTAGTCGACGAACCCGGTGCCGGTGTACCCGGTGTGGTTGGTCGCCACCGACGCCTGCGACAGCGTCGCGTTCTCCGCCTGGTACACGGCCGACGCCGCCTGCGCGGGCGACGCCATGGAGCCGAGTGCCCCGGCCAGGGCGACGCCGAGGACGCATGCGAATAACTTGCGCACGTGACACTCCTGCTGGTTGGGGGGTGACCCGGGCCCCGTACGCGTTCCGTACGGGACCGGGGCCGGTTGTCAGCTGATGGTGATCCGGAAGATCTTGTCCGCGCCGTTGGCGGCGCCGCCGTTGTTGTCGGCGTTGGTGGTGGTCAGCCAGAGCTGGTCGGCTCCGGGAACCTTGACCACGGTGCGCAGCCGGCCGTACGCGCCGACGTAGTAGGCGGTCGGGGTGCCGACGTTCTCCGTGTCACCGGTGATCGGGATCCGCCAGAGCCGCTCTCCGCGCAGCGCGGCCATGTAGATGACGTTGCGGACGATCGCGATGCCGCTCGGCGACGCCGTGCTCACCGACCAGGTCTTCTTCGGGTTGGTCGTGCCGGAGACGCTGCACGTGCCCTCGCAGGTCGGCCAGCCGTAGTTGCCGCCCGGCTTGATCAGGTTGAGCTCGTCGACCGAGCTGTTGCCGAACTCGGCCTCCCACAGCCTGCCGTTGCGGTCGAAGGCCAGGCCCTGCGGGTTGCGGTGGCCGTAGCTGTAGACGAGCGTCCCGAAGGGGTTTCCCGGAGCGGGGGTGCCGTCGGTTTTCATCCGCAGGATCTTGCCGTTGAGCGAGGTCGTGTCCTGGGCGAGGCTCGACGTCTGCGCGTCGCCGGTGCTCGCGTAGAGGTAGCCGTCGGGGCCGAAGGCCAGCCGGCCGCCGTTGTGGTACTTGTTCTTCTTGATCCCCTGGACCAGGATCGTGTAGCCGCTCAGCGAGGTGCCGTTGTAGGTCATCCGGACGATCCGGTTGCCCTCGGACGCGGTGTGGAAGAAGTACACATAGTGGTTGGACGCCCAGTTCGGGTCGACCGCCACACCGAGCAGGCCGCCCTCGCCGCCGGTCGTCTGCACGTTCGGCACGGTGCCGACCTGGGTCCTCGCCCCGGCCAGGGTGACCTTGAAGACCTTGAACTGGCCGGAGGTCACCTTGTCGTCCCGCTCGGTGGCGAGCGCCGTCTGCCCGTCGGGCATCCAGTGGAGGCCCCACGGGATCGTCCAGCCGGAGGAGACGGTGGTGACGGCGGACGGCACGCCGCCGTCCGCGGCGCCGCAGGCCAGGGTCGTGAAGCTCACCGCGTTACTCGCGGTGGAGGCGTTGCCCGCCGCGTCCAGGGCGACCACGGTGAGCGAGTACGGCGTGTCGCAGGCCAGGCCGGTGACGGTGGTGGAGGTGGCCGGCGGGTTGCCGGTGACGGTCTTGTACACCGAGGTCCCGCTGCGCACCTCGTACGAGGTGACTCCGACATCGTCCGTGGACGCGGTCCAGGCGAGGTCGGCGCTGGTGGCGGTGACGTTCGACCGGGTCAGCCCGGCGGGCGCGGTGGGCGGCTGCGTGTCGGTGCTCGCCAGGGTGGTGCAGGCCACCGTCTGGCTGCCGATCGACACGTTGCCGGCCGCGTCCCTGCCGAACACGGACAGGCGGTACTGCGTGTTCGGGGTGAGGCCGGTCAGGCTCGTCGAGGTCTGGCTGCCCGGCGCCTCGGCCAGCTTGTTGCCGTCGTTGTAGATGTCGTACGCGACGACGCCGACGTTGTCGGTGGAGGCGCCCCAGCTCAGGGTCAGTCCGGTGGTGCCGATGCCGCCGCAGGTCGGGGTGCCGGGCGTGGTGGGCGGCTGGATGTCGCCGCCGGACGTGGCCGCGACGGTGAGCTTGTCCACGTTCGGTCCGCCGCCCGCCGTGGTGGCCGTGGCGCGGATCGTGTTCGCGCCCGCGTTCAGGTTCGCGGTGACGGTGTCGTCGGCCCAGGTGTCCCAGTTCGCCGTGGCGGGATACGACCTCGCCCCCGCGGAGGTCCCGTTGACCGTGATGTCCATCGGCCGGTCGGTGGTCGTGCCGTTGGCGTACCGGAACGTCAGCGTCGCCGGCCCGGCGGAGGCCACCTCGACCGTCCACTGGATGTAGCCGCCGACGGCGTTCACGTAGTCGACGAACCCGGTGCCGGTGTACCCGGTGTGGTTGGTCGCCACCGACGCCTGCGACAGCGTCGCGTCCTCGGCCTGGTGGACCGATGAAGGAACGGCGACCGTCACGTCCAGATAGTCCAGGTTGGGGTTGCCACCCGCCGATGTCGCGGTCACCCGCAGCGTGTTGGCGCCGGCGTTCACGTTGGCCGTCACGGTGGAGTTCGCCCAGGTGTCCCAGTCGGTGGTCGCGCCGAACGACCGGTTGGCCGACACCGCGGCGCCGTTCACCGCGACGTCGGCCGTGCGTGCGGCGCCCGTCCCGTTGGAGTACCGCAGCACCAGCGTCGCGGTACCCGCCGCGGACGCGTTGAAGGTGAACTGGGTGTAGCTGCCGGCGACGTTGTCGCCGTTGACGAACCCGGTCCCGGAGTATCCGGTGTGGTTCGCCTCCACGGCCCCCTGCGAGATCGAGGCGTTCTCCGCCTCGTAGCGGGTCGCGGCGGAGGCGGGCCACGAGACGACGAGCTGTAAGCCGGCCACAGTGGCCAGCGAGGCTAAGAGGATCAACGGACGACGGAGGCTTCGGGGGAACACCGTGACGGCCCTCTCCGCCGGACCACGCGCCCCGGCTCCCCCGAGCGGACGCGGGCCCAGCTGATCATGACGGGACACACAAAGGTTAGGAAAGGTTCCTAACTTTGTGACTGCTATGGGAACAGCGCGGACCGTTCGCAGTCAAGGCCCAAATTTGTCGCGCCTTGACTGACCAGGTCAGGGCATACCACGCTTTGACACGCTCTTGCACACGATCAGTGACCTGGGATAAGTCGTAGCGCTATGAGTGGATTCAAGAAATTCCTGATGCGAGGGAACCTCGTCGAGCTAGCGGTCGCCGTCGTCGTCGGCGCCACCTTCAGCGGCCTCATCCAGGCCCTCGTCGCCGACCTCATCACGCCGCTGATCGGCGCGGTGACCGGCGGGAAACAGCCCGACTTCTCCGCGTACTCGTTCACGATCAACGGGAGCGAGTTCAAATACGGCGACTTCGTCAACCATGTGCTGACGTTCCTCATCATCGCCGCGGTGATCTACTGGCTGGTCGTCATGCCGATGAACCGGCTGATCAGCCTGTTCGACCGGAACAAGGAGACCACCGAGAAGGAATGCCCCGAGTGCCTGAGCACGATCCCCGTCAGGGCCCGCAGGTGCGCCTTCTGCACCGCCGAGCTCACCCCCGCCCCCGAGTCCTCCCCCGCCTGATCGCGCGTACGGCCGCCGCACCGGCAGCACCGGTGCGGCAGCGTCCTTCCCCGTCCTCCGCCATACTTTTCCGTCCCCCCAGCCCGTCTCCCGTCGTCCCTTGTCGTCCTTCGGCGTCCCCAGCCGTCCTTTCGGTGGCCGGGGTCGTCGCTCGGGACGGCGTACGAGGCCGTGTCCGGTTTGACTTGGAGCGCACTCCAAGGGCGAACCTGGAGACATGACGATCCAGGAGGCCGCACGCAGATGCGGGCTGAGCGCGGACACGCTGCGCTACTACGAGCGGATCGGGCTCATCCACGCCGTGGGCAGGAACGGCAGCGGGCACCGCGACTACGCGGAGCACGACCTGGAGTGGCTCGACTTCCTCACCAAGTTGCGCTCCACCGGTATGTCGATCGCGGACATGTGCCGCTACGCCGAACTGCGCCGTGCGGGCGCGCACACCGCCGGCGAGCGGCGCCTGATGCTGGAACGGCATCGCGAGAAGGTCGCGGCCAGGATCGCCGAGCTCACCCAGGACCTGTCGGCCCTGGACTACAAGATCAAAGCTTATCGGGAGACGACATGATCAAGCGCACGCTCGGAAACAGCGGCCTGGAGGTCTCGGCCCTCGGCCTCGGTTGCATGGGCATGTCCGAGTTCTACGGCCCGGCCGATGAGATGGAGTCGATCGCCGTCATCCACCGCGCGCTCGACCTGGGCATGAACTTCCTGGACACGGCCAACATGTACGGCAGCGGCCACAACGAGCAGCTCGTCGGCCGGGCCGTCAAGGACCGCAGGGACGAGGTCGTGCTGGCCACCAAGTTCGGCATCAGGCGCGAGGGTGGCGTCCGCTCCGTCGACAACACCCCGGAGTACATCAGGGCCGCCTGTGACGCCTCCCTCCAGCGGCTCGGCGTCGACCACATCGACCTCTACTACATGCACCGCCGCAACACCGACGTGCCGATCGAGGAGTCCGTCGGCGCGATGTCCGAACTCGTACGGCAGGGCAAGGTCAGGCACCTCGGCCTGTCCGAGGTGAGCGCGGAGACCCTGCGCGCGGCGAACGGCGTCCACCCGATCGCCGCCCTGCAGAGCGAGTACTCGCTGTTCACCCGCGGTCTGGAAGCGGAGATCCTTCCCACCGCCCGCGAGCTGGGCGTCGGGCTGGTCGCCTACTCCCCGATCAGCCGCGGCATCCTCACCGGCACCGTCCCACCGGCCGAGCAGCTTCCCGACGACGACTTCCGCAAGTGGGCACCGCGCAACCAGGGCGAGAACGCCGCGCACAACGCCGCCCTGGTCACCGAGGTCAGGAAGATCGCCGAGTCGGCCGGGATCACCCCGGCCCAGCTCTCCCTGGCCTGGCTGCTCGCACAGGGCGAGGACATCGTGCCGATTCCGGGCACCAAGCGGCTGAGCTACCTGGAGGAGAACGCCGCGGCCGCCGGCATTCCGCTGACGTCGGCCCAGTTGGCCGCGCTGGAGTCTGCCGTACCCGCTGACGCGGTGCGCGGCGCGCGCTACCCGGACATGAGCCGCATCGAGTCCTGAGCGCGTCGGCGTTCACGCCGACTCGCGGGCGCTTCCGGCGGGCGTGAATCATGGTCGCTGCATACCGTGTCGACTCGCACCGTGTCGACTCGCAGCATGCCGACTCGCATTCGTTGATTCATGTCGCGCCGGAAGCACTCGCTTGTTCCAGGCCGTCACGGGGATGTCGCCGGTCGTGCTCCACCCCGCCGTACGGCCATGATCGGTACGGCTAGACCAGCCAGGCGGTGGTGTCGGCGGGGAGCAGGTCACCGTCGAGGGGGCCGCTGGCGAGCAGGACGGACTCGTGCGGCGGCAGCCGTACGGGATCGGGGCCGAGGTTGACGACGCAGGTCACGCCGGAGTCGCGGGTGAAGGCCAGCACGCCGTCGCCCGAGGGAAGCCACGTCAGCGTGCCGTCGCCGAGCCGCTCGCGGCGCACGCGCAACGCGGCCCGGTAGAGCGACAACATCGACCCGGGATCGGCCTGCTGCGCCTCGACCGTGAGGTCCTTCCATCCGGCGGGCTGCGGCAGCCACGGCTCGCCGGTGCTGTACCCGAACGGTGGCTCGGCGCCCGACCACGGCAGTGGGACCCGGCAGCCGTCCCTGCCGGGAACGGTGTGCCCCGAGCGATGCCACATCGGGTCCTCGCGCAGGTCACCGGGGATGTCCTCGACCTCGGGCAGCCCCAGCTCCTCGCCCTGGTAGACGTAGACGCCGCCGGGCAACGCCATGGCGAGCAGCGCCGCCGCCCGCGCCCTGCGCCGGCCGAGTTCGAGGTCGGACGGAGCGCCGTCCTTGCGGTCGCCGTTGTCCCACGAGGTGTCGGCCCTGCCGTACCGGGTGACGGGGCGGGCGACGTCGTGGTTCGACAACACCCACGTCGCGGGCGCGCCCAGCGGCACGTGCGTGGCGAGGGTCATGTCGATCGCCCGGCGCAGCGCGCCGGCCTCCCACGCGGAGGACATGAAGTCGAAGTTGAATGCGGTGTGCAGCTCGTCGGGCCGCAGGTACCTGGCGAAGCGTTCCTGGTCGGGAAGCCACACCTCTCCGATGAGGATCCGCGCCGAGTAGGTGTCGCAGACCCGGCGCCACTCCCGGTAGATCTCGTGCACCCCGTCGTGGTCGGTGTACGACTCCTCGACGCTGTCGAGATCCTTGACGAGCACGGCGGCCGAGTCGATGCGGATGCCGTCCACTCCCCGGTCGAACCAGAAGCGCAGGACGTCGAGGAACTCCTCCCGTACGGCGGGGCTGGTCCAGTTGAAGTCGGGCTGCTCCGGCGCGAAGAGGTGCAGATACCACTCCCCGTCGGGGACCCGGGTCCACGCCGGACCACCGAAGATCGACTGCCAGCCGTTGGGCGGAGCGTCGCCGTTCCCCCGGCGGAACCAGAACCGCTCCCGGGCCTCCGAACCGGGACCGGCGGCCAGCGCCTCCTGGAACCAGGCGTGATGGTCAGAACCGTGGTTCGGCACCACGTCGACGATGATCCGGATGCCCAGGGCATGGGCCTCCTCGATCAGTTTCTCCGCCTCGGCCAGCGTGCCGAAGACCGGTTCGATGTTCCGATAGTCGGCGACGTCGTACCCGCCGTCCGCCATCGGCGAGGGATACCAGGGGTTGAGCCAGATCGCGTTCACGCCCAGATCGGCGAGGTACGGCAGGCGTCCCCGCAATCCGGCCAGGTCACCGGTGCCGTCGCCGTTCCCGTCGGCGAAGCTGCGCAGGTACACCTGGTAGATCGCGGCGCCACGCCACCATTCTTCGGATTGTGGAGTCGTCCCCCGAGAGGCACTGCCGGACATGCTGAATACAACTCCTCACACAGAGAGATACCTGGCCGACGCGCGAGGGCGCGTCAGCCCTTGAGGCTTCCGGCGGTGAGACCGGCCATGATGCTGCGCTGGAAGAAGAGGAAGACCACGATGGCCGGGATGCTCGCGATGACGAGCGCGGCCATGAGCACGTTCTGCGGCATCTGCGCCGATAGGGAGGCGATGCCGACGCTGATCGGCATCTTGTCGGAGTCCGGCTGCACGAGCAGCGGCCAGACGAAGTCCTTCCAGACGTTCATCACCGACAGGATGGACACCACGCCGATGATCGGCCGGGACACCGGCAGCACGATCGACCACAGGATCCGCGCGGGAGTGGCGCCGTCCATCTCGGCGGCCTCCAGCAGTTCCCGGGGGATCGAGTCGAAGAACCGCTTGAGCAGGAAGATGAAGAACCCGTTGGCGGCGGCGGGCAGCCAGATCGCCCAGGGCGTGTTCAGCAGGTTCCAGCCCAGGATCGGCAGATCCTTGACCGTCAGATACGCGGGCAGCAGGATCACCATCGGCGGGATCATCAGCGTGGTCAGCATGAGGCCGAGGACCGCCTTGCCGAGCACCGGCCGCAGCTTCGACAGGGCGTAGGCCGCCGACACGTCGACGGCCAGCGTGAACAGCCAGGCGCCGGCCGCGTAGACGACCGTGTTGCGAAGGAACAGCCCCAGGTCGAGCTGGTCCCACGCCTCCTTGTACACGTCGAAGTTGATCGACTCGGGGAAGAGCGACGGCGGGATCTGGGCCAGATCCTCCGGTGACTTCAACGCCCCGGTGACCATCCAGTACAACGGGAACAGGAAGATCACGGTGAAGCTCACCACGACGGTGACGAGGACGATCCAGTAGATCACCCGCCCGCGGGTGGTGTTCAGCGTGTGCGGCGAGATCAGGCCGCGGAATTCGCGTTCCGGCTTCCTGCCCGACCGGCGGGATCGGCGTGCCGCCTTCCTCTGGCCGGAGGCCGGCGGCGGGACGAGCCGAGCCGGTCGGCCCGACCGGACACCAGTGCCTGACGACTGAGCTGTGCTGTTCGACATCGGTGCCACTCCCTCCTAGTTCTGGTTGTCCCGCGAGACGCGCAGGTAGACGGCCGAGAACACCATCAACACGATCATGAGCATGAACCCCAGCGCGCCGCCGCCGCCGAAGTTCCCGAAGCTGAAGGCGTACTGGTACATGAGGTAGGCGACGGTGACCGTCGCGTTCTCCGGCCCGCCTCCGGTGAGCAGGTACGGCTCGATGAACACCTGCATGGTCGCGACGATCTGGAGCAGCAGCATCACCAGCAAAATGAGCTTGGTCTGCGGGATCGTGACGTGCCACACCCGCCGGAACAGTCCGGCGCCGTCCAGCTCCGCCGCCTCGTACAGGTCACTGGGGATGCTCTGCAGCGCCGCGAGATAGATCAGCGTGCCGGTGCCGAGGTTCATCCAGGTGGAGACGATGACCAGGGAGATCAGCGCGGTGTCCGTGGAGTCCAGCCAGCTCAGGCCGGGCAGGTGCACCAGGTCCAGGATCTGGTTGAACAGCCCGGGGCCCGGGTCGTAGAACCACTTGAACAGCAGGACCGCGACGGCCGGAGGCAACATCACCGGCAGGTAGACGACGAACCTGAGGTACGCCTTGGCGTGCCGCAGCTCGTTGAGCACCAGGGCGATCACGAACGGAACGGCATACCCGACGATCAGCGCCAGCAGGGTGAACATGGCGGTGTTGATCCAGGCCGGACCGAACGCCGAGTCCTCCATCACGGTGCGGAAGTTGTCGAGCCCGACCCATTCCGGCGAGGAGACGAAGTTCGTCTTCTGGAAGCTGAGCAGGAACTCCCGGACCATCGGGTACCAGGAGAAGAACGCGAAGCAGATCAGCGCCCCGCTGAGGAACCCGTACGCCGTCAGGTTGCGGCGCACGCCACGCCGCACCGCCCCCGGCGTGCGGCGCCGTGATCCCCTCACGGTCATTGTGGTCATGGGTTGAACTCCTGATCTCGACGTGACCGGCGGGGTGCCGGCTGTGTGGGCCGGCACCCCGGAGGCAGGAAGTGTCCTGTGGATCTTCGCCGTGGCGAGGAGCGGTCAGAGGGACCCGACGCCGCCGCGAGGCGCCATCTGGGCGACCGCGGTAGGCCGGGAAGGCCCACGGGACACGACCTGATCTCAGCTGGACTTCGCCAGGATGTTGTTGACCTTCTTCTCCGCGTCGGAGAGCAGCTGGTCGATGTTGGCGTCCTGCCTGGTCAGCACCGCGGACATCGCCGTGTCCAGCACCGCGTAGATCTCCTGGGCCTTGGGCGGCTCCAGCTTGAACTGGACGTTCGCGGCACCGTCGACGTAGGGCTGGAAGTGATCCACCGGAACCGTCGCGAACTGCCTGCGCTGCTCGTTGATCTTCGCTCCGGGCGCGGCCGAGCCGTACAGGTCCGTCTCAGGAAGGCCCACCGGCAGGCCGTCGGCCTTGGCCCGCTCATAGTTGAACTGGCCCTGGCCGGGCGTCAGGAACCTGTACTCCAGCCACTGCAGGCCGGCCTTGATCTGCTCGGGCGTGGCCTTCGGATTGAACATGTAGCCGTCGCCACCGCTGAGCGACGACGTCGCCTCCGGCAGCGAGGTCACGCCGTAGTCGTCGAACTTGCCCTTGAAGTCGTTGTTGACGGCCTTCACGACGTCGGGGGCGCCGATCATCATGCCGAGCTTGCCGCTGCCCATCATCCGCATGAGGTCTTCCCAGCGGAGCAACTGCTTGGTGCCCATGCTGTTGTCGGTCCAGCGCATCTGCTTCAGGTTCTCGAGGACGGCCTTGCCCTCGGGGCTGTTGAAGGCCGCCTGCTTGCCGTCGGCGGTGACCACCTCGCCGCCGCGGCCGTACAGGGAGGAGGTGAAGTGCCAGCCTCCGGTGTTGCCGGCGCTGTACTCGCCGTACCCGACGTAACCGGCGCCCAGCGCGGCGATCTTCTTGGCCGCCTCCTGCACCTCGGCCCAGGTCTTGGGCGGGTTGTCAGGGTTTAGACCCGCCTGGGTGAAGAGCTTGCGGTTGTAGACGAGCCCCGTCGAGTAGTTGGTCCTCGGGATGCCGTAGATCTTCTCGCCGCTCTTGAAGACGCCGAGGACGTCGGGACGCATGTCCTTCAGTGTGGTGACGGTGTCGACGTACGGCGAGATGTCGGCCGCCTGACCGTTGGCGATGATCTTCTGGACGTCGGTGTAGTAGACGTAGAAGAGGTCCTCCATCTCCCCGCCGGCCAGCTTGGCCTGGAACGTCTCGGGGACGATGCAGGGGAAGGCGTCCTTGCTTTCGATCGTGATGTTCGGGTGCAGCTTCTGGAACGCCGCGACGTCGGCGTCCCACTGGCTGCGCTCCTTCGGGTTGCTCTTCGGCGGCTGACAGCCGACCGTGATCGTCACGGGGGCGTCGGCGGCGGGAGCCGCGGAGCCCTGCGACGACGCGGCCTTCGGGGTGTCGCCGGCGTCGCTTCCGCACGCGGCGACGCTGAGGGTGATGCCTGCGGCCAGCAGTATCGAGAGGTTGCGGGTTTTCATGAATGTTCCTTCCTGGAACGGCGCGCCACGACCCGAGCCGGACAGTTGCGAGAAACATACAGAGGCATACAGAACCCAGCAAGACTCATGCGTTCATGATGCAAAAAAGTGACAGTGCACCTCACGCCATCGTCGGGAAACATCCGTCCAGGGCATACGGCACGGCTTGGGACGAGGCCGAAGCTCAGCAACGCGGCACGGGGCGCGGCGGGAGAACGGCCTGGGCCCCGGCGACCCGGAACCAGAGGGGTCCGGCCCGAGAGGCCAACCCCTGGAGGGCTGCGCGAAAGGCTGATCAGGAAGGGCGGCCCGAGAGGCTAACCCGGGAGGGCGGCCTCGCGGGGCGCGGGCGCGCTGGAGGAACGCACCACGAGCTCGGGCTCGAAGAGCAGCTCGTCCGCCGGGACGGCGACGGCGTCTATCTGCGCCACGAGCAGGTCGACGGCGGCGCGGCCCATCGCGTCGATCGGCTGCCGCACGGTCGTGAGCGGCGGATCCGTGCAGTTCATCAGGGCCGAGTCGTCATATCCCACGACGGAGACGTCCTCGGGGACCGACAGCCCGGCCCGCCGGGCGGCGCGGACCGCCCCGAGGGCGAGCACGTCGCTGGCGCAGATGATGCCCGTGATCCCACGGCGTACCAGACGGGCCGCCGACGCGTGACCTCCCTCGATGGAGAACATGGCGTGCTCGATGTCCTCGGGGGCCACGTCCAGGCCGTTCGCGGCGGCGAAGGCACGGAACGCGGCCAGCTTGCGCCGCGAGGGGACGTGATCAGGCGAACCGAGCAACATGCCGATGCGGCGGTGCCCCAGGGCCAGCAGGTGGCCGAGCGCCATCTCGGCCGCCGCCACGTCGTCGCACGAGACCTGGGGGAAGCGCAGGTGGTCGACCGCGGCGTTGACCAGCACGATCGGGAGCCTGCGCTCCAGCACCCGCGCGTAGTGCTCGTGCGATGCGTTGCCCTGGGCGTACTGCCCGCCGGCGAAGACGATGCCGGAGACGTGCTGCTGGAAGAGCAGATCGACGTAGTCGGCCTCGGACACGCCGCCGACGGTGCGGGTGCACAGGACCGAGGTGAACCCCTGCTGCGCCAGCGCACCCCCGACCACCTCGGCGAACGCCGGGAAGATCGGGTTCTGCAACTCCGGGAGGACCAGGCCGACGAGGCGGCCGCGGTCGCCGCGCAGTTGCGTCGGCCGCTCGTAACCGAGCACGTCGAGCGCGGTCAGGACCGCCTCCCGCGTGGCGTCGGAGACGCCCGGCTTGCCGTTGAGGACGCGGCTCACCGTCGCCTCGCTGACGCCGACCTTCTTGGCCACTTCCGCAAGCCGTCGTGTCATGGGCGCAAGCATACGACAAATCGCGTAAATACTTGCAACCGCTTGCGCTGCCCGGCCGCTCGGCTCGTACGGCATGGCCGGGAGGGGGGCCTGCGGCGGTCCCCCTACGCGCCCGGACAGCCGGGCACGCGGTCACGGCGGACACGCACGAGAGGGAGCGCGGGAACCGGGAGCCGGGAGAGGGGCGAGTACGCGGACGGCGTGAGCGCGCGAAGCAGCGATCCGGGCGGAGAGTGGTGGCCGACGTCTGGGCGCCGACCGCACACGTGAGAGCAGGCGCGAACCGGGGGCGAACCGGGCGCGGACCCGGAGCGTTCCCGGCATGACAAGCGCCACGAGCATCGCGGTCCGTCACATGCGCGCGATATTGCGAATAGTCGTCGAAATATTGCGAAGTACTGTAGACGACCTTATGGTGTGGGTGACCTTGGAGGTGCGCCGGTTCCAGCGTCCACGGCGCCTCTCCCGGATCTCCGAGCAGAAAGGGCTTTGATCCAAAGAAACAGCGGGTCCAGGGAACGACCAGGTCAGCGGGGGCGGGCCGTCGACGAGCGGACCACGAGCTCGGGCTCGAAGAGCAGCTCGCCGGCGGCGACGGCGGTCCCGTCGATCTGGCTGACCAGCAGCTCGACCACGGCCCGGCCCATCGCCTCGATCGGCTGCCGGATGGTCGTGAGCGGCGGGTCCACACAGTTCATCAGCGCCGAGTCGTCGTACCCGATGACGGACAGGTCGTCCGGCACCCGCAGGCCGCGCCGCCGCGCCGCGCGGACCACGCCGAGAGCCAGCGGGTCGCTGCCGCAGACGATGCCGGTGACCTCGCGGCCGAGCAGCTTGAGCGCGGCGGCGTGGCCGCCCTCCAGCGAGTGCATCGTGTGCTCGACCAACTCGCCGCCGGACGCCCGGAACGCCTCCAGCTTGCGTACGGACGGCATGTGGTCCGGCGGACCGACGACCAGGCCGATGCGCTCGTGCCCGAGGGCCCTCAGGTGGCCGACCGACTGCTCCACGGCGATCGTGTCGTCACAGGAGACGCGGGGGAACTCCCAGTGGTCGGCCGCCGCGTTCACCAGGACCGTGGGCAGGCGGCGGTCGATCAGCCTGAGGTAGTGCTCGTGCACCATCCCCGCCTGCGTGTACAGGCCACCCGCGAACACCACGCCGGACACCTGCTGCTGCAGCAGGAGATCCACGTAGTCCGCTTCGGAGATCCCTCCGACCGTACGGGTGCACAGGACGGGCGTGAACCCCTGTTGGGCGAGCGATCCGCCGACGACCTCGGCGAACGCGGGGAAGATGGGGTTCTGCAGCTCCGGGAGCACGAGGCCGACCAAGCGGGCGCGCTCGCCGCGCAACTGGGTGGGCCGCTCGTATCCGAGCACGTCGAGCGCGGTCAGGACCGCCTCCCGCGTGGCGTCGGAGACTCCTGCCTTGCCATTGAGGACACGACTCACCGTCGCCTCGCTCACCCCCACTTTTTTGGCAACTTCGGCAAGTCGTCGCGTCATGGGCGCAAGCATAGGACGGGCAAAGCCGATACTTTACGATCTTCGCGTTTGTAAGCGCGTTGTAAGGGATCCGCAAGGGGGCGTTCCTAATGTCGCTCCTCGTCAAAGATCACTAGGAAGGCACGTAATGAGCATCGTCAGGAACTCCCTCGCCGTCGTCGCGGCGTCTACCCTTCTCGCCCTGACCTCGGCCTGCGGCGGCGCCGACAAGGTGGCCACCTGCACGGAGGCGACCAAGGCGATGACCGACTACCAGACCGCCGCGGCCGCGGCCGGCGCGAACTTCGACAATCTCAACAAGGCGACCGCGGACTTCTCCTCCAAGCTCAAGGAACTCGCGGGCAAGGCCGACGGCGACCTGCAGAGCGCCCTGCAGAAGGTCGGCGACTCCTTCGCCGAGCTCAAGATCGACCCGTCGGACCCCGCCGCGGCGACCAAGGTGACCGAGTTCGCCAAGAAGGCGTCCGAGGGCGCCCAGTCGTTCGCCGCCGCCTGCGCCTGACGTTCCGGGCCCAGAACGCCGGACCGGACACTTCCGGGTTCGACGCCGGGCCGGACACTCCGGGGTTGGACATCCCGAGAAGCCGCCGCGCCCCCGTGGTGCGGCGGCTTCGCCATGCCGGGCCCCGCGCTACGCCGCCAGAGCCCCGCGCGTGCGGCCGGCGCGACACCGGGACCACCGACACCGGACCACCGACACCGGGACCACCGACACCGGGACCACCGGCGCCGGGAGCCGTGGAGCACGGGTCAGTACTCCAGGCCCCAGTCGTGCGGCCCGACCAGGTAGGCGCCCCGTCGCCGCAGCAGCCACCCGTCGGCGACCAGGACGTCCAGGCTGTGCCGTACGAACTCCTCGGGGAGATCGGCCAGCCGCGCGATCTCGGCGACGGTGGCCGCGCGCCGGTCGACGTTCAGTGCGGCCACCGTCTCGTACACGCGCATGTCGTCGTCGTGCACGCTCTGGACGTCGGCGAGCGGCCGGACGGCGCCGGTGTCCTGGCCGGAGACGTCACCGGCCAGCTCACGCGGCGTCCTTCTCGTGGCGATCTTCCCCATGGTGGTCACCTCTCGCGGGCTCCACTGCGCAGGCGCCCAGGGTCCACGTCCCGTTCGGGATAACGCTTGAGGTACTCCCCCTCCAGTTCCCGCGTGCGGGACGTGTGGCGCTCCAGCGCGTCGTCTGATCCGTGCAACAGGGCGTCGGTCCGGGTCTCGTGGAGATGCCGCATCTCGCGGAAGAGATCCTCGTCGTCGAGATCCCGGGGGTCGACACCCATCATTCCGGTCGTCATCACATCTCCCTCAGACCTCGGTCGGCTTGTCCCAGCGCTCATCCGGCATGCCGTCGGAGGCGCGGGCGTTCGCCGGATCGGTTTCCGACGGTGTGTGCTCCTCGGCGAAATCCGGCTCGTAGTCGATCTCGGTGTCCCGCCAGAACCCGTTCACGAGGTGCTGCTCACGGTCGTTTTCGCGTCGCATGCCGCCCCCCTGCCCGGCGTGGCGGCACCCATGCGTACAGCGCGGATCCGTGTCCTCGCGCACCGGCGCCGCCCGCGCTCCCCCGATCGCTGAACGAGCCTTCTCAGCAAACCCCGTCACCGGGTGACAAATAACTGGATTGGGTATCAACCGCTTGATGCGTACATGGGCTCGCATCATCGCTCAAACGGGGGAATTATGGCTGAAACACCCAAGAAGAAGGCCGCGAAGTCGACGGGCAAGGCCAAGAAGTCGGCTATCAAGCAGGCACGGTCGGCCAAGCAGTCCAAGAAGTCGACGGGTTCGACGGGCTCCATGGAACAGCGGCCGACGACCGAGAACGAATAGCTCACCGAAGGGCCGGGCACCTCATCCGGGCCCGGCCCCGGACGCGCCACGCCGTGGGCGTCCCGGCGCGACTCCGGCGCGAACCCCCCGGCCGCCCGGCGACGCCGCCGCCGACGTCCCAGCGTGACCATCCCGGACACCGGGCGAGGCGTCATGTCTGGATATTTCCGCTTTCCTACGATCTTCCGCGACGTGATCGTCTTCGCGTGCGAAGACGATCTGTGGATGGTGCACGCGGACGGTGGCCGGGCCTTCCGCCTCACGGCGGGTGTGGCGGAGGCGGCGTATCCCCGGTTCTCCCCCGACGGGACCCGGATCGCCTTCGTCGGCCGGGAGGAGGGACCGGAGGAGGTCTACGTCATGCCGTCGGACGGAGGGGCGACGCGACGGGTCACCTTCCACGGCGCCACGTCCGTCGTGACCGGCTGGGACCCCGCCGACGCGATCGTGTACGCGAGCGACGAGTGCCAGCCGTTCGACGGATACCGCTGGCTGCACCGCGTCCATCCCGGCCACGTCCCCGAGCGCCTGCCGTACGGCCCGGCCGGCACGATCTCGTACGGGATGCCGCTGCCGGGGCAGGCGCGGTACGGCATGGTGCTGGGCCGCAACACGGCCGATCCCGCGCGCTGGAAGCGCTACCGGGGCGGGACGGTCGGCGACCTGTGGGTGGACCTGTCCGGGAGGGGCGCCTTCCAGCGGCTCATCCGGCTCCCCGGGAACCTCGCGTCACCGTGCTGGGTCGGCGACCGGATCTACTTCCTCTCCGATCACGAGGGGATCGGCAACGTCTACTCCTGCACACCCGAGGGCGAGGACCTGCGGCGGCACACCGATCATGACGACTACTACGCGCGCAACCTGTCCTCCGACGGGCGTCGGCTGGTCTATCACGCCCATGCCGCCGTCTACCTGCTCGATCCCGCCACGGGCGAGTCCCGGCAGGTCGAGGTGCAGCTCGGCAGCTCGCGCACCCAGCGGAACCGCAGGTTCGTCCCGGCCGCCGAGTACCTGGACACCGCGACGCTCAGCCCCGACGGCAGCGGGCTGGCCGTCACCGCCCGGGGCAAGGCGTTCTCCTTCGCGAACTGGGAGGGCCCGGTCCGCCGGCACGGCGAGCAGGACGGCGTCCGGTACCGCTTCCTGACCTGGCTGAACGACAGGCGGCGGCTGATCGCGGCGGCCAGCGACGACGGCGACCGCGAGGTGCTGGTCATCCTCACAGCGGACGGGAAGACGGAACCGGTCCGGCTCGACTCCGCCGACACCGGACGGGTGAGCGGCCTCGTGGTCTGCCCCACCGGCGACCGGGTGGCGGTCACCAACCACCGCAACGAGCTGCTCGTCGTCGATCTCGACGACGAGCCCGGCGTACGCGTGACCGAGGTGGAGGCGAGCCTGTTCGGGGCGATCGAGGATCCCGAGTGGTCGCCGGACGGATCATGGCTGGCCTACGCCTGCCCCGTCTCCCCCCAGGCGACCGCGATCAAGCTGTTCCACGTCGAAACCGGCGAGACGTTCCCGGCGACGATCCCCCTGCTGGTCGACCACCGGCCCTCGTTCGACCCCGACGGGCGCTACCTCTACTTCATCGGGCAGCGGGCGTTCAGCCCCGTCTACGACGAGCTCCAGTTCGATCTCGGCTTCCCGCTCGGCACCCGCCCGTACGCGATCACGCTGCGGCCCGACGTGCACTCGCCCTTCGTGCCCGAGCCCCGGCCGCTCGGCGAGACCCCGGCGGAGACGGGCGGTGAGACCCCGGCGGAGACGGGCGGTGAGACCGGGGAGGGCTCCGAGCCGCTGGTCATCGAGACCTCGGGCCTGACCGACCGGATCATCTCCTTCCCTGTCCCCGAGGGCCGCTACAACCGGATCGCGGGACTCCACGGCAAGGTGATCTACACGACGTCCCCGATGCTCGGCGGCCCGGCCGTCCTGCGCTGCTACGACTTCGCCAAGCAGAAGGCGGAGGTCCTCGTCACCGGGCTGACCGACTTCCGGCTCGGCCGTGACCGGACCACGCTGCTCTACCGGGCGGGCGACCGGCTGCGGGTCGTCAAGGCGGGCGAGGAGACGCCGGACGACGACACGCCGAGCCGTACGAGCGGGTGGATCGACCTGAACCGGGCCAAGGTGTCGGTGGCCCCGGACGCGGAGTGGCGGCAGATGTTCCGCGAGGCGTGGCGGTTGCAGCGGGAGCACTTCTGGGACGAGGACATGGCCGGGATCGACTGGGAGGCGGTCTATGACCGCTATCTCCCCCTCGTGGACCGGGTGACCACCCGTGGCGAGTTCTCCGACCTGCTGTGGGAGCTGCTCGGCGAGCTCGGCACCTCGCACGCGTACGAGACCGGAGGCGAGTACCGCGAGCGGCCGCACTACTGGCAGGGGAAGCTCGGGGTCGACTGGGCCTACCGCGACGGCCGATACGTCATCGCGCGGATCGTGTGCGGCGACCGCTGGGACCCCGACACGACCTCGTCGCTCAACCGTCCCGGCGTCGACGTACGGCCGGGCGACGCGGTCATCGCGATCAACGGGCAGCCGCTCGGCGCGCAGACCACTCCGAACCAGCTCCTGGTCAACCTCGCCGACGAGGAGGTGGAGCTGACCGTCGAGCGCGACGGCGAGACCCGCACCGTGATCGTGCGGGCCCTCGCGGACGAGACGCCCGGCCGGTATCGCGACTGGGTCGCCGCCAACCGGCTCCTCGTGCACGAACGGACCCGGGGCAGGATCGGCTACATCCACATCCCGGACATGGGCCCGCACGGCTTCGCCGAGTTCCACCGGGGATTCCTGGCCGAGTACGACCGCGAGGGCCTGATCATCGACGTCCGTTTCAACGGCGGCGGCAACGTCTCCGCGCTGCTGCTGGAGAAGCTCTCCCGCAGGCGGCTCGGCTACGACTTCCCGCGCTGGGGCGTGCCCGAGCCGTACCCGCCGGAGTCGCCGCGCGGGCCGCTGGTCGCGGTGACGAACGAGTGGGCGGGATCGGACGGCGACATCTTCTGCCACACGTTCAAGCTGCTCAAGCTCGGGACGTTGGTGGGCAAGCGGACCTGGGGCGGGGTCGTCGGCATCTGGCCGCGGCACCACCTGGCGGACGGCACGGTGACCACGCAGCCGGAGTTCTCCTTCGCGTTCGACGACGTCGGCTGGCGGATCGAGAACTACGGCACGGACCCGGACATCGAGGTGGACATCACTCCCCAGGAGTACGCGCTGGGCGTGGACAGCCAGCTGGAGGTGGCCATCGACGTCGCGCTCGAACGCCTCGCCATGTCGCCGCCGCACACCGCGAATCCGGCCGACCGTCCCCGGCCGGTGACGCCGACGTTGCCGCCCCGCGCATGACATTTGTCCTATAAAAGCCAGGATCAGTCGCAGGGAGAGGCAGATGGGCTGATCTGGCAGAGTAATGGACGTGCAAACCCCCTCCTTGCGCCCTCCTCTGCATCGCGTGAGCCGTACCGCGATCCGGTACTGGACCGTTCGTGCGTCTCTGGGCTGGCTGATCGTCATCGGCGCCCAGATCGCCTGGATGGTGCTCGCCGACGGCGACCACCGCGCCGTCCGGATCCCGGCGCTGGCCGTCACCGCCGTGTTCGCGGCCGCGCATCTGATCGTCATGCCCCAGTGGCGGTACCGGGTGCATCGGTGGGAGACCACGCCGGAGGCGGTGTACACGCTGTCGGGGTGGTTCAAGCAGGAATGGCGCATCGCCCCCGTCTCGCGCATCCAGACGGTGGACAGCGAGCGGGGGCCGCTGGAGCAGCTCTTCGGGTTGGCCAACGTCACCGTGACCACGGCCTCGGCGGCCGGCCCCCTCAAGATCAGCGGCCTCGACCGCGGTACGGCCGACCGGATCGTGCACGAACTCACCGCGAGCGCGCAGGCCACCGCGGGTGACGCCACGTGAACGGCCCGGCCGATCTGCCCCCGGGTGACGTGCCCGCCGACGTACCCCCGGCTGACGCGTCACCGACCGGTACGTCGGGCGGCACGTCACCGGGCGCCACGTCGGGCGGCGCGTCACCGGCCGACGAGTGGCGGCGGCTCAACTCGCGGATGCTGTTCGTGCACCCGTTCCAGGTGGCCGTACGGGCCGTGCCCGCGCTGCTCGGGCTGCTCGTGGCCGGGTCGAGCAGGGGCGGAAGCGGCCACCTGTGGAGCCTCGGCGGCCTGGTGGTGATGATCGTTCTCGGCACGCTCCAGTGGTTCACCACCACATTCCGGATCACCGACGAGCACGTCCAGGTGCGCAAGGGACTGTTCCGCAGGCAGGTGATGACGGTTCCCCGTGACCGGGTTCGCACCGTGGACGTCACCTCGCACATCCTCCACCGCGTTCTCGGCCTGGCCCGGGTCGAGATCGGCACCGGCCGCTCGGACCAGAAGGGCGGCGGGGCCTTGAAGCTCGACGCGCTCGGCACGGCCGAGGCCGCCCACCTGCGGGAGGAGCTGCTGCACCGCCAGCTCGCCCCGAACTCCCCGACCGGCGCCGCGGCCCCGGGAGCCGACCCGTCAGGTGCGGGTGGCGACGCCGCCGGTGCGGGGGACGGCTGGGTGGGTGCAGGGGGCGGTGCCGGCGGTACGCTCCCGGTTCCGGTACCGCTCCCAGGCAGCGGCCCGATCACCGGTGTCCGCCCGGTCGCCGCTGTCCGCCCGGTCACGGCGGCCTTCGCGCCGGAACAGGAGACGGAGCTCGCTCGCCTCCAGCCCCGGTGGATCAGGTACGCCCCGTTCACGCTGTCGGGCATCGTCGCGGTCGGCGTCATCGCCGGATTCCTGTCCCGGCTGACCAACGAGGGCGGCGTGGACCTCCGCAAGATCGCGGCACTCCGCGAGGGCTGGGAGTGGTTCACCCGCGTCCCGGTGTGGACCGGGGTCGCCGCGGCCGTCCTCGCCCTGGTCGTCTTCGTGGCGGTCGCCTCGACGTTCGGCTACATCCTGTCGTTCTGGGGCTTCCGGCTCACCCGGCACACCGGCGGGACACTGCACGTCACCCGTGGCCTCATCACGACCCGGGCGACCACCATCGAGGAGAGGCGGTTGCGCGGCGTCGAGGTCAGCGAGCCGCTGCTGCTGCGTGCCGTACGGGGAGCCCGGTTGATCGCGGTGACGACCGGCCTGCGGGTCGGCCGTGGAGCGCAGCGCGGCGGTTCGATGCTCCTGCCGCCCGCCCCCGTCGCCGAGGTGGAGGCGCTCGCCGAACGCGTGCTCACCCCCGGCACGCCGGATGGGCCGGATACGCGGGATACGCGGGATACGCGGGATACGCGGGATACGCGGGATACGCGGGATACGCGGGATAGACCGGATACCCCGGACGGCACGTCGCCCGTCGTCGCGCCGCTCGTCGCGCACGGTGCCACCGCGATGCGCCGCCGGTTCACCCGCGCCCTCGGCGCGAACGCCCTCGCCGTGGTGGCCCTGCTGGCGCTGTGGGAGTGGGCGGGCCTGCCGGAGTGGACCTGGATCACGGCCCTCGGGTTCATCCCGTTCGCGGCGCTGCTCGCGGCCGACCGCTACCGGAACCTCGGGCACGCGATGACCACGGAGTACCTGGTCACCCGCTGGGGATCGCTGGTGCGCAGGCGGGTCGTCCTGGAATGTGACGGGATCATCGGCTGGAACGTCACGCGGTCGTTCTTCCAGCGCCGGGCGGGACTGGCCACGCTGACCGCGACCACGGCAGCCGGACGGCAAGGCTACCGTGTGTCGGACGTGGCGATGGGTGAGGCGCTCGGCATCGCGGCGGCGGGCATCCCCGGCCTGCTCGACCCGTTCCTCACCGTCCCCGGACAGCACGCTTCAGAACCGGAGGGATCACAGTGACCCGCTACGGCCAGATGTTCGGCCCCGACATCACCTTCCTCGGCGTCGACCGTTGCGACCTGAACGATCCCGGTTCGTACGCGGGAGCCGACGTGGTCATCCTGGGCGCGCCCTTCGACGGCGGCACCTCGCACCGGCCCGGAGCCCGGTTCGGCCCCAATGCCATCCGGCAGACCTGCTACCTGCCCCACGACGGTTCACGGCCCAGCCTCGCGATGCGCGTCGACGCGCTCCAGGACGTACGCGTCCTGGACGCGGGCGACGTCGAGACGTACGCCGGGGACATCGAGGGCAGCCTGCGCGCCATCGAGGACGCCGTCGCCCGGATCTCGGCCTCCGGGGCGATCCCGATCGTCCTCGGCGGCGACCACACCATCGCGCTTCCCGACGCGACGGGTGTGGCACGCCACCACGGTTTCGGCCGGATCTCCATGCTGCACTTCGACGCGCACGCCGACACCGGGCACATGGAGTTCGGCCACCTGCACGGTCACGGACAGCCGATGCGCCGGCTCATCGAGTCGGGCGCGATCCGGGGCGACCGGTTCCTGCAGATCGGCCTGCGCGGCTACTGGCCGGGGCCCGACATCCTCGACTGGATGGCGGACCAGCGGATGCGCTCGTACGAGATGACCGAGATCGTGCACAGAGGTCTCGACACATGCCTCACCGAGGCGTACGACATCGCGCTCGACGAATGTGACGGCGTCTACCTGTCGGTCGACGTCGACGTGTGCGACCCGGGCCACGCCCCCGGCACCGGAACGCCCGAGCCCGGCGGGCTGACCTCCAGGCAGCTGCTCGACGCGGTACGGCGGACCTGCTACGAACTGCCCGTCGTCGGGGTGGAGATCGTCGAGGTGGCTCCGCCGTACGACCATGCGGACATCACGGCGTACCTGGGCAACCGCGTGGTGCTCGAAGCGTTGTCCGGCATCGCGCGCCGCCGCAGGGACGCCGCCGAGGGCACCCGCTGGGACCCCTCCCAGCCCCTGCTCGACGGCCGCCGACCGGAGTGATCACGGTCGTGTCCCGTGCGTCACGGGGCACGACCCGGACGTACGGGCCGCTCGACCCGCCCCGGCGGCCGCGCACGAGGAGAGACCGTTCCCCCGGAGCGGCCGCGCTCAAGGAGATCTGATGAAGCGTTTCACCCCGGTCGCCGTCTCCCTGGCCGTCCCGCTGGCGGCCGCGCAGCTCATCGCGGGCTGCGCGGCGCCCGCCTCGACGTCTCAGGCGGCTCGGTCCGGCGGGGGTGACGCGGCTTCCCCTGCATCTCAGGCGACCGCTCAGCCCTCTCCCGCCTCCCCGGCGGCCGCTCAGCCCTCCCCCGCGTCCCCCGCGTCCCCTGTGTCCCCGGCGACCGGCACCTCGGCGTCGCCTCCCACGGATACCACGGATACCGCGGGGGCCGCCGGGGCGGCCAGGGCCGCGAGCCGGGCTCCCTCCACGACCCCGCGACCGGTACGGGTGCCCTCCGGCGTGACGGCGGGCTACGTCGTGTTCGACCGGCAGGCGGGCAAGGTGATCGCGAACCGTCAGGTCCATCACCGGTTCAGATCCGCCTCCGTCGTCAAGATCCTCATCGCGATCGACTATCTCGAACGGCGGAAGGGCGCGATCCCGGCCGGCGACGCCGCGTTGCTCAAGCCCATGCTGCGCGGGAGCGACGACGACGCGGCGACCGCGCTGTGGCGGCGCGGCGGCCAGGGGAAGATCGTCCAGCGGATGGTCAAGAAAATCGGCCTGACGGACACGGCACCGCCGCCCGCCGCCAAACCGGGTTTCTGGGGCTATACGGCCATCAGTGCCCTCGACATCGCCCGGGTCTACCAGTACCTCCTCGCCAAGGCCGAGCCAGGCGTACGCGACGTCGTGATGGGCCACCTCCGCCAGGCGCAGCAGTGCGCGACCGATGGGTTCGACCAGTACTTCGGCATTCCCCGTGGCGTGCCCCGCCGCTGGGCCGTCAAGCAGGGCTGGTCGGGATACGGCTCGGTGCCGCCGGTGAAGTGCGTCCGCGCCACGACCACGTCATCCGATCTCACCCGCGACCTCACGGCCGCCACCACAGTCACCACAGCCGGCTTCACCAAGGTCGGCACCGCCGTGGCCGGCCGCACGCACAACAACCCGGTGGACTTCGGCCGTCCGGTGCTCCACACGACCGGTGTGATCGGTGACCGGTTCATCATGGTGGTGCTGACCACCCAACCGGCGGGCGCGTCCTTCGGCTCGTCCTCGACCCGGCTGACGGCCCTGGCCAGAGACCTCTACCGCAGCGTGCTCTGAGGGCGGCCCGCGGCTTCGCGCCGCATCGAGGGACGACCGGCCGGGACGCTGTGCGGTACGGGCCCGGGATGCGGCACCCTTGTCCGGTGGGAAACGACGGCGTGACAGGGAGCAGGCTGGCCGGGCGGGTGGCCCAGACGGCGAAGGAGGCGCTGGCCCTGCGGGGGCACGTGACCGCGGTCGACGTGATCACGGGCTTGCGCTGGTCGTACCTCAGGAACATCGACACCTGGCGGCAGGGGCGCACCGACAGCCTTGAGCGGGTGACCGCCGTGGACGCGGCGAAGATGGCCGACGCCATGGCGATCCTCCGTGAGTGGGCGCTGGCTCGCGGGTTGACCCCGGGCGAGTCCGCTTACGTGTCGGGTGGCCGGGACCGGCGCCCGCTCCGGTTCACCATCGACGGCGACGAGGAACTGGAGCGTGTGTTCCGGGTCCACTGGTTCTCGCCTGAGCTGAGCGAGGCCAGGCGCAGACAGCTCACCGAGAAGGAGACCCGCCCGCCGGACCTCACCGTCGTCGTGCCCCTCGAACCGTGGGCCTGCGCGGGCTGCGGGGAGACGGGGCCGCACCACATCATGGAGGACGACCAGCCGCACTGCCTGACCTGCGCGGACATGGACCATCTCGTCTTCCTGCCGGCCGGGAACGCCGCGCTGAGCCGCCGGGCCAAGAAGGAGAGCGTGCTGTCGGCGGTGGTCGTCCAGTACAACCGCCGGCGGAAGCGGTTCGAGCGCCGGGGCATCCTCGTCGAGGACGAGGCCCTGGCCCGAGCCGAGGAGCAGTGCCTGGCCGACGAGGAGGTACGGCTCCGCCGCCGTGAAAGGGACCGGCTGCGGCGCGAGGTGGGCGATGTCGAGTTCCAGGCGGCGCTGGCCGAGGAGATCCGGCGGTTGTTCCCCGGCTGTCCGGAGGAACGCGCCGAGGCCATAGCGCTGCACGCGGGACTGCGCGGCAGCGGGCGGGTGGGCCGGACGGCGGCGGCCCGCGTGTTCGACGAGCGGGCCGTCACGCTGGCCGTCGTCGCCTCCGTACGCCACCTGGACACGGACTACGACCGCCTGCTCATGGCGGGCGTGCCCCGCAGGGAGGCACGGGACCGCATCCGCGACCGGATCGACCAGGTGCTCACCCGCTGGCGCGACTGAAGGCGAGCTCGACCGCCATCGCGATCGGACCCGGCAACGCGGTGAACGACCTACTCGATACCACCGTCACGATCGGACTCGGTGGCACGGTGGATGGCCTGCTCGATACCGCCCACACGGTCGGCCAGGAGGCCGATGGCGCCGACGGCCCGGACCACCGGGTTGTCCTCCTCACCGCCGAGGGCCTGGGCCCGGAGGTATCCGGCCTTCACCTCGGCCCAGCGCCGTTGCTGCTCGGTCGTCATCCTGCCGCGCAGTTCGGTCAGTTTGAGCAGGTTCGCCTCGGCTTCGGAGGTCAGCGTCTGGGCCTCGCCCACGTAATGGTCGTCGATCAACGCCTCGATCTCGGCGTCGTTCATGACGGGGACGATCCGCTCGGCCAGCTTGTTCATGTTCCGATAGGACCCCTGCAGCCGGAACGGCGGTTCCGTACGCGAACTGTCGGCCTGGGCCGCCGAGGCGATGTACGCCTGGTTGGCGGCGAGCACGACCTGCTGGACCCGTGACAACCTGCGCAGGACCGCCACGATCTGGTCGAGTTCCACCTTCGGGTACGGATGCGTGAGCTGGTCGGCCCGCACGTCCGCGTCGCCGCGTGCCAGCCGTACGAGCAGTTCCACGTCCGCCCGGTCACGCGTGGACAGCGGCGCGAGGACGGGGTTCGAGGTGAGGGCGTTCTCGATGTAGCTCAGGGAGAACAGGTCGTCCCTGCCCGACAGCACGTCACCGAGGTTCCACACGTCGGCCCGGTTGGCCAGCATGTCCGGAACGCGGAACCGCCGCCCCGACTCGGTGTACGGGTTGCCCGCCATACACACCGCGAAGCGCTTGCCACGCAGGTCGTACGTACGGGTCCCGCCGTTCCACACGCCCTCCATCCGGCGTTGCGCGTCGCAGAGGGAGATGAACTTCTGGAGCAGCTCGGGCGAGGTGTGCTGGATGTCGTCGAGATAGAGCAGCACGTTGTTCCCGCATTCGAGCGCGAACGACACCTTCTCGATTTCCTGCCGCGCGGTGGCGTTCGGCGCGTCGGCCGGGTCGAGCGAGGTGACGGCGTGCCCCAGCGCCGGGCCGTTGATCTTGACGAACACCAGGCCGAGCCGGCTCGCGACGTACTCCATCAGGGTGGTCTTGCCGTACCCCGGCGGCGAGATCAGCAGCAACAGTCCCATCTGGTCGGTGCGCTTGCCCTCCCCCGCCGCGCCGAGCTGCTTGGCCAGGTTGTCTCCCACCAGCGGCAGGTACACCTCGTCGAGCAGCCGGTTGCGCACGAACGCGCTCATCACCTTCGGCCGGTACTCCTCCAGCCGAAGCCGTGCCCGTTCGCGGTCGAGCAACTCGCCGCGCTGCCTCTGGTAGGCCCGGTAGGCGGGCACCCGCTCGGTGCGGAACCTCCTGGTGCGCGCCAGCACCTCGTCCAACCGCAGCGTGAGGCTCCTCCCGGCCAGCCGGGGATGCGCGCCGAGCAGCCCGTCCACGGTGACCGTGAGGGCCGCCGACGGCTCATGTCGCGGCAGGTCGCAGAGCTGGACGGCCACGGCCTCGGCGAGGTCTCCCGCTCTCACGTCCGCCGCCGCGAACGTCACCGCGCGCCCCGTCCGTACGGCACCGCCCGTGACGGGCGCGGCCGGGGAGCCGGCCAGGGCGGAACGCGGCGAGAGATCGGGAGACGTCCCGAGAAAGGCGGTCAGCCAGGCCACGACGAGCTGGTGCCTGGCGGCCAGATCGTCGCCCAGCGCCCGAATTTCGTCGTCGAAGTCCTCGGCCGAACCGCCGAGCGCCTCGCGGAACCGCTCCAGCAGGAGCCGGGCGAGCGGCCCGGTGGTGAACCCCAGATGAGCGCCGGCCGCGGAACCCGCGTGTCCGCCGACCGCGGAACCCGGCCGGTCACTGGTCGCGGAGGTGGGTGAACCAGACGCGGAACCTGGCCGAGGCGCCGAGCCGGGGTGTGATCCGGCCAGTTCCTCGAAGAGATAGTCGCCGGCGAGCTCCGCGTCCTCCAGCCGCAGTCCCCGGTCGCGCAGGAATGCCGCCGTCGCCGATCCGAGTTCGGTGCGGAGCGCTCCGATCGCCCCATCACGGCCCACCTCGACACGGCCCACCTCGACACCGCCGCCACCGCCACCGCCGTCGCCTTCGGCGGTCGTGCGGGCGTCCGGTGTGGCCGTGCGGTACCCGAACAGGGAGCGCGCCCGCGCGAGGGAGCGGGCGCGCGTGGTCCACGCCTCCCGCTGGGCTTCGTCCGTACCGAACGTCCAGAAGAGCTGGGCCGCGGCCCGGGCGGCGGGCGGGAAGCGCAGCAGCCCGGCGCCCGCGTGCAGGGGGAGCAGCGCGCCGAGGATCGCCGCGGCGTCGTGGTCGTGAACGCCGCGCTCGTACCCCTCGTCGTAGCGCGTCTCCGCGACGCGGCGAACGATGTCGAGCAGGCCGCCGTCGGCGAGAGCGGCGTGCAGCGCGTCCAGCGTCAGGCCGTCCCCAGAGGACGACTCCGCCAGGTCGAGGATCGACGTGGCGAGATGCTCGGCCCGGTAGACCTCGGGCGACTCGGAGACGAGAACCTGGTCCCAGAAGGTCCTGGTCCGGTGGAACGACTCCTCCTCGACGGGAGACCGGTAGTCGGTCCCGGTGATCGCGAACGCCATCCGCCCCTCCATCGGGACCAGCGTGAGATCGATCTGCTGGGTGTTGACCGCGAACCGGTGGCGGCCGAGCCTGATCGTCTCACCGCCGTCCGCGTACAGGTCGAGGCGGTCGCGCAGCGCCCGTCCCGCGTCGAGGCGGGCCGCCTTGACGCGCCCGTCGAGCTCGTCCGCGCGTACCTGGTCGCCGAGGGACCGCAGTTCCTCCGCGACCGAGCGCAGCTTGGCCACCATCGGATCCGAGGCGAAGTAGGTGTTCACCTCGTCGATCGAGCCCAGGCTCGCCGCCCGCCTGTGCACGCTCTCCAGGATGCGACCGGCCGAGGTGACCAGCCGTTCGGCTCGGCGTGCCCGCACGTCCAGCAACGTCTGCCTGCGCGAGGAGAACGCCTCGTAGACGTCTCCACGCCTGGCCGAGAGCTTCTCCACGAAGTCGTCGAAGTCCCCGAACCGGGACTCCAGGTCCTCCAGCCGGAGCAGCAGCCTCCCCATCTGCTCGTCACAGCTCTCAGGCGTGTCGGCGAGCGCGAGCGCGGCGGTGACGGCCTGGCCGAGGAGGGCGAACTCCGCGGCGAACTCGGCTCTGCCCTCGGCCGCGAGCAGCTCACGCCGCCGCGCGGCGAGCGTCGCCCGCGCCCGGTTGATCCCGGCGAGCACCTCGGCGACGCGCTCCAGGATGCCGGTACGGACCGTCGCGTCGGCGATGTCGAGCCCGCCGACGACCTCGGTGAGGACCTCCAGGCCCTCGGTCTGTCCGGCCAGACGCTCGCCGACGGGTCCGGCCTCCGCGACGGTGCCGATCATCTGGGCGTCGGCGACGAGCCGGTCCACCTCGGCGTGGTATCCGGTGAACGCGTCGGCTCCCTGGAGGAAGTCGACCGCCCTCCGCGCGGCCGCACCGATCTCGGCCTCGAACTCTGCGGCCAGCGCGTCCACCCGCTGGACGTCGACGTAGCGGACCTCCCGCAGGGTCGCGAGGCGGCCCTGCTCGCGCCGGAGCTCGGCCAGCTGCCCGACCCATTCGCCGGCGGCCCTCGGCGCCTCACCCCGCACCTGCCGTACCAGGACGGCGATCCGCTCCGCGGCCTCGTCCAGCGCCGCCGCGGCCTGGCCGGTGAGCGACTCGACCCGCTCGAACTCGTCGAGCACCTGCTCGGCGGTCCCCCGGACGGCTCCCACCGCGGACCGCAGATCGTGCTCGTCCAGCCAGTGGTACTGGTCGGTGATCCGTACGCAGGCGGCGATGAGCCCCTCGAACACCGGCACCGACGGCGCCATCGCGTCGGCCATCCGGACGACGGACAGGCAGTCGGAGATCCCCCGCACCAGGTCGGCGTTGCCGATCCGCTCCAGCGGTCCCGTGCCCACCGGCCGGCCCGCCGCGTAGACGTCCGACACGTACGGCGTCTGCCAGATCTGCATGAGGTGGACCCGGGTCGGCTCCTCGGGAACCGCCCGGCCCTGCTCGCCCGAGACCGGCGCCGGCATCCGGAAGTACACGAGCGTGCCGTCCTCGAAGAGCGAGTACCCGTGGCACGTGATCGGGTTGCTCACCTCCTTGCGGATCACGTTGTACGGCAGCAGCAGCGACCGGCCCTCGGCCCGCGCGTGGAAGACGTACAGCACGTCCTCCCCGTTGGGGGAGCGGATGACGCGCTCGAACTCCAGGTCGGCGACGTCGAGGTCGAACGTCTTCACGACGCCGGTGGTCAGGTGGTATCCGCCGGGGAAGATGATCCCCTGGTCCTCGGGAAGCCGCTGGCAGGCCTGCCCGATGCCGTCGAGGCGCTCCACGTTCCTGGTCCTGGTGTTGAACACCAGGTACCGCCATTCCTTCTCGTTGTACGGCCGTACGCGCAGCAGGATCAGCGGCCCGACCCTGGCGTGGTGGACGTCCGCGTCGGCCAGGCTCTGCAGCGGTTCCGCGACGGGCTCCCGGTAGATGCCCTCACCGGTCTCGGTGTTGTTCTCGATCTTGATGGTGAGGTCGCCGCCGACGGTCTCGACGAACAGCTCGTCGGCGATCGAGATGTGCGGGTGCCGGCCGAGAACGTGATCGTCCCGCGTGGTCTCGATCCACTCGAAGTCGTGCGACGGCGGGAACACGTGGTCGCGTTCGCCGCGATTATCCAGGTACTGGATCGTGCCGTCGTTCTCGACGCTCCACCGCAGGACCCGGACGTCCTGCGGTCCGGTCTGGAAGACGGCCAGCAGCCGCCCCTCCAGCTTCCGGAGCTGCAGCAGCCTGGTGTCGCTGTAGTAGCGGTACAGCTCGCCGAAGTCCCGTTCGAACTGCGGATCGTCGAACAACCCCGGGACCTCGTCGAACCGGAAGGTGTCACCTTCGCGGGTGAACCGGTGGAACGAGAACACGTCGCGGACGGTCGTCGCCGACTTCAGCCCGATGAACACGTTGTAGCCGAACAGCATGACCTCGCCCAGCGAGACGATGTCACGCGGCACGCAGTTGTTCTCGGTACGGACGCGGGCCGTGCCGAGCAGGCGGAAATCGGCGCCGCCGAAGACCTTCAGGCGCTGCGCGTTCAACTCCTCGGCCCGGTGGAGCAGCTCCCTGGCCTGCTCGGTAAGCCGGGCCCGCAGCACCTCGTACGTACTGGAGTCGAGCTCGGGCGGCGTACCCGCGACCTCGGCGGCCGAGCCGGCCGCGGGCCCGGTCACGGATGCCACCCGCCCGGCCGCCGCGTCGGTCGCGGGTCCGGTCGCCGCGTGTCCGGTCGGAGGTACGGGTCCGGTCGCAGGTACGGGTCCGGTCACGGGTCCGGCCGCCGTATCGGTCGCGGGTCCGGTCACGGATTCAGTCACAACGGGGTCGGTCACAGGGTTCCTCGGTGCCTCGTCTCAGCGTTCCGTCCCACCGCGCCTCACGCGCCTCGCGTCAGTGTTCGACCGAGTTGAGCGCCGCCACCGGCCGCTCCGCGACGCCGAGGCGCTGGGCCGTACTCAGCAGGTCCTGGAGCTTGTCCGTGTCCGGACCGCCCGCATTGATCAGCTTGAGCAGCAGCGCCGACAGCGTGAGATTCCGTACGTCGGCGGTGTCCAGCGAGCCGACGAGTCGCGCCAGGTCGGCGGGCAGGCTCGCCGACCCGTCCAGGTACGGTCCGGCCAGCGCCCGCGTCACGGCGGAGTTCTCGACGAAGCCGTCCACGCTCCTGCCCGCCGTGATCGCGTTCATCAGCCGGTCGAAGAAGACGGTGTCGCCGCCGACGATGTCGATGTCGGCCTTCTCCAGACCGGCCGCCAGCACGGTCGCCTGCGCGTCCGCGATCTCCCTCTGGACGTCGATGTTCCTGAGACGGATCTCCTTCTCGGCCTCCAGCCGGAGCCGGTACTCCTCGTGCCCGCGGCTCGCCTCGTCCAGGGCCGCCATGGCCTCGGCCTTCTCCTTGAGACCCTCCGCCTCCGCCTTCAACTTCTCGCCCACGGCGGCGGCAGCGGCGACGGCCTTCGCCTGCTCGCCCTCGGCCTCCGCCTTGAGCCGCTCCCCCACGGCCAGCGCGGCGGCCAGCCCCTTCTCGCGCTCCACGACGGCCTCGGCGCGGCCGACCTTCTCGATCGCCTCGGCGTCCCGCTCGCGTACCTGGACCTCGGCGAGGCCGACGGCGGCCGCCTCGGCCCGCAGTCCCTCGGCGAGGCGGATCTTGGCCTGGCTGTCGAGATCGGCCGCCTTCTGGCGAGCCTCGGCCAGGACGAGCTCCTCGCGCGCCTTGAACGCGGCGGCCTGCTCGGCGGCCTCGGCGGCCTTGATGTCCTTGACCAGGTTCTCCTGCGCCTCGGCCTCGGCCTGGATGATCAGCGCCTGGCGGACTCGCTCGGCCTCCTCCACGACGCGCAGGCGCTTGATGCTCTCCTCCTGCTCGGCGACCGTCTTCTCCACGGCGATCCGCTCCCGCGTCACCTCGGCGATCGCCCGCTTCTCGCCCTCGAGTTCCTTGTCCTTGGCGATGCGCGACAGCTCGGTCTCCCGCTCGCGCGCGATGACCTCCAGCAGGCGGTCCTTCTCGATCCGCTCGTTCTCGATGGCGATGACCCGCTCGCGGTTCTTCGTCGCCACCGCGATCTCCCGCTCGCGGTTCTGGCGCTGGATGCCGAGCTGCTCCTCGGTCCGGATGTTGGCCCCTTCGGACTTGAGCCGCTCCTCCGCCTGCACGCGGGCGGTCTCGGCCTCCTCCCGTGCCCGTACGGTGTCGACCTCGCGCCGCTGCTTGGCCTCGGCGTCGGCCTGCCGCCGCTCCAGTTCGAGGATCGCCTCCCGCGCGTCCACGTTCTGGCGGGTGATCTCCTTCTCCTCGTTGCGCTGGTACTCGTTGGTACGGACGTGCTCGATCGCCGTCAGCTCGGTGATCTTGCGGATGCCCTGGGCGTCGAGGATGTTGGCGGGATCGAGCTGAGCCAGCGGCGTCTGCTCCAGGAAGTCGATGGCGGCGTCCTCCAGGCTGTAGCCGTTGAGGTCGGTGCCGATCACCTGGATGATCTGGTCGCGGAACTCGTCACGCTTGGTGTAGAGATCGACGAAGTCGAGCTGCTTTCCGACGGTCTTGAGCGCCTCGGAGAACTTGGCGTTGAACAGCTCCTGCAGCGTCGCCTCGTCGCTGGCGCGCACCGTGCCGATGGCCTGGGCCACCTTGATGACGTCCTCGACGGTCTTGTTCACCCGCACGAAGAACGTGATCCGGATGTCGGCCCGGATGTTGTCGCGGCAGATCAGCCCTTCGTGGCCGGTCCGCGTGATCTCGATGGTCTTCACCGAGATGTCCATCACCTCGGCCTTGTGCAGAACGGGCAGTACGACGGCACCGGTGAAGGTCACGTCGACGCGCCGCATCTTGGAGACGATCAACGCCATGCCCTGCTCGACCTTGCGGTAAAGGCGGCTGACGATGACGACCGCGCTGATGACGACAAGGAGGAGAACGGCGAGAAGCACGCCCGTCCCGGTGCTGATCACGTCCATCGGAGATCCCCTGCTAGTGAAGGTCGTACGGCATGACCCAGAAGAACTCGCCCTCGGGGTCGTAATCGAAGATGAGAGCGGAGCTGCCGGCGCGGAGATCCTCGTCTCCGGTCTGGCGCACCTGGACGAGGGCAGAAGAGCCGTCGTCGGCGGTGACCTCGGCCTGGCCGAAGTCGGTCCCCACCCGCCCGGTGCGTATGACGCACATCCGGCCGACGAAATCGGCCCTGGACGGCGGCGCCGCGGCGGGGAACATCGCGCGGCTCGCCCGCGCCACCAGCCCGGCGCACAACCACCCGGCGAGCAGCGCGACCACGAGAACGGCGGCCCGTGCCGGCGTGCCCTCGACGAGCACCACACCGACCAGGCTGACGAACCAGGCCACCACGAGCAGCAGCGAAAGCGCGACCGCGCCCGGCACTCCGCGCAGGCCGAGGCTGGTCAGGAAGTCATCCGACAGCTCCATGCCGAGGCCGCCGAGCAGAACGAGAACCCAGTAGACGATGACGACGACCAGCATGAAGCTGAACAGCACCGTCGGGAACTCCAGCACCGCATCGACGAAGCGCCCCATTGACTCCCACCGTTTATCTCGCCCCCTGAGACACATGCAGTATGGCGTAAAGTCGCAATAAAAGTCAGCATAAAGTCGATGCGAATAATGGGCACTTTCTGGGGTTTTGAGGCGTTGTTACAACGGATCTCCAGAGGTCCCCGTGTGCCCCGGCCGCGAGTCACCGGCCCGCGAGCTCGTCGCCGATGAGGCACGCTCGATGCCTTGACTCACCACCCGAGATCACTCCGCTGCTCCTTTGGGGCTCGCCTTGCCCCGGACCCTGGACGAGGACGGCCAGGCGCCCGAAGTGCCCGCGGCTCCGGACCAGTCCCGGCTCAGCGGCGGGCACTCGCCAGCAATGCGGCGTGCGGAAGGACCAGCCGACCGTCCGCACCGAGGAATTCCTGGGACAGCACGTCGAAGTGCCGCCTGATCTCCACGCGGGTCTCTTCGGGCTGGCTCAGCAGGAGTTGGCCGATGAAGGCCACCCCGGCGGCGGCCCCGCTCCACCACTCCTCGGCGCCGGCCCGATGCTCCCAGCGCAGCGTTTCGCACGTCGCCTCGCGCAGTCTCGCCGAGGCCAGCAGTCCGGCCATGCCCTCGGGGTCGCGTGGGAAATCATCCTCGGCAGCGAGCGGAGGCAGATGTGCCGGCCGGGTTGCCCCTGCGGCCTCCACCGCCCGCCCGAGCAGTGCCTGGCCGGGAGGCGCGGGCACTGCCCAGATCGTCAGCGCGATCCGCCCTCCGGGCCGGACCACCCGGCGGAGTTCCGCCAAGGCGTCCTTTGGCCGTCCAACGTGATTGATCACGAAGTTGCCGACCACCGCGTCGAACACACCGTCCTCAAAGGGAAGGTCAGGCAGTACAGCCGACAGGACCTCGGCGGAGGGGACAGCCCGTCCCGCCAACTCCACCATGCTCGGCTCGGCATCGACCGCGGTCACCTTCGCGCCCCGCTCGCACGCCGCCGCGGCCACCGTCCCCGTCCCAGTCCCAACATCGAGGACCCGGACGCCCTCCCGGACCGCCGCGGCGTCAAGCAACTGCGGCACGGGATGCGCACAGAGCTTCGCGAAGCTCCCCGCGAACGCGGCCGCTCGACCGGCCCATGCCCTGCGCTCATACTCATCGAAGGCCGTCACCTACGCTGATTTCCCTCCCGGACCAGCCGCAGTGATCAAGAACGTGGCCGGGTCAGGACCCTGGCGCACGGAACAGTTAGGCGGTCACGAGAGCTGCGGCCTGAGACTCATCGCTTCACGATCATCCCACGGCCCCTTTTGTACGTACCTTGGCCATGGACCGCTCGACCGGCCATAAAGCGCTACCCGCTCGAAGAGGCGTGCGAACCGTGACGCCGATATCCACCCCTGGCCGATCTCCAGGTCGGCCACCAGTTCGACGTAGATGTCCGCCGCACCCACAGCCGATTCACGGACATGAATAAATAGGTCAATTGACCAGATACCTCCATCGAATCGCCTGTGGATAACTCGTCAGGCTCGCGGTTGTCCTATGCAATGATTCGCGTAGGCGTTCGAAACTCGATCGGGAGGTGGCGTGAACGGAGCATTCGGGTCTTTCGAGTTTTCCACGGAAAATCGGTCACGCCGTCCTCGTAAAGGACCGTTTGATGCGGAGTGGTGGGCACAGGTGGCGGCGCTCAGAGCGGCCCGCGCATCGCGGGGCAGTTCGGCGACCGCTCTCGATGAGGCATTCGACGACGCTCTCGCTGCCTTCGAACGCGCCTCCAACAATGGCGGCGCCTCCGACAATGCACGCATCGAACCCCAGGACAACGCCCGCGACAACGTCTGTGGAAATGCTCGCGACAGCGCTCAGGGGCGAGATCGGACGCCGCGGCGAGACCAGGGTCAGGGGCGAGATTTGGGTCAGGGGCGAGACCAGGACCAAGAGTCGGTTCAGGAGCCGGGCCAGCGGCGGGATCGCAATCAGGACCCGGATCGGGGTCGGGCTTCGTGGCCGGTGGTGGCGGCGGTGGCTGAGGCGGCCTCCGCGCTGGCGGCGGCGATGCTGCCTGAGTCGGCGGGGGTGTGTCTGGCCGAGGCGCAGGATCTGCTGTACGCGCGGGATCGGTTGACGTCGGCGATCGCGGCGCGGGTGGAACGGGTGCACGCCGCTGGTGAGGCCCGGGCGTACGGACATGCGTCGACGAGGTCATGGTTGCGGGGCGCGGCAGGGATGACGACGTCGGCGGCGGGCCGCTTGCTCGGATTGGCTGTGGAGTTGGCGCGGCTGCCGGCTGTGCGTGAGCGGTTCGCTGCGGGGAGCCTTTCCGAGGGGCAGGTGACCGCGATCTGCGCTGCCACGGGGCGGTTGTCTGATGAGCAAGCGGCTTTGGCGGAGCCGATTTTGGTGGGGTTGGCGGATCGGGCGACTCCTGCGGAGGTGGCTCGGGCAGGTCGTTACCTGCATGAGGTGCTCAACCCTGACGGCGCTGAGGATGACGCTGATGCCGATTATGAGCGGCGGTTTCTGCTGGTTCGGGAGAGTGCCTCTGGTGGAGTGGAAGGGGAGTTCCGGCTTCCACGTGAGGCGGGGGCGCGACTGCGGGCGTTGCTGGACGCGTATGCCAAGCCTCGCGCTCAAGGGGATGATCGTCCGCTTCGGGTGCGGAACGCGGATACGTTGATCGCGATGTTGGAGCAGCAGGTCAGCACCGAGCTTCTTGTGTTGGTGAACGCCGCCTCACTGCCCGACGATCCTCGGCCGGACGACGCCCGATCGGCTGGTACCCGGACAACCAACCCCGAGCCCGCCGACCAGCACCCCACCACCCGCCACCCCGCCGCCTCTGGTCCCCAATCCACCAGCCGCCGCCCGGTCGACCACCCCGTTGCCTCTCAAGCTGCCGACCCGCCCTTCGGCGCATCCTCACGCGAGACACCGCCGGGCAAGTCTGACCAGGCTGAGGCACCGATGGGCGAGTGCCAGCAAGAGAGGAAGGCCCCACTGGGCCGACCGTCCACAGGCCGGGCTGAGCCGGGCGCCTCGCCATTGGGTGGATCCCCTTCAGGTGGATCACCGCTGACTGGTTCAACGCCAGGCGAGTCGCGGCGGGATGGATCACGGCCGGCCGGGTCGCGACAGAGTGGATCACAGCCGGCTGGATCACACGAGAGTGAATCATTGCTGGGCGAGGCGCCGCCAGGTCAAACACCGCCAGGTGAGTCGCCGTGGGATGAACAGGTAGCCGCGTGGGCGCTGCCGGCTGGGTTGATGTCTGGCCCCAGGCTGCCCGGACTGCTGCTGGCCACCGGGCAGTTCCTCCCGGTCTCCGATGTCCACCGCCTGGCCAACACCTCCACCCTCACCCGCCTGGTCATGAACGCCGACGGCGAGGTCCTCGACATGGGCCGCAAAGTCCGGCGCGCAACGGCCCCGCAACGCAGGGCCATCCTTACCCGCTACGCCACCTGCATGGTCGATGGCTGCCACCTGCCCGCTCACCTGTGCCAGATCGACCACATCGACAACTGGAGCGACGGCGGCGCCACCGACCTGGACAAACTCGGACCTACCTGCCAGTTCCACAACCGCGACCGCTACCGCAATCCCGACCGCTACCGGCTCTATCGGGCCAGCAAGAACCGCTGGGCCTTCGCCTACATCGGCCCCCGGCCCTCCCCCCGCTTCCACCGACGCGAGCGCCGGCCTCGCTCAGCCAGCTGACCCCCGAGAGGGCCGCGGCCGCCGCGGAGGCGTCCAACGCGACGCTGGAGCGGGAGACGCTTCAGGGCGCCAAGTGCTGGCCCTCAGCCCGCGCGGCCACCGCTTAACAGTCGGTCGCCACATTGATCGGTTGGCGCTCCCTTCTCACCTCGGCTCCGACCGAACGACACGAACGCAGTTGGAAACGTGTGGTGGGATGCGTCCGCCGCGTAGGCGTGGCAAGCGAGGTTCAGAGAACCCGACCGACCATCCTGGCGTACATGCGACCGGGGCTCGGCACTGCCGGCGGGTGCAGAAAGCCGGGCAGCATCGGCAGTTCGACGGCGAAGGGCTGCAGCCGCTCGTAGAGAGCACTGGCGTCGGCCGGGCGATTCTCCGGATCCTTCTCGAGCAGCTCAGCGACCAGCCGGGCGAGCTCGGCCGGAACGTCGGGCACCGACGGCGGCCGTTCCTTCACCTGCTTGTCGAACACCGCGTACTCGGTCGGACCGGTGAACAACGGCTTGCCCGTCAACATCTCATGCAAGACGCAGCCGAGAGCGTAGAGATCGCTCTTCGGCCCGGCCACACCGCGCTGGATCTGCTCAGGCGACATGTACGCGGGAGTGCCCAGGATCTGCCCAACCCGGGTGAACTGGGCACCATCCGACTCGCGCAGCATGGCAAGGCCGAAATCGAGGACCTTGACGCTGCCGTCCGGGCAGAGCATCAGGTTCGTCGGCTTGAGGTCGCGATGGCAGATGGACAGCGCGTGGGCAGCGGTCAGCACCGCGCACGCCTGCGCGGCGATCACAGCGGCCCACGGGACCGGAAGCGGACCGTACTCGCTGACCAGGTCGGCGACCGTCACGCCTTCGATGAACTGCATCACCTGGAAGAGTCGCTGATCGTAGGTGCCGAAGTCGTAGAGCACGGGTGCCCCCGGATGCTCCAGCCGGGCGAGGATGCGCGCCTCACGGATGAACCGGCGCTCCAGTTCCTCATCATGGCCGCCAGGGAAGCGGAGGAACTTCACCGCAACCTTACGGTCGAGACGCCTGTCGTGCCCGCCGTAGACGGCCCCCATCCCGCCCTGGCCGAGGGGAAGGTCGTCCAGCTCATACCGGTCGCCGATGACCATCCGCCCCTCCCGTCGATCTTTCGGGAAAAGCTACACCTTCACACGCGCGGGCGTAGACGGCCGTCAACGAGCCCCTCCAACCCCAGCCGGATCAATGCGTCGCCCGCCTCTGCCGCCTCCCTGATGGCGTCTTCCAAGGCCGCGAGCCGCTGGAACACCAGGCCATATGCCTGCTGCTCTACGAGCGGAAGCCGCGGGATGCGCGCCCGGCGGATATCGACGCGGCTGGCTCCCGGATGGCCCCGGGCAGCGGCGTATTTCAGGAAACCGGTGAGGAACTCCGGGTCCAGCCGAGAGAGATCCACGCGATAGAGCGAGAGTTGTGGGCCGAGGACCGCCCCCGACTGGCCCATCACCCGCGCGGTCGTCGCCGATGCCACGATGTCTCTGGCCGTCACCGTGACGAGGCCGGGCACCGAGGTGGTGCGGCCGGACGGCGGACCGCCTCGCGCCAGGTCGTCCGCTGTCAGCACGCTCAGGTCACCCGCGTCGGCCGCCTTGAGAACCGAGTGCCTGACCGCGACCATCCCGGCCTTGACCAGGTCGGTGATGGCTGTCGCGGGAAGATCGGCCCGCTTGGAGAGCACCTCCAGATCGGGCAGCGTGGCCGCCGCCTCCGCCATCGCCTCGGTGAGATCCCGGAGTCTGCGACCGGCTGCGGGATAGCGTCGGGGATCGCTACGCGGCGAGAGGTGCCGGGCCGGGCTGACGTCCACCTCGTCATCGAGCAGGTCGATGATCCGTACGATCCGGGCCGCGCGCGGCAACGCGCCGGCCCCCGCCACTGTCTCAGCCAGTCCTCCGCCCGCCACTGTCCCAGCCAGTCCTCCGCTCGCCGCTGTCCCAGTCAGTGCTTCAGCGAAGGTCCGCCACGCCGGTTCCACGATCGAGAGGTCGTCGGAGGCGTCGGCGAGCAGGATCGACGTCGGCGAGCGCTCCCCCGTCTCCGGACGGCGAAGCAGCCAGAGATCGGGACCCGCGGCCGACAACGTGATGACCGCCCGGAGGGCACCGGCCCTGAGCAGGTTGGCCCGGATCCGCCGTCCGGGACGACGCGCCGCCGCGGCGGCGGGCATCAGGATCGCCACCAGACCACCGGGGCGCACATGGGCGAGGCAGTGCTGGACCCAGGCCAGCTCAGGCTCACCTCTGGGCGGCACTCCGTAGTCCCAGCGCGGGTCGCCGATCAGCTCCTCATGGCCCCACGCTCGCTCGTTGAACGGCGGATCGCACAGCACGACATCCGCACGCTCGCCCGCGAAGCCATCTCGCCGCAACGAATCTCCCGCGACGATCCGCGTGTTCGCGCCACGCAGCAGCAACCGCAGCGAGGCGAGTAGCGCGGCCGTCTCGTTGATCTCCTGGCCGAGCAGGCGGATCGGCGGCACGGCACCGGCTATCTCCATGGCGCCGGCGCGCCTACCCGCACGAGGGACCGTGCCGCCGAGGGCTGCGGCGGCGTCGGAGACGGCGAGAAGGAGCGTTCCGACCCCGACCGCCGGATCGAGCACGCTGCCGCCCTCGGGGCACGCCTGCCACGCGAGCCGTCCCATCAGCGCGGCCACCTCGGCGCGCGTGACCGCGAGGCGACGGGTGTGGGCCTCGACATAGCGCTCGCAGATGAACTCGAACGCGGTCGTGGGCCCGTGCAGCGCGGACAAGTCAGCGATCAACCGGACCAGTCGCGCGTCTTCCAGGGCGCTTCCCGGACGGATCGGCAGGTCGGCCGTCGCCGCCGCGACCTCGCTGGAAAGCCGTACGACGAGATCGGAACGGGCGGCGAGTCGCCGCCAGCCGTCGGGATCGCGCAGCACGTAGAGAAGGAACGCTCCCGCGAATCCGGCCAGCTCGCCGAGCCGGAGGTCGTCCACGGCGGCCCTGAGCCCCTGCCAGACGCGGTCGCCCAGCGAGACCTCGAAGGCCTTGCCGTTGGCACGCAGCCACTCCTCGATCTCCGGCAAGGAGAACAGCGGACTGGAGGCCGTGCCCCCGACGGGCTGCGGAAAGTCCTCGTACCGTCGGCGCCAGTTGCTCACCGCGGCTCTCCCGACGTCGGCTAGGCGGGCGATGTCGCCCGCGTTCACTGTGGCGTCGTGGCTCATGGCGCCCAGCTTAGCTTGAGCTTGTGAAGTCATTCAACCAGTGCTTTACTCAAAACCATGACGCACAACCGACTTCGCTACGCCGCGGGATCCGACGTCGGCCGTTCCCGGAAGAAGAACGAGGACTCGCTCCATGCCGGGGCGCGACTGCTCGCGATAGCCGACGGAATGGGTGGTCACGGCCATGGAGAGGTGGCCAGTGCGGCGGCTATCGCCGCCCTGGCGGTCCTGGAGGAAGGCCCCTTCCCCGACGACGCCGTCGCCGCCCTCGATGACGCGGTGCAGGAGGCCAGCCGCCGGTTGCGGGACCTGGCGGAACGTGACCCCGCCCTGGAGCGGATGGGCACGACGATCACCGCGATGCTCTGGGACGGCTCGCGCTTCGCGCTGGCGCATGTGGGCGACTCGCGGGCGTACATGCTGCGCGATGGCGCCCTCTACCAGATCACCCGTGATCACACGCTTGTCCAGTCGCTGGTGGACGACGGCCGGATGAGCCCCGACCAGGCCGCCAAGCACCCCAACCGGTCCCTCCTGTTGCGCGCGGTGGAGACGAGTGGTCTGGCCGACCCCGATCTGTCCCTCCGCGGCGCCCACGCCGGTGACCGCTACCTGCTCTGCTCGGACGGCCTGACCGCGGTGCTGGACCCCGAGACCCTCCATCGCGTGCTCACCACCGTGGCCGACCGGGACGACGCGGTCCGCCACTTCATCGAGTTGGCCAATGAGGCCGGCGGTCCGGACAACATCAGCGTCATCGTCGCCGACGTCGAGGCGGACCCCGCCTGACTTCTTGGGTCTGGCCGGGCCGGCGCGTGGTGACCTCCGGCCTCACCCGCGCTGGGATCCCGCCTCACCCGGGAGGCAAGATCCACCCGAAGCCCGGCAGGCCGTTTCACCCCGCTCCACGTACAGCCCCGGTGCCGCTCCGTGTCCGGTCACGGCCCTGCTCCGTGTCCCGACCCTGCACTCGCTGCTTCACACCCAAGCCCGGGGCTGTTCCGCGTCCAGATCCGGCGCCACTTCGTGTCCGGCCCTATCACTTGCCCACCGTCCAGATCCGGCGCCGCTCGTGTCCGGTTTCAGCGCGGCCCTGTGTCCCTCTGTACGCGCTGGTTGGGGACACAGTGAGTCATCCGCAGCCCGGTCACGTCACGTGGGCCGTTCTTGCCGAGATTGGCCAGCCGCTCGCGGTCCTGCTCGGTGAGTTCCTGCCCGGCCAGCGGTTCCAGGTGGGCGACGTCTCCGGGGTTGATCCCCAGGCCGGTCCCGACGCGTACGCCGAGGTCGTCCTCAACGAGGAGGAAATGCCAGACCATGCGCTCCTGGATCGGCCGGTCGCACTCCGAGAGCAGGGTGACGAAGTTCTCCACGAGGTCGTCCCGCTCCCACTGCTCCATCAGCAGGTAGCGTTCCCCCGCCTGCTGGTAGTCGTTGGTCCTCGGGATCCGCTTGCGGGTCAGCCGTCCGCTGATGACCGGTCCCTGCTCGTCGGTGGTGGGATACCTCGCCTCGCGCAGACCGCCGCTGATGGACGGCTCGTAGTTGACATGCGGGCTCTCCCCCTCACCGTCGACGTAGAAGGTCATCTGCCCGTCGCGCTGGTTGGTGCGGATGTCGGCGTTCCTGGCCTGGTTCACCGGCAGTTGGAGATAGTTGGGGCCGACCCGATAGCGCTGCGTGTCGCTGTAGGAGAACGTCCGGCCGACCAGCATCTTGTCGTCGGAGAAGTCGAGGCCGTCGACCAGGACGCCGGTGCCGAAGGCGATCTGCTCGTTCTCCGCGAAGTTGTTGCGCACGGTGGCGTCGAGCACCAGCCGGCCGACCGGCCTGGGCGGGAAACGGTCCTCCGGCCACGTCTTGGTGTCGTCGAGCGGGTCGAAGTCCAGCTCGGGATGCTCGTCGTCGGTCATCGTCTGGACCAGCAGTTCCCACTCGGGGTACTCGCCCCGGTTGATCGCCTCGTGCAGGTCCTTGGTGGCATGCCCAAGCTCGTGTGCCTGTACGGCCGCCGCGTCGGCGGCGGTCATGCTGCGCACTCCCTGTCGCGGCATCCAGTGATATTTCACCAGATGGGTTTCGCCGGCCTCGTTCGCCCACTTGTAGGTGTTCACCCCGAACCCCTGCATATGCCGGTAATCAGCGGGGATCCCACGCGGGCTGAAGAGGTTGATGAGCATGTGCATCGACTCGGGCGTCTGCGACATGAAGTCGAAGATCCGGTTCGGTTCCTGCCGGAAGGTCACCGGGTCCGGCTTGAGAGAGTGGATCACATCCGGGAACTTGATGGCGTCCCTGATGAAGAACACCGCCAGGTTGTTTCCGACGAGGTCCCAGTTTCCGTCCTCGGTGTAGAACTTCACCGCGAACCCTCGCGGGTCCCGAGCGGCCTCGGACGAGTCCCTCCCGCCGATCACGGTGGAGAACCGTACGGCGACGTCGGTCCGCTTGCCCTTCTCCTGGAACAGCTTGGCGCGGGTGTAACGGCTGACCGGCTCGTCCCCCAGCGCCCCGTACGCCTCGAAGAAGCCGAACGTCGTCGTCCCACGCGCGTGCACGACCCTTTCGGGGATGCGCTCGCGGTCGAAGTGGCTGATCTTCTCCAGGAACTGGTAGTTCTCCAGAGTGGCCGGGCCTCGCGCCCCCACCGTCCGCTGGTTCTGGTTGTCGTAGACGGGGTGTCCCTGCCTGTTGGTCAGCACCGGCTGGTCGTCACCCTGTCGTGGTCCCCTGTTCGCCCCGTCCGTCATGACAACGGGTCCTTCCGTGTGTTGTCTGTGCGGCGGCATTCCGCCACGAACGGGACGCCCCCGACCCGTCCCCTCTCCCCTTTCCAGGAAATCGCCACCTAAAGCCCCCAGGTCTACACCGGTAACCACTTGGGTCCCATCGGTATCCGCCCAGGTCCGCAGCGGTAGCTGGGCCGAATCGCTATCCAGATCCGTATCGGTGACCACCTGCATCCGCATCGGTCACCGCGCAGGTCCGCATCGGTGACCGCGACACCGGTACAGGTCCACGCCTGAAGCCGCCCCTGCGCGGCCGCCGGACGTCGGCGAGGACTCAGGGCCGGAAGCGATATCCCATGCCGGGTTCGGTGATCAGATGCACCGGGCGGGCGGGATCCCGCTCCAGCTTGCGACGCAACTGGGCCATGTACTGCCGGAGGTAGTGCGTCGCCGTCACATATGTGGCGCCCCACACTTCGGTGAGCATCTGACGCTGGCTGACCAGTTTCTCCGGATTGCGCAGCAGCATCTCCAGCAGGTGCCACTCCGTCGGCGTGAGCCGTACGCCTCCGGTGATCGTCTTGTCGGCCAGGTTCACCGTGTGGTCGCCGATCCGTACGACCGCGGTCTCCGGCTGGTGCGCCGCCGCGCGGCGGGTGGCGGCGCGGACCCGGGCGAGCAGCTCGTCCAGGCCGAACGGCTTGGTGACGTAGTCGTCGGCCCCGGCGTCCAGGGCGCTGACCGCGTCGGCGCTGCCGACCCGACCGGTGAGCACGATGATCGGGACCTGGCTCCAGCCGCGCAGGCCGTGGATCACCTCGATGCCCTCGATGTCGGGCAGGCCGAGGTCGAGCAGGACGAGATCGGGATGCCAGTCGGCGGCCTGGCGGAGCGCCGAGCCGCCGTCGGCGGCGACGGCCACCTCGTAGTGCCTGGCGGCGAAGTTGATGCGCAGCGCCCGCAGGATCTGCGGCTCGTCGTCGACGATAAGGATCTTGGTCATCGGAGTTCCGGTGCGGAGACCCCGCCGTCAGGCGTGGGGAAGGCACCGCCCTCCCTTCGTTCTCCGTCGTGCCCCGGACCGTAGTCGGCGGCCGTATCCCAGGAGATGGGCAGGGTGACGGTCATGGTGAGCCCTCCTCCTGGGGTCTCCTCAGGCACCAGCGTGCCGCCCATGGCCTCGGTCAGCCCCCGTGAGAGCGCCAGCCCGAGTCCCACTCCGGTGTGGTTGTCCCGGTCGCCGAGGCGCTGGAACGGCAGGAAGACCCGGTCGTGCGCCTCCGGCGGGATGCCGGGGCCGCGGTCGACGACCCTGATCTCCACGAGGCTACCGTGCCTGCTCGCGGTGATCAGCACCTTCTCCTCCGGGGGGCTGTAGCGAACCGCGTTGGCCATCAGGTTGGCCAGTACACGTTCCAGCAGGGCCGGATCGGCGAGGACCTCGGGAATTTCGACCGAGATGTCCCCATCGACGCGGTCCCAGAGCGGCCCGAGGTCGTCGATCGCCCGAGGGACGACGTCCTCCAGCGCGGTCGGCCCCAATGCCAGCCCGAGTGCCCCGGCCTGGAGGCGGCTCATGTCGAGCAGGTTGGCGACCAGCCGGTCCAGCTTGAGCAGCGACTCGTCCGCGGTGGCCAGCAGCTCCGCGCGGTCCTCGTCGGTCCAGTCGATCTCGGTGTTGCGCAGGCTCTCGACCGCGGCCCTGGCCGAGGCGAGCGGGGTACGCAGGTCGTGGCTGACCGCGGCGAGCAGGGCGGTCCGCATCTTGTCGGCCTCGGCGAGCGGCCGGGCCTGCTCGGCCTCCTCCTCCAGCCGCTGCTGGCGCAGCGCGATCGCCGCCTCCGCCGCGAACGCCTCCAGGACCCTGCGGTCGGAGGCGTCCAGCAACCGGCCGCGCGCGGCGAGCACCAGATCGTCGTCGATCACCACGTCGGTGTCGGCCGCACCGGGGCAGGCGCACGGCGGGCCTCCGGTGGTCGCGACGATGCGCCAGGCGTCCGGGTCCGCCTGGTCTCCGGGACTCGGCGGGGTGCCGGCCCGGCGTTCGAGGAGCGTGACCGCGGCCAGACCGAAGGTCTCCCTGAGGCGGCCGAGCAGCGACGGCAACGCCGCCTCCCCGCGCAGCACGTGGCCCGCGAGCGTCGACAGCACCTCGGCGTCCGCGCTGGCTCTGGCCGCCTCTCTCGTACGGCGGGCCGCGACGTCCACGACGGCGCTCACCATGACCGCGACCAGCACGTAGATCGCCAGCGCGAGCAGGTTCTCCGGGCTGTAGATGGTCCAGGTGTAGAGGGGCGGCGTGAAATACCAGTTGAGCAGCGCGAACCCGACCACCGCCGCGGTGATGGCCGGCCACATGCCGCCGACCAGCGCCACGACGACCACCATGAGGAGGAAGAGCAGGATCTCACTCGGCAGGGTCGCTTCCTCTCGGAACGCGACCAGCATGGCGGTCAACACGGGGATGCCGAGCCCGGCGAGCCCCCAGCCGGCCAGGCGGCGCCTGCGGGTGAGGGCGGCCCTCGACCGGGAGCCGCGGGTCCTGCCTCTGCTGATCTCACCGTGAGTGACCATGTGGACGTCGATGGAACCCGACAGTGCCGTGGTCGTGACGCCGACGCCGCGCGAGAACAGCTGCGCGAGCCTGCCGCGCCGGGAGGCGCCCAGCACGAGCTGGGTGGCGTTGACGCCGCGCGCGAAGTCGAGCAGGGCGCGCGGGATGTCGTCGCCGACCACCTGGTGGTAGGTGCCGCCGACGCTCTCGACCAGCGTGCGCTGCCTGGCCAGGCTCGCCGGGTCCTGTCCGGCCAGCCCGTCGGCCCTGGTGACGTGTACGGCGAGCAGGTCGGCGCCCTTGCTCCGGTCCGCGATGCGCGTCGCCCGGCGTACCAGGGTGTCGCCCTCGGGTCCGCCGGTCAGCGCGACCACGACCCGCTCACGCGCCTCCCAGGTCCCGGCGATGCCGTGCTCGGCCCGGTAGCGGTCGAGCTGCTCGTCGACCTTCCCCGCGACCCAGAGGAGGGCCAGCTCCCGCAGGGCGGTCAGGTTGCCGACGCGGAAGTAGTTCGACAGCGCGGCGTCGACCTTCTCCGGCGGGTAGACGTTGCCGTGCGCCATCCGGCGGCGCAGCGCCTCCGGCGACATGTCGACCAGCTCGATCTGGTCGGCCCGCCGTACGACCTCGTCGGGGACGGTCTCGCGCTGGGGGACGCCGGTGATCTCCTGGACCACGTCGTTGAGCGACTCCAGGTGCTGGATGTTGACCGTGGAGACGACGTCGATCCCGGCATCGAGGATCTGCTCGATGTCCTCCCAGCGCTTGGCGTGGCGCGATCCGGGCACGTTGGTGTGCGCCAGCTCGTCGATCAGGACCACCCTGGGACCGCGCGCGATGACCGCGTCCACGTCGAGCTCGGTGAGGTGCACCCCCCGGTAGACGAGCTCCTTCCTCGGCACTATCTCCATGCCTTCGAGCAGTTCGGCCGTACGGGCGCGGCCGTGGGTCTCGACGAGCCCCACGACGACGTCACGCCCCCGCTCCTGCGCCCTCCGGCCCTCGCCCAGCATCGCGAAGGTCTTCCCCACGCCGGGAGCGGCGCCCAGGTAGATCCGGAGCCGCCCGCGCGCCATGTCTCTCATCTCCTCATACCGTCCAGATCCAGGTTAAGTTGCAGCACGTTGACGGCGGGTTCTCCCATGAAGCCGAGGGCTCGCCCGGTCGTGTTGTCCGTGATGAGCCGCCTGACCCGCTCCAGCGGGATGCCCCGCTCCTTGGCGACTCGGGGCGCCTGGAGCTCGGCGTACGCGACCGAGATGTGCGGGTCGAGACCGGAGCCGCTCGCGGTGACCGCGTCCGCCGGGACGACGGCCCGCGCCGCGCCTCGCACCGGGACGGTCCGGCCGGCGGCCAGGTCCTCGCCGGGCTTGGCGCACTCGACCGGCACGCCCTGGTATCCGGCGATGAACGGCTTCGCCGGACATGCCTGGTTGGCGCTGACCACCCGGGTCGGCGTGCCGACGGCCGGGAAGACCTTGAGAACCGCCCCGACCCCGTCGCCCGTGCAGTACGGCCGGGCGCCGCTGACGCCTTCGAGCGCGCCCACGGCCACGCTGCGCGCGCAGACCTTGGTGAGGAGGCTCTGCCTGCCGGTGTCCGGCTCGCCCGCGGCGTTCTTCGCCCCGGGCACGGCGAGCACGTCCAGGACGTCCTCGGGCCCCAGGTTGCTCGCCCCGCTCGACGTCGGGTCGTACCCGGCGCCGGCCGCGCTCGGGCGGCTCTGGAAGTACGTCCTGATCGGGGCGCCGTGGGCGTCGGTGAACGACTGCCCGATGAGGGCGCTTCCGACGCTCCTGCCGTCCCGTTCTATGAGCGATCCGCCGGCCTTTCCCGGGAAGAGGGCCTGGACCACGCCCGTGGTGACGAGCGGATAGATCACTCCGGTCACCGCCGTGAGAACGAGCAGTGCCCGCAGCGCGGCGAGATGGACCCGGAGCCAGCCTGGCAGACGTTCCATCATGACATCCCCGGAAGGAACTGGATGAACAGGTCGATGAGCTTGATCCCGATGAACGGCGCCACGATGCCGCCCAGGCCGTACACATAGAGGTTGCGGGAGAGCAGTTTGGAGGCGCTGGAGGGCCGGTAGCGCACCCCGCGCAGAGCCAGCGGGATCAGCGCGACGATCACGAGCGCGTTGAAGACGACCGCCGACAACACCGCCGACTGCGGGCTGGCCAGACGCATGACGTTGAGCACGTCCAGCCCGGGATAGACCGCCGCGAAGATCGCGGGAATGATCGCGAAGTACTTGGCGATGTCGTTGGCGATCGAGAACGTGGTCA